>JASBTC010000264.1 GCA_030148625.1 Sphingobium sp. | reverse complement strand
GTCATCGCGACGCTCGAGGATCTCGACATCGACGCGCTGGTGAAGATCCTGTCGGAGCCGAAGAACGCCCTGGTCAAACAATATCAGAAGCTGTTCGAGATGGAGGAAGTGAAGCTCGGCTTCACCGACGACGCTCTGGTTTCGGTCGGCAAGAAGGCGATCGAACGCAAGACCGGCGCGCGCGGCCTCCGCTCGATCCTCGAGGCGATCCTGCTCGACACCATGTTCGACCTGCCCGGCATGGACGGCGTCGACGAGGTGATGATCGACAAGGACGTGGTCGAGGGCCGCAAGGAACCCGTCCGGGTCTTCGCCAAGAAGGAGAAGAAGGCGGGCGACGCCGCCTGATTCCTTCGTTTCACGATAAGCAATGACTGGACGAACCATGAGCGACCGGAGCGAAACCGTGCGGCTTCGCCCCTTGCCGGCGCTGATCTTCAGCTCTCGCTGGCTGCAATTGCCGCTCTATGTCGGCCTGATCGTCGCGCAATGCGTCTATGTCTTTCTGTTCCTCAAGGAACTGAAGCATCTGGTGCTGCACGCCTGGGAGTTCAGCGAGCAGCAGATCATGCTGGTCGTGCTCGGGCTGATCGACGTGGTGATGATCTCCAACCTGCTGGTGATGGTGATCGTCGGCGGTTACGAGACCTTCGTGTCGCGGCTGCGGCTGGAGGGTCATCCCGACCAGCCCGAATGGCTGAGCCATGTGAATGCCGGCGTGCTCAAGGTGAAGCTGGCGATGGCCATCATCGGCATTTCGTCGATCCACCTGCTGCGCACGTTCATCGAGGCCGGCGCGCTCGGCACCGCCACCAGCCGGGTGACCGAGACCGGGGTGATGTGGCAGACCATCATCCATATGTGCTTCATCGCGTCGGCGATCGGCATCGCCTATGTCGACAGGATGACGCAGTCCAAGCATTGACCGCGCTCGACGACGCGGTCGCCGCGCAGAGCGTGCCGCCGGATTCATTGATCCTGCGACATGGTGCGCCCATATAGGTGCTACGTGTTCACCGGAGTCTCCATGACCAAGTCCTATCCTGTCCTGCCCCTGCGCGACATCGTCGTGTTCCCGCACATGATCGTGCCGCTGTTCGTCGGCCGCGACAAATCGGTCGTGGCGCTCGAAAAGGCGATGGAATCGGACAAGGAGATCTTCCTCGTCGCCCAGCTCGATCCGGCCGAGGACGATCCCGGCCGCGACGATCTGTACGATCTGGGCGTGATCGCCACAGTCCTTCAGCTCCTCAAGCTGCCTGACGGCACGGTTCGCGTGCTTGTCGAGGGCAAGCAGCGCGCGACGCTCGAATCCTTCGAATCGACGGCCGGCCATGCGGTCGCGACGGTCACGCCGATCGAGGATCGCGCGACCGAGAAGGATACCGAACTCCAGGCGCTGATGCGCTCGGTGGTCGAACAGTTCGAGAATTACGCCAAGCTCAACAAGAAGCTGCCGGCCGAGACCGCCGTGCAACTGAGCGAGATCGAGGACGCGGCGCGGCTGGCGGATTCGATCGCGGCCAATATCTCGATCAAGGTTTCCGACAAGCAGGCGCTGCTCGTCGAACTCGACCCTCCGCGCCGGCTGGAGATGGCGTTCGCCTTTATGGAAGGCGAGCTCGGCGTGCTCCAGGTCGAGAAGAAGATCCGCAGCCGCGTGAAGCGGCAGATGGAGAAGACCCAGCGCGAATATTATCTCAACGAGCAGTTGAAGGCGATCCAGCGCGAGCTGGGCAATGAGGGCGACGAAGGCGAGGGCGACGAACTTGCCGAGCTGACCCAGAAGATCGCGACGCTCAAACTTTCGCAGGAAGCCAAGACCAAGGCGACCGCAGAGCTCAAGAAGCTCAAGACGATGGCGCCGATGTCCGCCGAGGCGACGGTCGTGCGCAATTATCTCGACGTGCTGCTCGGCCTGCCCTGGGGCAAGAAGTCCAAGCTGAAGAAGGATATCGCGCAGGCGCAGAAGGTGCTCGACGAGGACCATTATGCGCTGGAGAAGGTCAAGGACCGGATCGTCGAATATCTCGCGGTCCAGGCGCGGACCAACAAGCTCAAGGGCCCGATCCTGTGCCTCGTCGGTCCGCCGGGTGTCGGCAAGACCAGCCTGGGCAAATCGATCGCCAAGGCGACCGGGCGCGAGTTCATCCGTCAGTCGCTGGGCGGCGTGCGTGACGAGGCCGAGATTCGCGGCCACCGGCGCACCTATATCGGCTCGCTGCCGGGCAAGATCGTGACCAACCTGAAAAAGGCCGGCACGTCCAATCCGCTGTTCCTGCTCGACGAGATCGACAAGCTGGGCCAGGATTTCCGCGGCGACCCGGCATCGGCGCTGCTCGAAGTGCTCGATCCGGAACAGAACAACAAGTTCCAGGACCATTATCTCGAGATCGATATCGACCTGTCCGACGTGATGTTCGTGACCACCGCGAACTCGCTCAACCTGCCTCAGCCATTGCTCGATCGCATGGAGATCATCCGGCTGGAGGGTTATACCGAGGACGAGAAGGTCGAGATCGCCCAGCGCCACCTGATCGCCAAGCAGATCGAGGCGCATGGTCTGAAGGAAGGCGAGTTCACGCTGGCGCCCGACGGGCTGCGCTCGCTGATCCGGCATTATACCCGAGAGGCGGGCGTCCGCACGCTCGAACGCGAGATCGCGAAGCTGGCGCGCAAGTCGCTGCGCCGCATTCTCGAGGGCAAGGCGACGAGCGTCACGATCACCGAGGACAATATCGCCGACTTCGCCGGCGTTCAGAAATTCCGTCACGGGCTTGGCGAGGAGGAGCATCAGATCGGTGCGGTTACCGGCCTGGCCTGGACCGAGGTCGGCGGCGAATTGCTGACGATCGAGGCGGTCACCGTTCCCGGCAAGGGCGTGGTGAAGACCACCGGCAAACTGGGCGAGGTGATGAACGAGTCGATCCAGGCGGCTTTCTCGTTCGTCCGCGCGCGTGCGCCATCCTATGGCATCAAGCCCAGCCTGTTCTCGCGCAAGGACATCCATATCCACTTGCCCGAAGGTGCTGTGCCCAAGGACGGTCCGTCCGCAGGCATCGGCATGGTGACCTCGATCGTCTCGACGCTCACCGGCATCGCGGTCCGCAAGGATGTGGCGATGACGGGTGAAGTGACGCTGCGGGGCAGGGTGCTGGCGATCGGCGGTCTGAAGGAGAAGCTGCTTGCGGCATTGCGCGGCGGGATCAGCACCGTGCTCATCCCCGCCGACAATGAAAAGGACCTCGCCGAGATCCCGCAGAACATCAAGGATGGGCTGAAGATCGTACCGGTGAAGCATGTCGACGAGGTGCTGGCGCTGGCGCTGACCGAGTCGATCGAGCCGATCGATTGGACCGAAGCCGACGAACTGGCGGCCCAGCCCCCGCAAGCGCCGGCCCCGGGGCATCCGGAAGCGGACGGTTTGCGCCATTAGAGGCAGTCCGGTTCGGATCGAACCGGATCGCTCGGCGTGTCCTTGGTTTGCCGTGGTTCGCGGGCCGGTGGGTGATTCCACCGGTCTTGGACCCCCCAGACTCGTTCCGGTCCGGTCGAACCGAAATGAGTCCGAATTCCCCGGTTTGACGGGATTTCCGAGTCGGCAGGCGGCTCCATCCGCCTCGAAATCCCTCAAAGGGGCATTCGGGCGCTAAAAAACCACGATTCACGGGGTTATCGCCCGTGTTTTCAGCGCTTTTGCTTTGACAGGTCTTAAATCGTCCGCCTTAACTACGCGCCGGCATTCGCCGGAGACTGATTCCAACCACGTGATAAGGGGGTTCCCAGGGCATGAACAAGCAAGAGCTCATCGGCGCTGTCGCCGACGCATCGGGCCTGAGCAAGGGCGACGCCAGCAAGGCCGTTGAGGGCGTTTTCGACGCGATTTCCGGTGCGCTGAAGAAGGGCGACGAAGTTCGCCTCGTCGGCTTCGGCACCTTCTCCGTTTCCAAGCGCAAGGCTTCGCAGGGCCGCAACCCGCGTACCGGTGAGCCGATGGCCATCAAGGCGTCGAGCCAGCCCAAGTTCAAGGCCGGCAAGGGCCTGAAGGACGCCGTCAACTGATCTTGATGCCGGCGGCAAGATCCTGATCGTTTCGGACCGAAGGGTCCGAAATCCGAAACCGGGGTCGGCCGAAAGGAGAGAGCCTGAATGACGTGATTGGCGGAAGCGTTTGGCGCTTCCGCCCTTGCGGAAGGTTTTTTGCCGCCGTCTCCATGCCGGCCCGGCATATACCGGGAAATCGTCCAGGCGCCCTGCGTCAGACAAAGGCGGTGTCCCGGCATCGCCTTTTTTATCGTCAATTTTCGGCTGGCATGTTGCGCGTCCAATCGGGCGCCGCTATTGGACCCGCCTCCGGTCGCTTCATCGGCCGGGCCCAAGCGTGGGCGCGTAGCTCAGTGGTAGAGCACACCCTTCACACGGGTGGGGTCGTAGGTTCAATCCCTACCGCGCCCACCACGCTTGAAACCCCCTGAAATCCAGAGAATGTCGCGCCCAGAGCCTTTCCCGATCGCTTCCGGTTCGCGATCGGGCTGAGCGCTACGGCTTCAGGATCTGCTTGGGAAGCACGCGCTCGATCGCGTCCCCATCCTTTCGCGACACATAATAGGCATTGCTCTTCTCATCGAGCGAGACGACCTGTTTCACGGTCTCGTTCTCGAAATAGATGCCGGCACGATCGTCGCAGGCATAGCCCGGCTTGAACTCGCCGCTCTTGATCTTGGAATGGTAGAGTGGCCTGCGGCTCGCCTCCGCGTCATAATGTGGGCAGTGGCTGCCGCTGATGAAGCCCAGTCCGTCGACGGTGCTCAGTTCGCCCGGGCGCGAGTCCGTCGTGCCCTGCTCGAACCAGCATAGGGAACCCGCGCTGCCGCCACCCAGCACGACGCCATTGTCCCACGCCGTCCTCAACGCCTTGTCGATGCCCTGCGCCTTCCAGACGGCGATCATGTTGAGCGTGTTGCCCCCGCCGACCAGAATGGCGTCCATGCCCGCAAAGACCGTTTCGAAGGACTCCTTCTGATTGTGGGAGGAGATGAAGGCACGTTGCACAAAGGGCCTGACCGGCAGCGTGGCGCAGGATTCGAACCATCGCACGATATTGCCGGCCGCATCGCCGGACGCCGTCGGCAGGAAGCATATCCTGGGATTCTCCTTGCCCGTGAGCGACGCCGCATAACGGGTGAAGACGGTGTTGAAGTCCCCGCCATAGATAAAGAGCTTCCTGACATCGGCTTTCGCGCGGGCAGGGGAGGATCGCAGCAGCGGCAGGCCGGCAAGCGACATGGCAGCCCCGGCGCACAGTATATCCCGACGGTTCATGTTGCCCCCTCCAATATCGCCGAGGCAACAAAGTCGCGCCGGATTTGTCAAGCCGGGTGCTGGGACTGCCGGTCCGGCCGTGCCCCTTTGCGACAATGTCGCCCGGCCGTGCCCACGCATGCTCGCCTATCGTGGCGCTTATCCTGAAGGATCGATGAATTCCGCGCACGCCACGGGCACGGGCGGTCACAAATCAGTCATATCGATGTCTTCGAACCGTCTCATAAGTCGCACAAGCGCGTCACCATCCACCTCTAGGGCCGCAGCCGAGGGCGAAGGGGGCTGCGAGTCGGTCAAGCATATCGCCTCTCCACAAGCTCAAACCCCGGACCAGCCGGGAGCGGAGATATCATGGCCACGATCAAACGGATTAGTTCAATTCTTCTTGCCGGCTGCGCGTTTTCGACGCTGGCGGCGTGCGGCGCCGATGACGTCGCCTCGCCCGGCGACGGCGTGATCATCGTACCGACCCCGACCCCGACTCCCACGCCAACCCCGACGCCCACGCCGACGCCTCCGGGCAGCCCGGCCGCCTCATGCCCGACCGGCTATGTCGATCGCGGCGTCGTCGGCTCGAAGCGCGCATGCGAACTGCCGACCCGCTTCTCTACCGACACCACCATTCAGAACCTGCCAGGCGTCGCCTACTCGATCTCGGGCCCGGTTAATGTCGGCACCGATGTAGGTGGCAACGGCAGTGCCGCCAACGGCCAGGCCGTGACGCTGACCGTTCAGCCGGGCACGATCTTCTTCGCGTCTGCGGGCAATGATTATCTGGTCGTCAATCGCGGTTCGCGCCTGAACGCGGTCGGCACCGCCGCGCAGCCGATCATCTTCACCGCGCGCGCCAATGTCGAAGGCAGCGTCACCGACAGCAGCCAGGGCCTCTGGGGCGGCATCATCCTCCTCGGCCGCGCGCCGATCAGCGATTGCAACACCCAGGTCGCCGGCGGCTCGGAAAATTGCCAGCAGGTCATCGAAGGCACGACGAGCTCGCTTTATGGCGGCGCCGTCGCCACCGACAACAGCGGCACGCTCAAATATGTCCAGATCCGCTATTCGGGCTTTGCGATTGCGCCGGGCAACGAACTGCAGGGCCTGACCCTGGGCGGTGTCGGCAGCAACACCACGCTCGACAATATCCAGGTCCATAACAGCTCGGACGATGGCATCGAAATCTTCGGCGGTCGCGCCAATCTGAAGCACCTCGTGATCACCGGTGCCGACGATGACGGCCTCGATACCGATCTCGGCTATCAGGGCTTCATCCAGTACGTCATCGCCGTCCAGCGCGACTCCAGCAATGGTGACTCGATGATCGAGGCGGATTCGAACAACAATGAGGACGCGCTGCCTCGCCAAAAGACCATGGTGTCCAACGCCACTTTCATCCAGCGTTCGACGGTCCAGGGCGGCAACACCATCCTGATCCGCGGCGGCGCGGATTATCGCCTGGTCAACAGCGTCGTCGTCGGTACGCAGAATTGCGTCGACATCGACCAGACCGGCACCACGACGATGCGTCCGGCCGATGCCGGCCTGCAGGACGATGGCCCGCCGGTCTTCCGTTCGGTGTTCATGTCGTGCCCGACGCCGTTCCGCAACGAAGCCGACGTCTCGTCGGATGCGATCGCGGCGTTGTTCGCGGGCAACAACAATGTCCCCACCGGCACCTCGACGCTCGCCAGCATCTATATCAACGGCGCCAACGAGACCGCGGTGACGGCGTTCGATGCCAAGACGCTCAACGCCTTCTTCGACACCACCGCCTATATCGGTGCGGTCCGCAACTCGTCGGACACCTGGTATGCCGGCTGGACCTGCAATGCGAGCTATGTCGGCTTCGGCGCCACCAGCTCGAACTGCACGGCGCTTCCCACCACCTGATCGCCGACCATGCGACGGGGGCGGACGGCCATGGCCGCCGCCCCCGCGCTCCGCTGACAGACCAGGGGGATATCGAAATGAAGAAGCCCATTGCCTTTGGGAGCCTGCTCCTGCTTTCCACGGCGCTTATCGCGCCCGCCGCCGTCGCGCAGACGGCAGATCCCGCACAGAGCGCGCCCCCGGCCTCTGCGACGCCCGCCGCCACTGCGAGCGAGCCGCAGGAAGAGCGGGTCGATATCTCCGCGCCCGGCGCGGGCGATGACGAGGATATCGTCGTCACCGGTCGTTATATTCCCGAACCGATCAGGGCGACGCCCGAAGTCGTGTCTGTCCTGTCCTCGGCGGATATCGCGCGCACGGGCGAGGGCGACATCGCCGGCGCGCTCCAGCGTGTCACCGGCCTCAGCGTGGTCGGTAACGGCTTCGTCTTCGTCCGCGGTCTCGGCGATCGTTATTCGCTCGCGCTGCTCAACGGTTCGCCGTTGCCCAGCCCCGAGCCGCTGCGCCGCGTCGTGCCGCTCGACATCTTCCCGACCAGCATCATCGCCAGCTCGGTCGTCCAGAAGAGCTATTCGGTGAACTATCCCGGCGAGTTCGGCGGCGGCGTGATCAATCTGACCACCAAGGCGGTGCCCAACGAACCGTTCCTGAACATCGGCGTCTCCGGCAGCGGCGATACCGAAACGACGGGCAAGCTCGGCTATACCTATTATGGCAGCGATCTCGACGTCCTGGGCTTCGACAATGGCCGGCGCGATTTCCCCGCAGCGCTCGCCGGCGTCATGAAAACCGGCAGTTTCAACACCACCACCGGTGCTCAGCGCCGCGACTTCGCCGCCAGCCTGGCCAATGCGAGCACGACCCTGCTCCAGCGCAACGGCGATATTCCGATGAACTTCGCCGCCGACATCAGCGGCGGCGCCTCGGTCGATCTGCCCGATGGCCGCATCGGCTTCATCGCCGCCCTTGGCTACAAGAACGACTGGCGCACGCGCGACACGCTGCAGCAGAGCTCCACCGACCCCCAACTCGCGGGCATTCCGCAGCAGAGTTTCCGTAACGTCATCACCGACAACCGCATCGTCGTGAACGGCATGCTCGGCATCGGCGCGGAATTCGGCGACCACAAGCTGCGCTGGACCAACCTCTACATCCGCGACACGCTCAAGCAGTCACGGCTTGCCGCGGGCTATAATCGCAGCGTCGCCGATCAGGATCCCGCGCTGCCGCCGTCGCTGCTCGAACAGAACACCTATTGGTTCGAGCGTCAGCTGATCGACACCCAGTTCGTCGGCGAGTTCAAGTTCAACGATCTCAGCGTCGACCTGCGCGGCACCTATGCCAATTCGCAACGTGAATCGCCCTATGAGCGTTCGATCGGCTATGCCTATCTCGGTGACGGCAACCCGAACACCAAGAGCACCAGCGACGTCGACGACTATATCAACAACCTGTCGTCGGGCGGCCAATTCTCGACCGTCGGCTTCAGCGACCTGAGCGAGGACGTCTATTCGGGCGGAATCGACCTGGCGTACAAGCTGCCCGGCGCGATGCCGATCACGCTGTCGACCGGTTACAATTACAGCAAGACCAAGCGGAGCGCGTCGCGCTACCTGTTCCAGTATTTCCGGCCGGACGGCGCGCTGCCGCTCGGCGTGGCGCAGGAACGGCCCGATTACCTGCTCTCCGACTATAATATCTACACCTACAACATCCAGCTTCGCGACATTTCGGGCGCGGAAGGCGCCTCGGCCTATGAGGCGGATCTGCGCGTCCATGCCGGATATGGCCAGGTCGAAGCCGAAGTGACCGACGGCGTGCGCGCCACGCTCGGCGTCCGTTACGAGGATGCCGTCCAGAGCGTGAAGCCGGTGGGCAATCTCGCCGCGACCGGGCTTTCCAACAGCTATTGGCTGCCCGCCGCGACGCTGACCTGGAATTTCGCCGAGGACATGCAGTTTCGCATACACGCCTCGAAGACGCTCGCCCGTCCGCAGTTCCGCGAACTGGCGCCGCAAATCTACCAGGATTTCGAATCCGACCGCGAATTCACCGGCAATCCGTTCCTGAAGGACAGCAAGCTGTTCAACGCCGAAGCGCGCTACGAATATTATTTCGGACGCGGCGAGCGGCTGACGGTCGCGGGCTTCTACAAGAAGATCGACAATCCGATCGAGGCGGCGGCGTTCTTCGCGGGCGGCGGCCAGCTTCGTACCGGCTTTGCCAACGCCCCGCAGGCGCAGCTCTACGGCGCCGAGATCGAAGTCCAGAAGCACATCCCGCTGGAAGGGCTGGGCGGCGACTTCTTCTCGACCCGCCGGCTCGTGCTGATCGGCAACTACACCTACACCCAGTCCAAGCTGAAGGTGGACGATTCGGTCGTGATCGGCCCGGACCTTCAGCCGGTGGCGGCGAACCTGTTGTTCCAGGACGGCGCCCAACTCACCGGCCAGTCGGATCATCTCGGCAATATCCAGATCGGCATCGAGGATACCGACAAGATCTCGCAGGCGACGATCCTGCTCAGCTATGCGAGCAAGCGGGTCACCAATCGCGGTCCGATCCAGGGCCTGTCACGCCAGCCCGACATCATCGAGAAGCCCGGCTTCCGTGTCGATTTCGTCGCGCGCGAAGCGGTGACCTTCCTGGGCGCGAATATGGAGCTCAAGCTGGAAGCGCGTAATCTGACCGCGCAGAAATATGAGGAATTCCAGCAGTTCGGCGCCAATCGGGTGGATATCAACACCTATAATGTCGGCCGCAGCTTCTCGCTGGGCGTCGAAGTGAAGTTCTGAACCAAGTCATCGTCATTCCCGCGAATGCGGGAATCCAGGAGTCGCCCGCGTATATGCCCGGCATCGTCTGGATTCCCGCTTTCGCGGGAATGACATTGAAGGACGCGTGTCGAGTGCGGTGAAACGGGCGCAGCCTGGAATACTCAGGCTGGCCAGGGCCTTTCCCTGAACCATTTGGTCACGACATATTTGGTGCCGGCGCGCACCTTCATGCCGTGGTGCAAGGTCGCGGCATTGGGGGTCCCGTCGGGGCGCTGATTGTTCCAGCACAAAAGCTTGCCGGTTTCGGGCTGGACAAGCTTGCCGATCGTCAGGAAGCGTGTCGCGCCGCCGGCTTCGGGCTCGTTGAGGTAAAGCATCGCGGTCCAGGTGCGCTGGCCCGAGATCGCGCAATGAGTGTCATAGTCGGTGCCCTTGGGCTCGAAATAGTCGGTATGCTGCTTGAATTCCTGCCCGACCGCATAACGCTGCCCCTGGAGCGGTTCGCCATATTGCGGATCGATGCCGAGAAATTCGGCGATCCTCTCCTCGAGCGCGCCCACCACCGGATCGGCGCGGTCCAGATCGCAGGTCTCGCTGGTTCGATAAAGCGGGTCGCCGTTCGAATCGGCGATGGTGGAGGGCCTGCGACTCGCATCGATGCGTTCCATGATCGCCGCGCATTCGGCCGGGTTGGCGAAACCCTTGCGGATGAACAGGCTCAGCTTGGGACTGGGTACGCGCTGTACGCGCGGCTGGCCGATCAGATGTCGGCCTGCATCGGGGCCGGTTCCATTGGATATCGTCGCTGTCATGGCACGGGTTAAGCCGATGCGATGCGGTAATTTCAAGCCGGAAATCGGGCGGTTGCCCGGTGAAATAATAGCGTCATATTACAGTCATCGACCGGCAACACTATCGCACTAGCGGAGCATGTCGCCCCGGGGGAACCACATGCGTCTAAGTCTTGATGGCAGAGCCCGGCGCTGGTTGCGCAGCATGCCGCACATGAACGTCTATAGCGTGATCGAGATCGCGCTGCTGCTGCTCGCGGTGCAGTGCGCGCGTCTGGTCTGGACGGTGCTGACGCCGGTCGGGCCGTTCGGCGACTGGCGGCTCACCGATCGCACCGCCGGCGCGGTCGCCAATCGCGCCGAACTGTTCCGCGGCTTCGACCCGTTTTTCCGGCTTGCCGGCGGCGGCGGCGCGGCGGTCGTCACTTCGCTTCAGCTCAAATTGTTCGGGACGCGGATCGATGAGGTCAATGGCCGCGGATCGGCGATCATCGCGGGGCCCGACGGTGTCCAGAACAGCATCGCCGTCGGTGAGGAGATCATGCCCGGCGTGATGCTGAAGAGCGTGGCGTTCGACAGCGTGACGATCGATCGCGGCGGGACGATCGAACAGCTTTTCATCGATCAGTCGGTGCCGGCCCCCGAGGCCGCGGCGGTCGCACCCGGAATCTCGCTCGACGGCGGCCAGCCCGCCGTCGCGCCGCCGCCGGGCGGCCGCACCGTTTCCGCCACGCAATTGCGCGGCGGCATCGGATTCCTGCCGCGCACCGATGGCGGTCGCGTGACCGGCCTTGTCCTGCGTCCCAATGGCGATGGCGCGACCTTTCGCAGCGTCGGCTTTGCCGAGGGCGACATATTGGTCGCCGTCAACGGCCAACAGATCACGTCGCCGGCCGATGCCGAGCGGTTGCTGGCCCAAGCCACGCCCGGCGCCAACGTCACCGCCAGCGTCGAACGTGGCGCGAACGTCAGTCCCATCGTCCTTTCGATAGCGAGATAATGCGTAGATTATTGACCGGCGCCGCAACGGCCATCGCGCTTATTCTGTCGCAGCCATTGGCTGCGCAGCAGACCACACTCAATGTGCGGGATGCCGATGTCCGCGCCTTCATCCAGGACGCCGCGCGCGTCACCGGACGGACCTTCATCGTCGATCAGCGGGTGCAGGGGAAGGTATCGGTCGTGACCGACCGGCCGCTGTCCAAGTCCGAATATTTCGAAGTGTTCCTGGCGACGATGCGCGCCAACGGGCTGGTCGCGATCCCGACGGGCGGTGGCGCGTTCCGCATCCAGCCCGCCGACACAGCAGCCGCCCAGCCGGGCCGCGTCGGCACGCGGGGCAGCGCGCAGAATGCCTTCGTCACCGAAGTCTTCCGCCTGCGCTCGATCGACGCGGCCTCGGCGGTCGAGACATTGCGGCCGCTGGTCAGCAAGGAAGGCTCGGTCACTGCCAATCGCGCGGGCAATTCGGTGGTGGTGGCGGATTATGCCGACAATATCCGCCGCATCCGCCAACTCGTCCAGCAGATCGACCGCGATAGCGCCTCGACGACGCTCATCGCGCTGAAGAATGCTGGCGCGCGCGAGATCGCGACGTCGCTGCAGCAGCTTGTCGGCAACGGCACGGCGGGCGCCGATGGCGCGACGCGTGGGCCGGCGGCGACGATCGTCGCGATCGACAGTTCGAATTCCGTGGTGCTGCGTGGCGACCCCTCGACCGTCTCGCGTCTGGCGGAAGTCGCGCGCGATCTCGACAAACGCGCCGAACGTGGCACCGAAATCCGCGTCTTCTGGCTGGAATATGCCGATGCGGGGCAGCTGCTCCCCGTGCTGCAGCAACTGACCGGCCAGCCCTCGAGCCAGGCGACCAGCTCGGTCGGCAGCGATGCGAACAACAGCAAGGGCGGATCCGGACTGGCCGCGCCATCGGCACCGACTCAGGCGGCGATATCCAGCGTGCCGGCGGGGCAGGGCATTCAGGGGCGGTCACAGGCGATCGTGACCCGCTTCGAAGGCGCCAACGCGATCATCATCGCGGCGCCCGCCGATGTGCAGCGCCAATTGGGCGAAGTCGTCCGTCAGCTCGATGCGCGGCGGGAGCAGGTGCTGGTCGAGGCGATCATCGTCGAGATCTCGGACACCGCAGCGCGCAATCTGGGCGTCCAGTTCCTGCTCGGCGGCAAGCCGGGCAGCGGCGTGCCTTATGCCGTCACCAATTATTCGAACGCGACGCCCAATATCGCGACGATCGCCGGTGCGATCGCGGCACGCGAGCTCGACCGGACGACCACGGTCATCAACGGCACGACGGTCACCACCAGCAGCGGATCGGCGATCAGCGACCAGCTTCAGGCCGCGGCGGCGCAGCAATTGCTGGCCGCGAAGGGCGGCATCGCCGGCATGGCGTTCAATATCGGCAAGGATGCGATCTTCGGCGCGATCATCAACGCGGTGAAGTCGGACTCCAAATCCAACCTGCTTTCCGCGCCGTCGCTGATGACGCTCGACAATCAGCAGGCGAAATTCCTTGCGGGCCAGGAGATCCCGGTCACCACCGGCGAGGCGCTGTCG
>JASBTC010000402.1 GCA_030148625.1 Sphingobium sp. | reverse complement strand
TTGTAATGCAGGATCACGAAGTCGCGGATCTGCTCGATATCCTGGCGCTGCTGCTCGTTGAACTCGGCAGCATCGCGCTCGCTTACCCGGCCGTTGGGCATCAGCCGCACGAAGCGCAGCACCGCGCGCTGGATCAGGTGAACCGTCGTCGCCTCCAGCGGCTCGACAAAGCCGCCCGACAGGCCGATCGCCACGCAGTTGCGATACCATTGCTTTCGCCGCACGCCGCCGCGGAACTTGATATCAAAGGGCTCGATCAGTGGTTCGCCCACGGCCGAGATCAGCCGGTGATGCGCCTCGTCGCGCGACAGATAACCGCTCGAATAGACGATGCCCGCGCCCATCCGGTGCTGGAGCGGGATGCGCCATTGCCAGCCGGCATCGTGCGCGATCGCCTGCGTATAGGGTTGCGGTGGTCCCAGATGCCTCGCCTGCACCGCGATGGCGCTGTCGTTGGGCAGCCAATGGCCCCAATCCTCGAACCCGGCATGCAGCGCGCCTTCGATCAGCAGGCCTCGAAAACCGGTGCAATCAACGAATACATCTCCCTCGATCCGCCGCTCACCATCGAGGTGCAGGGCGGCGATGTCGCCGGTTTCTCCATTCAATTCAACGCGTTGGATCTTGCCCTCGACGCGCTTCGTTCCGGACTCCTCCGCGAGTTTGCGCAGATAACGGCCGTATAGCGTCGCATCGACGTGATAGGCATAGTTCATCCGGTCCTGCGGCAGGTGCGCGAACTTGCCCTGCATCGCCGCAGCAAGCTCAAGGCAATAGTCGTCATAGGGCTCGGGAAAGCCTCGCGAGCGCGCGTACAGCCAGAAATGCTGAAACCCCGCCGACCAGTGATCCTTCCCCGACAGGCCGAAGCTGTGGAAATAGCTGTGCCCGTCATGCTTCCAGTTGTCGAACAGGATGCCGAGCTTGAACGTCGCCTGCGCCGCGGCCATGAACTCGGCCTCGCCGATCCCGAGGATGCGGTTGAAGTTGACCAGCGGCGGGATGGTCGACTCCCCCACCCCGATCGTACCGATCTGCTCGGATTCGACCAAGGTCAGGTCGACCGTGCGGCCCATCGTCCGGCTGATCGCGGCGGCGGCCATCCAGCCCGAGGTGCCGCCACCGGCAATGACGACGCGCGTGGGGCGTTTCTCCGTCATTGGCTGAGCTGCCGCAGCAGATAGGCGCGGATGCGCGACGCGGTTTCGGGTGTCAGCGGATCGAGAATGCCGCGCGCTCCTTCGGGCAGATGTTCCGTCACGTCATCCCCATTGGCAAAGACATAATGATCGAACAGTGCGCGCCACCGCGCCTTCTCCTCCAGCGGCAGATCGCGGATCGCGAGCAGCGCGTGGTGCAGCGCATCCTCGGGCTGGCCAAGCCAGCCGGGCGTCTCGCGCCACCAATAGTTGATCAGCACGTTGAACGCCGAGCGCCCCTCGACATGGTGGTACCACATCGAAGGGATGAAGATCGCGTCGCCGGGCTCCAGTTCGGCGACCTGGGCGTGCGCCAGCGCCTCGCGGAACCTGGGGTGCGCAGCGAAATCGGGCTCCGCGAAATCGACCATGCTCACTGCGCGGCCCGCAGGTGTGTTGTCGAGCGGCCCCAGATAGAGGTTGCCGAACTGATCCGGCGGAAACAGCGTGAACCGCCGCCGCCCCACCGCGACGCAGGCGAGATTGTCCGGGAAATCGTTATGCGCCGCGATCCGCGTGCGCGTGCCGATCCAGATGCCCGCCCGGCAGCGGCGGTCGCCCAGCGCGACATGATTCTCGGCGTGCAGCCCGTCGAAATAGTCGTGCACGTCGGTCGATGCGACATAGATGGGCGGCGCGGCAGGATCGTTCTCCGCCGCATCGATGTCCGCGAAAATGTCGCTCAGCCGCCCGCGCAGGGTCCGGAAGTTCACCGCCATTGCAGGATCGTAGAAGATCCGCGCATCCCCGGCCGCATTGCCGACCGCGACGGTGAAGGGCACGTCGCGATGTTTGCCCAGCAGATAGTCGCGCGCAGCCTGGCCCGACCGCTTGCCCGCAGCGACCAGCGGCCAGTCCACGACCAGCCCGCGCACCACGAATGGCGCGCCCGCGGTACGCAAGCGCGCATCGAGTTCGGCCGCGCTCGCCACCGCGATCTCCGGCACCGTGGCCAGTCCGCTCAGGGCGCCGGGATCGGCTTCAGCCATTGGTCAGCCGCAGGTTCTTGCGCGCGACCAGCGCGTTGAAATTGCCGATCGACGCGACCGCCATGAAGATGGGCATCAAATGCCCCTCCGCATGCAGCGCGCCGAGCGCTGAGGCATCCAGCGCAGCCAGCCGTCCCTCGTCGATCACATGAAACCCGACCAGCCGGTTGACCGATCCGTCGTCCAGCGTGATCTCCAGCGTCAGCGGCTCGAGCAGCTCGTATCGCCGCAGCGCCGCGAAGAAATCGCCCGACGCGCGATAGCCTTCGTCGAGCTCGCCCAATTGCCCGGCGACCGCCTCGAGATAGGGGGTCGGCCGTCCCGCATCGTCGAACACGCGCTCGCCCGCGCCGATCCGCGGGCTGGCCAGATCGACATGCACCTGTCGCGCATCGGCCGTCCCGCCGATCAGGAAGGGCTGGATATCGATCGCGAGCGGCACATAGTCCGCACCCCACATCCCGCCTTCCAGGAACAGGTTCTCGCCTTCCTGAAAGCCGAACAGCGCGATCGCGGTGAACGCGTCGCGCTCGGCATTGCGCCGGAACAGGATCGGATAATGCACCTGCACCCGCCGGAATTCGGCGGGCATGGTCACGCAGCTCATCACCGCATCGCCCAGCGCCGGCCCGCGGTCGCGGCGGACGCTCAGTTCGCGATGCGCCTCCGCCGTCAGCATTGCGTGACCCGTCGTCGTCACCGTTTCGCCCATTGCCTCTCCAGTTTCCCCACCCGTAACAAAAAAAGGCCACCCTCCGAAGAGGGTGGCTGGGGAGGAGGCTCAGAAATTGAAGCGGACACCGGCCGCGTAGCGGGCATAGCCCGGCGAGGCGAAATAGACGTTGCGATCCGACCGGCGATGTCCGCGCCGGCTTTCGCCCGTCAGGTTGATCACCTCGCCGAATAAGGTCAGCCCGGGCATGAACTCGTAGCTCGCACTGGCGTCGATCTGGCCATAATCCTCGACATAGGTCGGGTTGGCCCCCGTCCCGGACAGGAATTTCTGGCGCCAGTTGTACGCGACGCGGGCCTGGATACCGTTCTTGTCGTAGAACAGCACCGCGTTCGCGCTGTCGCTGAGGCCGGTCAGCGCGAACTGAGGCGGCGTCACCGAGGACGGCTTGCTGTTGTCGTAGGTCGCATCGCCCCGGACGATCGTATAGTTGAGGATGGCCCCGAAGCCGGTATCCCAGAAGCTGTGCTGGACCGCGAATTCGAAGCCGTAGAGGTTCGCCGTCCGGTCGTTGTTGACCGGCGTGTTGACCTGGAACGGCACCAGCGGATCTTCGGGCAACGCAAAGATCTTGCCGGTGATGTAGCCCGACGGATCGACGCCGGTCCGCTGGGTCGAACCCGGGAAGTTCACGAAGATATACTGGCGGATATCCTGCGCACTGGCGTTGGAGCCGAGTGCCGCGAGCGCTGCCTGGTAGCGCGGCCCGCCCGCCACGGTGCGCAGACCGAACGCAGTTTGGGTCACGCGGTCTTGCGCGATGAAGTTCTCGACATCCTTGTTGAAGAAGCCGACCGAGATGTAGCTGCTCGGCCCGTAATACCATTCCGCCGACAGATCGATATTCTTCGACTTGTACGGAAGCAGACCTGGGTTGCCGCGGCTGCCGCCGCCGAACGCGATACGGAACTGGGTGTCGAGCGTCAGACCGCCCTGGAGGCTCGCATAGTCCGCACGGGTGATGGTGTGGCTGTACGAAGCGCGCAGCTTCACATTCTCGAACGGTGAGATGTCGAAGTCGATGGCGGGCAACCAGAGCTCGTAATCGCCCTTGAAGCGCGAGAAATCCGACTGGCCCGAATAGGAGATGTAGAATTCGTTGGCCGCGTCCCACGACGTGCCGTTGGGGATCGGCACCAGCGCCATCGAATCGATGCTGGTATGCTCGTATCGAAGACCGGCAACGACATGCGCGTCGTTTCCGAAGGCACTGAACTTGCCCGCGACCTGTACATAGGGCGACAGCGTCTTCTCGGTGATGCGCCGGTCGATCGTGAAATCGGCCAGGCAGCTTCCCGCCGGCGCCTTGCCCGTCTGCGGACGGCTGCAGGTGCCGTAGCGCTGCTCGATGATATCGACCATCCGCTCGAAATCGAAGCTGTAGAGGCTGGGGATGATATTGCCTGCGCCGTCCAGCCCGCGGAACTTGTCGGGCAGGCTCACCAGCTTGAAGATATCGTCGGGAATGTCCGACGCCGGCCCTGCCCCGCTCCAGGTTTCGTTCTGAAGGAAGCCATAGGCCGAACGGACCTTGTTCTCGACGTACGAGACGCCGAAATCGATGCTGTCGAGCAGCCCGCCTTCGTGATCGTAGCGCGCCTTCAGCTGCGCCTGATTGATCTCGTCCCGGAAATAGGCGTTGCGGAATGCGTTGCCGGTCGGGGTGATCTGTGACGTGTCGAGTGGATTGAAGCCAGGGTGGAAGCTGGTGGTGATGACCGGCAGATAGGTGTCGAAGTTGATCCGCTGGTTCGCCAGGCCGAATACCGCGTTCCCTACCGATACGCTGGTGCCGTACTTGTTGGTCGGCTTCGATGTCGCGGTCGAATGATGGAAATCGAGCTGCGCGGTAACGCCGCCAGGCGCCTCCCAGGTCAGGTTGCCGCCGAACGAGTGATTCTCGCTGCGGTTCGCGGTCAGCGCGCCGCTATACGACAGGTCCTTGCGCTCGTTCGCGCCGAACGCTTCCGAATAGAAGACCGGTCCGGCGACCGGCCCGTCGGTCCAAGCGCTCGATGTGTCGTTGTGGTTGAACCAGATGCCGACGCTGCTCGTCCGCACCTCCACCGTATTGCGGGAATAGGTGTAGTCGAACGTCGCGGTCAGCGATTCGATCGGGCGAAATTGCAGCACCAGCTGGCCGTTGATCCGCTCGCGCTCGATATCGTTGAGGTTGTACGATCCGTTCTGCGCGACCTCGTACACGTCATTCGCATCGGGCCGGTTGGTGATGTTGGCGTAGCGCGGGTCGCCCGGCTGCGCGAGCGAGCCCCAGTTGTTCTCGCTGCCCAGATAGCCGTCGCGCCAGTCGGTCTTGTAGTCGTTGTTGCTCGCCTTGCGCTTCTGGTACGAGCCCGCGATCAGGATCCCCACCTTGTCGTCGGCAAGGGTCGTGCTGAAGATGCCCGACACTTCGGGCGTGATCTCGTCGCCCTGATTGTAAGAACTGTCGAGCACGCCCTTGACCGCGATGCTCCCGCGCAGACCGGGCCGGTCGAGCGGGCGCGGCGTCTTGATGTTGATCGACGAACCGATGCCGCCCGAAGGGATCGCCGCACGGCCGGTCTTGTAGACCTCGACCCCGGCAATCCCTTCGGACGCGAGATTGGCGAAATCGAAGGAACGCGTGGCCGGCGCGCTGGCGCCGTCGCCAAGACCCGATGTCGGCATCTGCCGGCCATTCAGCGTCACCAGGTTGAATTCCGGGCCGAAGCCGCGGACCGTGACGAACGAACCCTCGCCGTTCGAACGATCGATCGAAACGCCGGTGATGCGCTGAAGCGATTCCGCCAGGTTGGTGTCGGGGAATTTGCCGATATCCTCGGCGGAGATCGCATCGACCACGCCCTGCGCGTCGCGCTTGATCGTCATCGCCTGCGCGAGGCTGGCACGGATGCCGGTGACGAGAACCTCTTCCGCTTCCTCGGTCGGAGGCGGCGCGTCCTGCGTGTCCTGAGCCAGTGCCGGAGTCGCGGCGATCGCGAGGCTCGAAGCCCCGATCGCCAGTCGAATCGAAAGGCGCGCATTGTTCAGGCGCGCATTTGAGCGAGTC
>JASBTC010000244.1 GCA_030148625.1 Sphingobium sp. | reverse complement strand
GTCATGATCCCAATCGGGCAGACCGTCGAGCGCGTCCTCGCGCTCGGCTTCGCTCAATTGATCCACCATGCGTCTCTCCCTAGGCTTTTACCGGCTATTCTGCTTATGTCGCGGCATGTCGGGAACAGGTCAACAGGCGCGCCATGCGCCGAGCGCGGCGGATATCGAGGCGCTGGCGCGTGATGCGATGGAGCGATTGCCGGACGGGTTTCGCATCCATCTGTCGGGTGTGCTGCTGATCGTCGAGGATTTCGCGGAAGAGGCGATTCTCGACGAGATGGGGATCGAGGATCCGTTCGACCTGACCGGCCTGTATTCGGGCCGGCCGATCGGCCAGCCCGCCGCGACCGGCGACATGCCCGCCACCATCCATCTCTATCGCCGGCCGCTGCTCGACGAATGGGTCGAAACCGGCGTCTCGCTCGAGGCATTGGTCACGCATGTGCTGATCCATGAGGTCGGCCATCATTTCGGCCTGTCGGACGCCGACATGCATGCGCTGGAGGATCAGGTGCGCGAGGTCGAGCCCGGGTGAGCGAGGCCCGGCTCGAATTTCGTGACGTCGCCTGTCTGCGCGGCGGCAGGCTGCTGTTCGAGGGATTGGGCTTTGCGCTTGCTCCCGGCGAAGCGGCGCTGGTGACCGGCCCCAATGGCGTCGGCAAGTCGAGCCTGTTGCGGCTTGCGGCGGGCCTGCTCACCCCCGTGGCCGGAGATGTCCTGCGGGTCGGCGGTATCGCGCTGGCCGACGAGAATGGCGCGCTCGACCGTCAGGCGAGCCTTGGCGCGGCACTCGCTTTCTGGGCGAAGCTCGATGGCGACGCCAGCCGGGTCGCGCAGGGGCTCGACACGATGGGCCTCGCGCATCTCACCCCGGTGCCGGTGCGGATGCTGTCGACCGGCCAGCGCAAGCGCGCGACACTGGCCAGGGTCATCGCGAGCGCGGCTCCGATCTGGCTGCTCGACGAGCCCGGCAATGGGCTGGATGTCGATTCGATCGCCCGGCTCGAAGCCGCGATGGCGGCGCATCGTGCCGCGGGCGGCCTCATCCTCGCCGCCTCGCATCAGCCGCTCCGGCTCGATAGGGCACGGGAGATCGGCCTGTGACGCTGCTGTTCCTGCTCGTGCGCCGTGATGTCGCGCTGGCCTATCGCGCGGGCGGGGCGTTGCTGCCCGTCGCCTTTTTCCTGCTGGTCGCGATCCTGTTCCCCTTCGCGGTCGGGCCGGACGCGCAGCTTCTTGCGCGCACGGGCGGCGGGGTGGTCTGGATCGCGGCGCTGCTCGCGGCGCTGCTGCCGATCGAGCGGCTGATCGAGCCCGACGCGCAGGCGGGCGTGCTCGACCAGATCGCGATACGCGGCGTGAGCGACGAAGCGGTCGCGGCCGCCAAGATGCTCGCGCATTGGCTGAGCTTCGGCCCGCCATTGATGATCGCGACCCTGCCCGCCGCGGCGCTGCTCAATCTCGATGGTCCGACGCTGTGGCGGCTGGAACTGGGGCTGGCGCTCGGCACGCCGGGTCTTGCCGCGCTCGGCGTGACGATCGGCGCGATCACCGCGGGACTGCGCGGCGCCGGCGCGCTTGCCGGGCTGCTGCTGCTGCCGCTGGCGGTGCCGCTGATCATCTTCGGCGCCGGTTCGCTCGGTGAATTCGGCGGCGGCGGCATGAAACTGCTCGCGGCGGCCAGCCTGTTGCTGGTGGGCATGGCACCCTTTGCGGCCGGCGCGGCGATCCGGGCGGGCCGGGAATAAGCGCCTACCGTGACCAGCGCGCCCAGATCGCGGTGGGGAGCAGCAGGCCGCGGCGTTCCTCGCGCACCGCGAGCTCGCCGGCCTCGACCGTGCCGGGCAGGCTGGCCATTGCCTGGCGCATCAGTTCGCCGATCGCGAGCGCCGACATGCGTACTGCATAGACGGTGAGGAAGCAGAAGCGCGATTCGGCGTCGAGCAGCCGGCTGCAATCGCCGATCAGGCCGGGCAGGCCCTCTTCGAGTTTCCACACCTCGCCTTCGGGGCCGCGGCCATATTTGGGCGGATCGAGCAATATGCCGTCATAGCGGCGGCCGCGCCGGACCTCGCGCGCGGTGAATTTGGCGGCGTCGTCGATGATCCAGCGCACGGGACGGTCCGCCAGCCCCGACAGGGTGGCGTTGCGGCGCCCGGCCTCGACCGATTTCTTCGATGCGTCGACATGCACCATCTCACCGCCGCGAGCGGCCATGGCGAGCGTGCCGACGCCGGTATAGCCGAACAGGTTCATGATCGCGGGGCTGGGCAGATCGCCGGTCCGATCGCGCATCCACGACCAGACCGGGCTCATATCGGGAAAGAAGCCGAGATGGCGGAACGGCGTGCAATGCGCGGTGAAGCGAACTTCGTCCCAGCCCAGCGTCCAGCCTTCGCGCGGCACCGGCTTCGTGAATTCCCAGCGGCCGCCGCCATCCTCATCCGATCCGGGCACGAATTCGCCATCGGCATCCCAATCGTCCGACGCGGGCGCCCACATCGCCTGCGGCTCCGGCCGGATGAAGCGATAGCGGCCGTAGCGCTCCAGCTTGCGGCCATGACCGCAGTCGATCAGGCCGTAATCGGCCCAGGGTTCGGCGATCAGGGTCTCGAGCGTCATCCCCGTGGCGTGGCGCGCTCGGCGATATAGCCGGTCACGGCGTCCATCGTTGCGGGCAGCACCGCGAACCGCTCCTCGCGTTCGAACAGATTGGCGATGCGCGCGGGCAGGGGCGGGCGGACGCCGGTCGCACGCTCGACCGCATCGGGGAATTTGGCGGGATGCGCGGTCGCCAGCGTGACGATCGGCACGTCCGGCGCCAGATCCTCGGCGCGCGCGGCAGCCGCGAGGCCGACGGCGCTGTGGGGATCGATCACCTGGCCGGCACGCTCGCACGCCCAGCGCATCGCCATCTGCATGTCGTCACCCTCGACGCGCGCGCTGGCGAAGAGCGCGGTCGCACCCTCGCGCTGGCGGTCGGTGAGCGTGATCGCGCGATGGGTTTCGAATTCGCGCATCGATTCGGCGAGTTCGAAGGCGTTGCGGCCATTGAGGTCGAACAGCAGCCGCTCGAAATTGGAGCTGACCTGGATGTCCATCGACGGCGTCGCGGTGGGCACGACGGTGCCCTGCGAATAATCGCCCGCCGAAAGCGCGCGATGGAGGATGTCGTTGACGTTGGTGGCGACGATCAGCCGCGCCACCGGCAGGCCCATTTTCGCGGCGACATAGCCGGCGAAGACATCGCCGAAATTGCCGGTCGGCACCGAGAAAGCGACGGGGCGGTGCGGCGCGCCCAGGCGCGCGGCGGCGTAGAAATAATAGACCACCTGCGCCATCAGCCGCGCCCAGTTGATCGAATTGACCGCGGACAGCGCAAAGCGCCCGGAGAAATCGGGATCGGCGAACATCGCCTTCACCATCGCCTGGGCCTGGTCGAAATCGCCCTGGATCGCGATGTTGTGGACGTTAGGCGCGAGCACCGTCGTCATCTGCCGACGCTGGACGTCGGACACGCGGCCATCGGGATGGAGCATGAAGATGTCGACCTTGGCGCGGCCCGCCAATGCGTCGATCGCCGCCGAGCCGGTATCGCCCGAGGTTGCGCCGACGACGGTCAGATGGGTGTCGCGATTGGTCAGGAAGCGTTCGAAGAGCAGGCCGAGCAGCTGGAGCGCGACATCCTTGAAGGCCAATGTGGGGCCATGGAACAGTTCGAGCAGCCAGTGGCGATGATCGAGCTGGATCAGCGGGGTGACTGCGTCATGCTCGAATCGGCCATAGGCCTGGGTGCACAGCGTCCGCAGCGCATCCTCGTCCAGCGCATCGCCGACAAAGGGCTTCATGACGCGGACGGCGGTCTCGACATAGGAGAGGCCGGCGAGGCCCGCTATCTCTTCATGCGACAGCGACGGCCATTTCTCCGGGACGTACAGTCCTCCGTCGGTGGCGAGCCCGGCGAGCGTGACGCTCTCGAAATCGAGCGCAGGTGCGCTCCCCCTGGTGCTGATATATCGCATGACCGCGCGGCCTTAGCGGTGCGCGCCCGGGCGCGCAACCAAGCTCACTCGGCAGATGTTCGCCGCCGCCGCCTCAGTGCCAGCCAGTAGATGATTCCCGCCACTGCGGCGAACAGGAACCATTGCACCGCATAGGCCAGATGGTTGTTCGGAATGTCCTCGGGATTGGGCGGCTGGCTGGGTTCGAGGCCGGGCGCCGGCGTCGCGGAGATCAGGCGGATGACGTGCTTGCTGTCGGGCGCGATCACCCCGGTGACCTCGCCGCCGCGCCATGCCGGATCCGCGCTGTCGCGCGACCAGCCCATATCGACCAGCATGCCGGGCCCTTCGGCCCCGCCGGTCCGGCATGCCGCGATATGCGACCAGCCCGCCTCGCCCTTCAGATTGCGGCCGGCGCTTGCGGTCCAGCCGCCGACCGACAGGCAGAAGCCCGTCGCGCGCCGGAAGAGCGGCGCATCCTTTGCCATCGGCACCACCGGCCAGGCGATCGGCGGTTGCGTCGCGGCGCCGGCATATTGCGCGAGCAGCCCGTTCTTCCAATGTGCGCGCTGGAGCTGCCAGACGCCCAGGCCGATCATGACCGCGATCGCGGCGGCGACGATGAGCGTGGGAAGGAGGGGAAGCCGCTTCATTCGACCAGCCGGCCTTCACGCGCGCGGTTGCGATATTCGAGCGTCACGAGCGCAGCCTTGGCGATGCGGAGCAGGCTGATCACCAGCGCCAGCGTCAGCGGCACCCAGAGCAGGATATGGACCCAGAAGGGCGGCTCGATGCTGAGCTGGAGCGTGACCGCGCCGATCGTGACGATCGCGCCGACGATCATGATGAGGAAAGCTGCCGGCCCGTCGCCGACATTGAACTGGGCAAGATCGAGGCCGCAGTTCCGGCAGGCGGGCGCGAACTTCACCCAGCCTGAAAACAGTGTCTTCGCGCCGCAGCGCGGACAAAGGCCCCCGAGCGCGGCATGCGCGGGGTCGGGGGCCTTGTAGGTCATCGGATCAGCCGTGGACCGGCGCACCCCAGCCGCCCCAGACATAGACGGCGACGAAGAGGAACAGCCAGACGACGTCGACGAAGTGCCAGTACCAGGCGGCGGCTTCGAAGCCGAAATGCTGGCGCGGCGTGAAGTCGCCGCGATAGGCGCGGACCAGGCAGACGATCAGGAAGATCGTGCCGATCAGCACGTGGAAGCCGTGGAAGCCCGTCGCCATGTAGAAGGCCGAGCTATAGGTGCTGCCGCCGAAGCCGAAGGGCGCATGCGCATATTCATAGGCCTGGATGGCGGAGAACAGCGTGCCCAGCAGGATGGTGAACCACAGGCCCTTTTTCAGCCCTTCGCGGTCGCCATGGATCAGCGCGTGGTGCGCCCAGGTGACGGTGGTGCCCGAGCAGAGCAGGATCAGCGTGTTGAGCAGCGGCAGTTCGAAGGCGTTGAGGACTTCGAGGCCCTTGGGCGGCCATTGGCCGATGCCGGTCGCCATGACTTCGACCGCGCCTTCGACATATTGGATCGGCCGCGGGAAGAGCGAGAAATCGAACCAGGCCCAGAACCAGCCGACGAAGAACATCACTTCGGACGCGATGAACATGATCATGCCGTAGCGCAGATGGAGCTGCACGACGGGCGTGTGGTCGCCGGAATGGGCTTCCTTGATCACGTCCGACCACCAGGAGAACATCGTGAAGAGCACGCCCGCAAGGCCGGCCAGGAACACCCAGCCGCCGCCCGCCACATCATGCATCCACATGATGCCGCCGGCCGCCATGGCCAGCGCCGAGAACGAGCCGATGATCGGCCACGGACTCGGTGCCAGAATGTGATAGTCGTGGTTCTTCGCTCCAGCCATTTGGCGTGTCCCTTACCCTTGTTGGCTTTTCCCTAACCTCAACCTTTTTCCGGGTCCACCGGGAAGAAGGTGTAGGAGAGAGTGATTTCTTTGATATCGTTGGCGTCCGGATCGTCGAGGATCTTGGGATCCACGAAGAAGATCACGGGCATGCGGACCTGCTGGCCCGGCTCGAGCGTCTGCTGAGAGAAGCAGAAACATTCGATCTTGGTGAAATATTTGCCCGCCTGGGTCGGGCTGACATTGTAGCTGGCGATGCCGGTCACCGGCTTGTCGGAGAGATTCTTCGCCGAATAGAACGCCATGTCGCGCGCGCCGATCGTGATCGTCTCGACATGCTTTTCGGGCTCGAAGCTCCAGGGCAGCGAGGGCGCGTGATTCGCGTCGAAGCGGATCGAGATGGTCTTGCCCGCGACCGGGGTCGGCAGGGCGCCGGCCTCCGCACGCTGCGTCGTGCCGCCGAAACCGGTCACCTGGCAGAACAGGCGATAGAGCGGCACCGATGCATAGCCCAGGCACACCATGCCGGTGACGAGCATCGCCATCGACAGCGCCGTCCGGCGCTTGCCCCGTTCGAGCGCGCCCGTTGCAGCTGCGCTGCTCATGAACCTGCCAGTTTCGCGATGGTGATCGCATAGATCAGCACGACGAAGCCGACGAGCAGCAGCCCCATGACGATCGCACGCGATTTCTGCCGCTTGCGGATGAGATCCTGTTCCTCGGGCGTCATGACAGCCAATGGTCGGCGACCAGCGCGCCGAAGATCAGGAAGAGGTACAGGATCGACCATGCGAACAATGCCTTTTCGGGCTTCATCGCGTCGCCGGTGTCGCTTGCGCGAAATCCGACGATCGCGGCGCGGATCAGGAACCAGGCGGTGAGCACGATCGCCGAAACGCCGTAGATCGGGCCGGCCAGGCCGAGCGGCCAGGGTGCGATCACCGCGGCGGCCATCGGCAGGCTGTAGAGGAAGATCTGGCGGCGCGTCGTCTTTTCGCCCGCGACGACGGGCAGCATCGGAATGCCGGCGGCGGCGTAATCGATGCGCACCCACAAGGCGAGCGCCCAGAAATGCGGCGGCGTCCACAGGAAGATCATGAGGAACAGCAAAGCGGGCATCGCCGAGACGTCGCCGGTGACCGCCGCCCAGCCGATCAACGGCGGAAACGCGCCGGCGGCGCCGCCGATCACGATATTCTGCGGCGTGCGGGGTTTCAGCCACATCGTGTAGACGATGACGTAGAACAGGATCGAGGCGGCCAGGATGCCGGCGGCGAGCCAGTTGGTCGCGACCCCCATCAGGATCACCGAAAAGAAGGAGAGGCCGACGCCGAAATGGAGCGCCGACTGGCGATCCATGCGCCCGGCGGGCAGCGGACGCTGTTGGGTCCGCTTCATCTTGGCGTCGATATCGGCTTCATACCATTGGTTGAGCGCGCCCGCCGCACCCGCGCCCAGCGCGATGCAGAGAATCGCGGTGAAGCCGATCACCGGATGGATATGGCCCGGCGCGACGAGCAGGCCGCACAGGCCGGTGAACACCACAAGGCGCATCACCGAAGGCTTGGTGAGCGCCAGAAAATCCCGCCAATCGGCCGGAATCGGAGTGGAGAACGAGGTCGCCGGGGTCATTTCAGCGCGCCTATAGGCCGAAGGCGCCTTTGAGAAAAGGGTGAAGGGACGATTCGCGCGGCGGGACGATCGATGATCGAGGGCCCGAGGGGTAATCCGGGCCTTGCTCTCAACCAGGCGCGGCTCAGAAATCGGCCGCCATCGATACGCTCAGCCGGCGCTGCCCGTTGGGGACGAAGACCGCCGAGGCATTGGTCCGCCAGCCGAAATTGTTGAACACATTGCCCAGCCGGGCGACGATGCTGGCGGGTGCGCCCGCCAGCTTGAAGCGATAGCGCCCCGACAGGTCGAGCACCGATCGCG
>JASBTC010000241.1 GCA_030148625.1 Sphingobium sp. | reverse complement strand
GCAGCGGCGAATTGGGCCCGCCGGGGCGATAGCCGCTGGAGACACGGGCATAGGCCAATATGTCGGGCGTCACCTTGAAACTGGGGCTGATCACATAGGTGAAGGCGTTGTCGCTGGACGTCTCGCGGAAATCGGTGGTCGGCCCGAACAGGAACTGGATCGGTTCGGGGATCGCGATCAGGCTGCGATAGCGCTGGCGGTTGCCGCTGTAGCGCGCACCGAGCTGGAGATCGAAGCGCGGCGCGATATGCACCGTCACGTCACCGAACGCGGCCAGCTCGCGATAATGGAATTCGTCGACTTCATCGAACAGCACGCCGGCATAGGCGCCGGTCGTCACGTCCGCGCCATAGGCGATGAAATAGTCGGTCGATTTCTCCTTGGTGAAGAAACCGCCGACCAGCCAATCGAGCAACGGGCCCGACGCGGACAGGCGCAGTTCCTGCGAGATCTTGCTGGTGCGGAAGCCATAGGGCATCGCGGCGCCGGTGACGGGATAGACGAGCGCGGCATAGGGGCCATAGGATGCGCTGGGGTCGGCGATCGTCTTGTAATCGTTGATCGAATAGCCGGTGACCGCGCCGAGATCGACGCCGCCGCCCAGATCGACGGTCAGGTTGGCGCTGTAGAATTGGGTGCGGTTGGAATAGGAACCGGTGCCGACCTGCCATTTATGCGCCAGGTCACCCACCGTTTCGCGCAACTGGCTGTCGGTATCGATCTGGTTCGAACCGTCGCCACTGATCTTCTGGTAAAGCGCACCGAGCTTGAGCGTCGCGCCGGGTGCGACGTTCCACAACAGCGACAGCCGTCCGCCATAGACATTGGCGCGGTCGACATCCTTGCGCCCCTGTGCGGGATCGTCGACATAGCCGCCGTCGCGGCGATAGAAGCCGCTGGCGCGCAGCGCGAGCCTATCCTCCACCAGCGGCACGTTCACCGAGCCGCGGATGCCGCCGCCGATGCCGCCATCCTCGATTGCGCTCAGATCCGCCTGCACCCGGCCGCTGAACCGCGTCGTCGAGGGATCCCGGGTGACGTATTTGAGCAGGCCACCCAGACTGCTGGCGCCGTAGAGCGTGCCCTGGGGACCGCGCAGCACCTCGATACGCTGAAGATCGCTGGGATCGAGATTGGGGAAGAAACGGCTGCCGAAACCGAGGATCGAGACCGAACCATAGGGCACGTCGTCGATCGTGATGCCCACCGTCGGACTGGTCGAAACGCCGGTGGTGACACCGCGGATCGACAGATTGTAGCGGCCATTGGCCAGCGGGCTGAGCGACAGGCCCGGAATCGCGCGGAAATAATCCTCGATCCTGGTCTGGTTCTTGTCGATCAGGTCGTTTGCCGACAGCGCCGTCACCGCCATCGGCACATCCTGCAGTCGCTGCTCGCGCTTCTGCGCGGTCACCACGATATCCGCGACCTGACCGTCGCCGGTGGCCGTTTCCTGCGCCACCGCGCCGCTCGCGAGACAGGCCATGGCGCTCGCACCCGCAAGCAGATTCAACCGCAATCCGTTCATCCTGTTTCCCCCTGATTATGATCAAGCGCTTTTCCGCGCTTGTGCACACATTATGTATTATCTATGTATTCAGTCAAGCTGCGCGCAAAAGAGGTGACGATCGGCGGAAAACGGCGCTTGTCGGTGGCCCGGCGGGCGCTGATACTCAGACAAGGGGATGATGATGACGAGGATGGGCGATGGCATGGCGGTTCGGAAATGGCGGGTGCTGATCCCGGTGCTGGCAGCCACGATCGGCATGACGCCGTCGGCCGCGCTCACCGCCGATCCGGCGCCGGCATCGCCGGTCGCGACCGCCGGCACCCCCTATGTGATGCCGCGATCCGAAGTGCGGACGATGCGCTCGGCGGCGGGCGCCGACTATCTGATCTATATCGCCTGGCCCAAGGCCCCCCCGCCCCCCGGCGGCTATCCGATCCTCTATCTGCTCGACGGCACCGAAAGCTTCGGGATCGCCGCCGAGTTCGAGAATCGGCTGGGCGCCTATTCGGGGATGGCGCCGGGCATCGTCGTCGGCATCGGCTATCCCGGAGACTCGCGCCGCCAGCTCGATTACACCCCGACGGTGCCCGAGGGCACGGAGATGCTGCGCCCGATGACGGCGAAGGGCGGCGCGGAGGCGTTTCTCGACTTCGTCGCCGACACGGTGATCCCCGGCGTCGAGGCCGGCAAACCCGTCGATGCCGATCGCCGCACGATCGCGGGCTACAGCCTGGGCGGGCTGTTCACATTACAGGCGCTGTTCCGGCGGCCCGAGCTGTTCCGCACCTATGTCTCGTCCAGCCCCTCGATCTGGTATGGCGAGAAGCAGGTGCTGAAGCTGCTGCCGGGACTTGCCGACCGGCTGCGCAAGGCGAAGACCGGGCGCCGGCTGTTCCTGAGCGCGGGCGAATATGAGCAATCCCCGCCGCCGGGCAAGGAACGGGATCCGTCATGGCTGAACATCGCGGATCTCAGCATCCGCGCGCGCATGGTCGACAATGCGCGCGAGCTGGCGGAACGGCTGGGCAAGGAACCGCTTCAGGTCTCCTACCGTGTCGTGCCGGGCGAAACCCATGCCACCGGCGACTGGCCCGCGCTGCGCGACGCGCTGCAGCATGCCTTTGCCGACACGCCCTGACAGGAGCGGCGGCGGCGGCCCCTGCCCCGCCGCCGCGCCCGAAATCGTCAGAGTTTATATTTCAGCGTCACCCGCGCGTTTCTGGGTTCGCCATAGACGAAGCCGGGAAACCAGACATTGCCGCTGAAAAAGCGCTGATCGAAGAGATTGTCGACATTGAGCTGCAGCGACACTTGCTCGCTCAGTTCATAACGCGCCATGATATTGGCGATGGCATAGGCTGGCTGGCCGATCGGCTGCACGACCCCGGTGCCGGGATTTTCCGCCGTGACCGGCGGCCGGCTTTCCCATTTGACCGCGCCGCCCAGGCTGAGGCCGTCGAGCGTGCCGGTGAACGCATATTTGGTCGCAAAATTGAACACGCGGCGCGGCTGATGGGCGAGCACATGCACACCGTCGGCGTCCTTCGCGCTATAGCTGCTCCACCCGGCGCTGACGTCCCATTGCGGCGTGATCTTGCCGACGACTTCCAGTTCATAGCCTTTGGAGACGGTTCCCTTCGCACCGCGATAGGCCGGATTGGGGGTACCGGGCACAAGCTGGCCCGGATCGGGAACCGCGAGATTATCCTGTTCGATGCGATAGATTGCGGCGGTCGCCAGCAACTGGCCGTCGAGCAGCAGCGCCTTCACTCCCGCTTCGTAGCTCTTGCCTTCCAGCGGATCGAGCAGGCGGCCTTCGCGGTCGCGATAATTGCCCTGCGGCTTGAAGATGTTGGTGTAGCTCGCATAGGCGGACAGAGTGTCGGTGATATTATAGACCAGCCCGGCATAGGGCGTGATCTGGTTCTTGTATTTCAGCCTGTAGTCGAGGGCTCCGCCGCTGGTCAGTTCGTTGCGCTTGAAATAGCTCAGCCGCCCGCCGCCGATGAACTTCAGCCCGTCGAACAGGCTGATCCGCGTCGTGGCGTAAAGCGCCGCCTGGGTGGTGTTGCCCATGCTCATCACATAGCGGCCAGCCCATTCCGGTTCGGCGAGCTGGCCGTCCCAGCGATTGAAATCGGCGATCGGGTCGATCGAAACGGGATCGCGATTGCTCCAGCCGTCCTCGAGGTAGCTCGCCATCGCACCAAGGGCCAGATCATGCTCGCCGCCGAGCAGCGAGAAGGAACCATTGGCCTGGATGCTGCCATGCCATTGTTCGGGGTCGGCATTATACCAATAGCCGGAGGTGCCGACGCCGGCGCCGGTCACCCGATCGGGTATGCCGTCGAGCCACAACAGCTTCGAATTCTCGAGGCCCTTGTGATAGCCGATATCGCCGCGAATATGCCAGTTTCCGCCCAGTTCGTGCGACAGCGTGGCAAAGGCCGAAATCTCGGTGGTGTTCCATAGCCCCCAGTCGGTGCCCGTGGTCCTGGAGCGCGGCCAGTTGGTCCGCGTGCCGTCGCTGAACCAATAGGGAAGCTGCGCCCACATCACGCCGTCGCGCTCGTCGCGCTGATAGCTGGCGCCGACCGACAGCTTCGTGCGATCATCCAGATCGGCGTCGATCACGCCGTAGAGGAGAAGGCCCTTCTTCTTCTCCAGATCGACGAAACCATCCTGCCGATAGGCCTGGGCGACGGCGCGGGCGCGTACCGTACCGGCCGCATTGAGCGGCGACTGGACATCGACAGTCGCAGCGATACGGTTCCAGGACCCGCCATCGAGGCTGACATAGCCGGCGAATTCGCGCACATCGGCATGTTTGCGGATCAGATTCACCACCGCCGAGGGATCGCCCGCGCCCTGCATGAGGCCTGCGGCGCCGCGCACCAGATCGACGCGTTCATATTGGGCGGTGCTCGTTTCGCCGAAGCCGACATTGCCGTTGACGAAGGGCGCACCGTCCAGCTGGAAATTCTGAACCTCGAAGCCGCGCGCGGAAATCGCGCTGCGCCCGCGATCGATATCCTTCTTGGAAATGCCCACGGCGAAATCGAGCGCGTCGTTGATCGACGTCATCGCCTGATCGTCGATCTGCTGCCGGGTGATGACGCTGATCGTCTGCGGCGTTTCGATGGGCGTGAGGGGAAGCCCCGTCGCCGCGGTGGGCTGGTTCGTTCGGCCATAGCCCGTCACGACGATGGTCTCGTCGGTTTCGTCGTCGGTCGCCGCCTCCGGCTGCTGCGTCTGCTGTGCGTGAAGCTGTGTCGGCGCGAACAACCATGCCGAGCCCGTCAGCAGCAAACGCATTGAACGACGCATCATTTTCCCCTTTTCGACCACAACGAACCGTTGACGGCGGCGATGATTCACCTTTTCGAGGCGCGTGTCGCTAATGCGATTTACTCGCAGTTGCAAGAGATGGATCGGCTGATGTGCGCATATCCGGACCGGAACCGACCTCTAACCATGATCGCACATCACCGCTCTGGAACGCCGGTTCCGCTTGAGGCGTTCTTCAGCTGCACATCATGCACCAAGCATGTTGAAAGTGGCGGCTGACGGGGAAATTCGATGGATCATGGTCAGCGGCTGGTCGCATCCCGCACCGAAGAAGGCCGCTATCGCCTGCTCGTCGACGCGATCAGGGATTATGCGATCTACATGCTCGATCTCGAAGGCCGGGTGGTCAACTGGAACGCGGGGGCCCAGCGATTCAAGGGCTATGCCGCCGGGGAGATCATCGGCCAGAATTTTGCGCGCTTCTATCGGGACGAGGATCGCGCCGATGGCCTGCCCCAGCGCGCACTGCGCATCGCGGCAACCGAGGGCAAGTTCGAGGCCGAGGGGTGGCGCGTCCGGAAGGACGGCTCGACCTTTTGGGCGCATGTCGTCATCGACCCCATCCGCGACGAAACCGGCGAGCTTGTCGGCTTCGCAAAGATCACGCGCGACCTGACCGAGCGCGAACAGACGCGGATCGAGCTGGAACGGACACGCGAGGCGCTGTTCCAGTCGCAGAAGATGGACGCGATCGGGCAATTGACCGGTGGTATCGCGCATGATTTCAACAATCTGCTGATGGCCACGCTCAGCAGCCTGGAGCTTTTGCGCAAGCGCCTGGGCAATGATCCGCAGGCTTTGCGCCTGCTCGACAATGCCGTGCAGGGCGCGCAGCGCGGCGCGACGCTGACCCAGCGCATGCTCGCCTTTGCCCGCCGGCAGGATTTAGCGCCGGTCCGTGTCGAGATTCCGGCACTGGTGCATGGCATGACCGAGCTGATCAAGCGCGCGCTCGGCCCCTCGATCCGGATCGAGACCCGCTTTCCGCTCGCCCTGGACGCGATCATCGCCGATGTGAACCAGCTTGAAATGGCATTGCTC
>JASBTC010000240.1 GCA_030148625.1 Sphingobium sp. | reverse complement strand
ACGGGCCCGCGCCGACGACATTGGTCACCGGATGATAGTCGGTCGGCACGATGCCGCCAAAGCTGATCCAGGTCTCCGGCAGGGCGACGAGCCCTTGCCCGTTCTTCGAATGGATCCTGACGGTCAGCGCGTCGAGCTTGTCGATCCGGTCGCGGTCGACATAGGCGACGAGCGCGGCATAGGGCGACGCGAGCGCCGGATCCGACAGCCGCCGTAGCGAGAAGATCACATCGTCGGCGCCAATCGTCTTGCCGTGATGGAATTCGAGCCCCTTGCGCAGCCTTATGGTCAGGCTCTGCCCGTCGGGTGCGATCTCGGATTCCTCGGCGAGCGCAAGACGCGGCGTGCATTCGTGCGTCCACTCCCAAAGCTTCGAATAGAGCGCCCAGCCGCGCATGGTTCCGGCGCCGATCGGCGCATGCGCGTCGAGATTGCCCGACTGGGTCGCCTCGATCGTGCCGACGCGGATGCGCCCGCCACGTTTCGGAACACCATCATCCTTGCCGTCCGACGGTGCATTCGCCGGGCCGCAACTGGGAAGCAGCAGCAATCCCGCACCCGCGACGCTGCCGCCGATGAGCAGTTCGCGCCGGCCGATCATGCGACCAGCCTTTCGCGTGCGTTCGGTGCCATCCGGCTGCCGACCTGATCGGGTTCGGCGGGACGGGCGACACGCAGTGCGGGAATCTCGAACCCATGGTCGAGATCGAGCAGCGGGAAGAGCAGGTCGGCGACACGGTGCGCCTCGGCGATCAGGGGGAAGCCGGACAGGATGAAGGCGCTCGTCCCATGCTCGGCATATTCGCGCAGCCGAGCCGCGACATTCTCTGCACTGCCCACCAAAGTCGTGCCCGACGAGGGGCCGAGCAGATCGAAGCCGAACCAGGCCGGCCCGGTCCAGACATTGGGATAGATTTCCAGGTCGCGCGCCGATGGCAGGCGGCCGGAACGGACGGTCTCCAGATTGCGCCTGACCTGCGGATCGGGGCTGGTGACCGTCGCCAATGTCTCACCCGGCGGCAGCCGCATCTCGATCGAACGGCGCGCATGTTCCACCGACGATCGCGACAACAGCCATTCGGCATGCGCCCAGGCTTCCTCCTCGGTTTCGCGCACGATCACCTGAAGCCGCGTGCCATAATCGAGCGTGCGCCCAACCTTCGCGGCCTCGGCCGCGACGCGCGCGAACTTCTCGCCGAGCAGCGGCGGCGTGTTGGCAAAGCTCAGATAGGTGTCGAGCAATTTGACCGAATGCGCGACGCCCGGCGCCGAGGTGCCCGCCCCCCAGAGCGGAACGCCCGTCGGCTGGTACGGCCCCGCCCACACGCCCATCGGCGAACCGCCTTCGTTCCTGGGCGCGAGCTTGACGAAATTGCCGTCATAACCCGATTTGTCGCCGGCATAGACGCGGCGGAACGCGTCCCAATATTCGAAGCTGAAATCATAGCGCTCGTCATGCGGATAATGCACGCCGAGCGCGGCGAGACCGGCATCGTTGCCGTTGACGACGTTGAACAACAGCCGCCCGTTCGAGAAATGATCGAAGCTCTGGGCATATTTGGCGAGGACGGCAGGCGACAATTCACCCGGATGCTGCGCGACCAGGAAACGCATCCGCTCAGTCACCGGGATCATCGCCGCCGCGACCGCCAGGCTTTCAAACGCGCTGCTGCCGAGCAACGCGCCGTAAAAGCCCAGCCGATCGATCGTCGCCGCAAGCTGGGTCAGATGATCGAACCCCGTTTCCCATCGCCCCTCCGGCGCCCAGGGATAGGGACCGTCGGGGGCGGTGAGATACCAGAGCAGCTTGATCGGGCGAGTCATGGCGTCAGTCGAGATCGGTTGCGGGAAGCAGCCCCGCTGCGCGCGCTTCGTCGTAGCGCTTGCTCATCTTCCACTGCTGCCGCAGCACGCCGGGACCATAGGTACGAGAGCCGCCGATCGCGGCCGCGCGGATCTGGATGTCGGCCCCTTCCTCGAGCAGCAGGATGAACTCTGCGAGGTCGCGAAGCCCCTTCCAGCCCCACACCGTGGCGCCGCCATTCGCCTCGATGATCGCCGGCGTGTGCGGGTTGATGTCGAGCGCATCGAGGATGAAGTCCTGCTCGTCCTGGCGGCGGTCGATATAGACCGGCAGCTCGCGCGCCAGATGGAAACGCTGCACCGGCACATAGCTGATCGGCAGGCTGCGATGCGTCTGCGCCCAGGCCGCCAGGCTCGGCGAATGGACGTGGCTGAGCGAGGTGATCTCAGGCCGCGCATTGAAGACCTTCAGATAGCGCACGGCATTGGGACGCCCGCGATAGGTCGTTCCGTCGAGGCCGGTGATCGACACGCCCAGCGGCCGGTCGGCGTCGAAGGGGTGCTGGAGATTGACCGAGACGAGCTTGTCCTCGCCGGGAATGCGTTCGATGAACCCGACCGTCCCGTTCGCGGTGATGGTTCCGGTTTCGCGATAGGCGCGAAAAATCCGCTCGGCGTCCTGCCGGACGGATTCAGCGAAGGCCTCGGCGTGCGGACTGAGCGTTTCGTCGATCTTGGCTGCGGTCGCCATGCGCGTTCTCCTTTGAATGGCAGGGGCGCGGGCGCCCCGGCGTGATGCGCTGCTGATCAGCAATGTCTGTGCCAGAGCGCGAATTGCGGGATTGGCGGCGCGGATACGCTGCGCCGCCAGCGACTATTGATGAATTCGGGTCAGATCCGAGCACCGGACTGCGCAGATATGAGCAGCGTCAGAAACGCGCCGACAACGTCACGCCATAGGTGCGCGGATCGCCGAGATAGCGTTTGAAACTGCCGTTCGAGGCCGGCAGCGTGTGGACCTTGTAATCCTTGTCGGTCACATTGTTGACGAAGACCGTCGCCGAATAGCGGCTCTCCGCCAGTTCGATCGTCGCGCGGACATTGCCCAGCCAATAAGGCTGGACGTCGAACTCGGCATTGTTCTGGGTCAGCGCGTTGAGGCGGAACAGCGAATTATACCGCCAGTCCGTGCCGAGCACGATCGCGTGATCGCCCAGCGGCACGCGATATTCGCCCGAGACGAATGCGGTGACGTGCGGCGCACGCGCGAACTCGTTGCCTTCGATCCGGACGCCGTTGTTGACCAGATCGGTATAGCGGGTCTTGAGCAGGCCCAGATTGCCCGTCAGCCGCAGATTCTCGATCGGGGTCACCGCCAGTTCCAGTTCGGCGCCGCGCACCCAGCCCTGCGCGTCGCGCACTTGCGAGATCGTCTGCGCGGGCGTCATCGGCGTCGCCGGGATCAGCGTCGTCACGGTCGTCTGGATATTCTTGTAATCGTAATAGAAACCGGTCGCGTTGAAGGTCACGCGATCGTCCCACCAGCTCGTCTTGATGCCCGCTTCGTAGGAATAGACGGTCTCGGGCTGGATCACATTGGGCAGGGTCGCGGGCGGCGCGATATTCCCCTGGAAATTGCCCGCACGATATCCCTTGGCGAAACGCGCGAAGATCAGCACGTCGTCGGTCGGGCGGTATTCGGGCTTCACCTCATAGCTCAGCCGCGACCATTTCCGCGTATCGTCCTGGGTGGCGAAGACGCGGAACGGCGTCGAGATCGACGAAGGC
>JASBTC010000235.1 GCA_030148625.1 Sphingobium sp. | reverse complement strand
TGGTCGCCGGGCCGTCGGAGATTGTCGTGGTCGCCGATGCCGGCAATGATCCGGAATGGATCGCCGCCGACCTGCTCAGCCAGGCCGAGCATGACCCGACCAGCCAATCGATCCTGTTCACCGACGATCGAGATTTCGCCGACGCCGTCGCCGACGCCGTCACGCGCCAGCTGACCATGCTCGCGACCGGCGCGACCGCGACCGCAAGCTGGCTGGCCAATGGCGCGATCGTCCTGGTGCCGACGCTCGCTGCGGCACTCCCGCTCGTCGATCGCCTCGCCCCCGAGCATCTCGAACTCGCCGTCGCCGATCCCGAACCGCTGTTCGCCAGGGTCCGTCACGCCGGCTCGGTCTTTCTTGGGCGGCACACGCCCGAGGCGGTGGGCGATTATGTCGCCGGCCCAAACCATGTGCTGCCGACCGGCCGGCGCGCACGCTTCTCGTCGGGGCTTTCGGTGCTCGATTTCATGAAGCGCACCAGCTTCCTCGCCTGCGACGCCGCGGCCCTGCGGCGGATCGGCCCGGCCGCGGTCGCGCTGGCCGAGGCGGAGGGGCTTCCCGCGCACGCAAAGTCGGTCGGACTCCGGCTCGACTCCTGACCGCACGATTTTTGAGATAGAACCCATTTGATGACCAACGCCACAAACCGTGCCCAGTCCCGTTCCGCCGCCCGCCTTGCCGCGGTGCAGGCGCTCTATCAGCTGGAGATGGAAGCCACGCCGCTGCGCGTGCTGCTCCATGAATTCCACCAGCATCGCCTGGGTGCCACGATCGAGGATGTCGAATATGCCGATGCCGAGATCGATTTCTTCGACGATGTCGTCGCCGGCGTCGATGCACGCCGTGCGGAGATCGATGCGCTGATCGCAAGCAAGCTCGCCAGCGGCTGGTCGCTGGAGCGCCTCGACAAGCCGATGCGCCAGATCCTGCGCGCCGGGACATACGAACTGCTCGCCCGCGCCGATGTCCCCACCGGCAGCGTGATCAGCGAATATCTCGATGTCGCCCACGCATTCTACGACAAGCGCGAGGCGGGTTTCGTCAACGGCCTGCTCGACGCGGTGGCGAAAGCGGTGCGCGGCTGAGCCGCGAGGCCGCCTTCATCGCCGCACTTCGCGGATTGGCGCGCCACCCGGGCGCTCGCGACCTTCTCGACGATGCGGCGGTCCTCGACGGACTGGTCCTGACGCACGACATGATCGCCGAAGGCGTGCATTTCCTGTCCGGGGATCCGGCCGGCGACGTCGCGTGGAAACTGATCGCCGTCAACCTGTCCGACCTCGCCGCCAAGGGCGCGACACCGGCGGGCGTGCTGCTGGGCTATGCGCTGGCGGCCGATCCCGAATGGGAAGCGGCATTTCTGGCAGGCCTGGACGCGGCACTGGCCGCCTATGACGTGCCGTTGCTCGGCGGCGACACTATCTCGCTGCCCGTCGGCGCGCCACGCACGCTCGGCCTCACCGCGATCGGCCGCAGCGATGGCCCGGCACCGGCCCGGAGCGGCGCGATGGCGGGCGATGCGCTGTTCGTCACCGGGACGATCGGTGACGCCGGCCTCGGGCTCGCCATGGCGCGCGGGGACAGGACCGTGGACCCCACGCTTCTCGCCGCCTATCGCCGGCCGGTTCCGCGCATTGCCGATGGCCGCGCGCTCGCCCCGATCGTCCATGCGATGATGGATGTCTCCGACGGGCTATTGCTCGATGCAGCGCGGATGGCGGAGGCAAGCGGGCTCGCAATCGCGATCGATCTCGACGCGGTGCCGCTTTCGAAAGGATTCCGCGCAACGCTCGGGTCCGGGCGGGATGCGCGGCTGACCGCCGCCACCGCGGGCGACGATTATCAGCTGCTCTTCGCGGCCCCCGCGGATATCGCCCTGCCTGTCGCCGCGACGCGCATCGGCAGCTTCGCCTCGGGCGGCGGACTGTCGCTTCGCGACGGCGCCGACAGCGTCGCGTTGCCGGCCCGGCTCGGCTATCTCCACGGATAATCGGCCGCCGACCTGCCACCGGCTTGCAAAAGCGCGAAGCCGCCCCCTATACCCCTGCCCTGCCCCGCAAAATCATAACAGGGGGCGAGTGTTCGCGTGCTTCAATATGCCCGGAACAGGGGAAGGAAACCTGATGACCGTCGTCACCCTTTCCATAGTGTGCGGCCTGATCGCCGTGCTTTATGGCTTCATTACCAGCCGACAGGTGCTCGCCGCATCCGCCGGCAATGAGAAAATGCAGGAAATCGCTGGCGCTATCCAGGAAGGCGCCAAGGCCTATCTCGGCCGGCAATATCGCACCATCGCCATTGTCGGCGTCGTCGTCGCGGTCCTGGTCTTCGTCTTTCTCGGCCTGACTTCCGCCATCGGCTTCCTGATCGGGGCCCTGTTGTCGGGCCTGACCGGTTTTATCGGCATGAACATCTCGGTGCGCGCCAATGTCCGCACCGCGGAGGCCGCCCGCAACAGCCTGCAAAGCGGCCTGACCGTCGCATTCCGCGCGGGCGCGATCACCGGCATGCTCGTGGCGGGCCTCGCGCTCCTCGCGATCTCGGTATTCTTCTGGTATCTGACCGGTCCCGCAGCACTTCTGCCCAATGACCGGGTTGTGATCGACGCGCTCGTCGCGCTCGCCTTCGGCGCATCGCTGATCTCGATCTTCGCGCGTCTCGGCGGCGGCATCTTCACCAAGGCCGCGGACGTCGGCGCCGACCTCGTCGGCAAGGTCGAAGCCGGAATTCCCGAGGACGATCCACGCAACCCCGCCGTGATCGCCGACAATGTCGGCGACAATGTCGGCGACTGCGCCGGCATGGCCGCCGACCTGTTCGAGACCTATGTCGTGACCGTTGGCGCCACCATGGTGCTGACCGCATTGCTCGTGTCCGGCGTCGACGACATCACGCTGCTGGCGTTGATGAGCCTGCCGCTCGGCGTGGGCGGCGTCTGCGTGCTCACTTCGATCATCGGCACCTATTTCGTTCGCTTGGGCTCGAGCAACTCGATCATGGGTGCGCTCTACAAGGGCTTCCTCGCCACCGCGATCCTCTCGATCCCCGCGATCTTCGCGGTGACGCAATGGACGCTCGGCGATCTCAACGCGCCGATCGGCGGCGATCTCAGCGGCAGCGGCGCGTTCACCGGCATGGACCTGTTCTGGTCGATGATGGTCGGCCTGGCCGTCACCGGCCTGATCGTGTGGATCACCGAATATTATACCGGCACCAATTATCGCCCGGTCCGCTCGATCGCCAAGGCGTCCGAGACCGGCCATGGCACCAACGTCATCCAGGGCCTCGCCGTCAGCCTGGAAGCGACCGCACTGCCGACGCTCGTGATCGTCGTCGGCATCGTCATCGCCTACCAGCTCGCCGGACTGATGGGCATCGCCTTCGCTGCCACCTCGATGCTGGCGCTCGCCGGCATGGTGGTCGCGCTCGACGCTTATGGTCCCGTCACCGACAATGCCGGCGGCATTGCCGAAATGGCGGGCCTCGACGACGCCGTGCGTGAGAAGACCGACGCGCTGGACGCGGTGGGCAACACCACCAAGGCCGTCACCAAGGGCTATGCCATCGGCTCCGCCGGCCTGGCCGCGCTGGTGCTGTTCAGCGCCTACACCACCGACCTCAGGGAATTCTTCCCTGATCTCCAGGTCAATTTCAGCCTCGAGAATCCCTATGTGATCGTCGGCCTGCTGCTCGGCGCACTGCTTCCCTATCTGTTCGGCGCGATGGGCATGAC
>JASBTC010000230.1 GCA_030148625.1 Sphingobium sp. | reverse complement strand
TCCTTCTCGATGATCTTCGCGACGATCTCGGGCGTGATCGGCTCGACATAGGTCGCGTCGGCCAGCTCGGGATCGGTCATGATCGTCGCCGGGTTCGAATTGACCAGGACGATCCGGTAACCCTCTTCCTTCAGCGCCTTGATCGCCTGGGTGCCGGAATAGTCGAACTCGCACGCCTGGCCGATCACGATGGGGCCGGCGCCGATGACGAGGATGGAGGAGATGTCGGTGCGTTTGGGCATTAGTTCGCCTTCGTCTCGAATATTTTGACAGCCATGCTGTGCGAACCGGTCACTTGATCATCCCAACGAACTTCTCGAACAGATAATGGCTGTCCTGCGGACCCGGGCTCGCCTCTGGGTGATATTGCACGGAAAACGCTTTCTTATCCGTCAGTTCGAAGCCGGCGTTCGAACCGTCGAACAGGCTGACATGCGTCGCCTTGGCGTTTTTCGGCAGCGTCTTCGTCTCGACCGCGAAGCCGTGATTCATGCTGGTGATTTCGACCGCCCCGTCGGCGATGCGCTTGACCGGATGATTCGCGCCGCGATGGCCCTGATGCATCTTGCTGGTCTTGGCACCGACCGCGAGGCCGAGCAGCTGGTGGCCCAGGCAGATGCCGAAGATCGGCATGTCGCGATCGAGCAGATCCTTGATCACCGGCACGGCATAGGCGCCGGTCGCGGCGGGATCGCCGGGGCCGTTGGACAGGAACACGCCGTCGGGCCGATGCGTCATCACGTCCAGCACGGTCGCGGTGGCGGGCACCACGGTGACGCGGGCCCCCGCCGCCACCAGATTGCGCAGGATGTTGCGCTTGAGGCCGTAATCGATCGCGACGACGTGCGGACGATCGTCGGTCGCTTCATCGACGGCATAGCCGCTGCCCAGCGACCACAATCCGTCGCGCCATTGATAGCTCTGGAGCGTGGAGACATCCTTGGCGAGGTCCATGCCCTCCAGCCCCGGCCAGCCACGCGCCTGCGCCAGCAGCGCGTCGATGTCGAAGCGCCCCTTGGCATTGTGCGCGACCACGGCGTTGGGCGCGCCCTCGACCCGAATCTTGCGCGTCAGCGCACGGGTGTCGATCCCGGCCAGCCCGATCCGGCCATTGCCCTTCAGCCAGTCGTCGAAACGCTGGATGTTGCGGAAATTGCTCGGTGCGGTGACGTCCTCGCGGACGACGCAGCCCAGCGCATGCGGATTGGTCGCTTCGATATCGTCGTGATTGGTACCGACATTGCCGATGTGCGGAAAGGTGAAGGCGACGATCTGACCGGCATAGGAGGGATCGGTCATCACCTCCTGATAGCCGGTCATGGCGGTGTTGAAACACACCTCGCCCACCGCCGCGCCTTCGGCGCCGAAGCCGCGGCCCCACAGCACCGAACCATCGGCCAGCACCAATGCCCCCGTCGCCCCTTCAGGCGCGGTGGTCGGTTTGGCATCAGCCATGTGCAGCTACTCCCGGGGAACAGGTTAAACGGCGGGGTCACTAGGATCCGAGCCGGGCGGGGTCAATCTATTAAAATCAGACGCCGAAGGCTATGCTGATCGCTTTCCCGAAACAGGCCGAGAAACCCATGATTCGTGACGACATAAAGGCCGCCCAGATTACCGCGATGAAAGCGGGCGACAAGGAAACCACCGCCACCACGCGCCTGATCCAGGCCGCGATCAAGAACCGCGACATCGAAGCACGCACGGGCAAGGCGCCCGCCGACGACGATGCTCTGGTCGTCGAAGTGCTGCAGAAAATGGTCAAGCAGCGCCGCGAATCGATCGAGATGTATCTGAAGGGCGGCCGCCAGGAACTCGCCGATGCCGAGCAGGCCGAAGTGGTCGTGATCGAACGCTTCCTGCCCACCCAGATGGACGATGCCCAGACCGCCGCCGCGATCGAGGCGATCAAGGCCGAGACGGGCGCTTCGTCGGTCAAGGATATGGGCAAGGTGATGGCACTGCTCAAGGACCGTCACGGCAGCCAGCTCGACATGAGCAAGGCGAGTGCGGCGGTGAAGGCGGCGTTGGTTTAGCCCCAAGCCCCGAAATTCACCGTTCGTCCCGAGCGAAGTCGAGGGACGTCGGGCCCCGCGCCAACGCGTCCGTACCAGTGCGGATCGGGCAGCTTTGCTCGACACCGGCGCATGCGTGTAGCAAGGTTCGGCATGGCATTCTGGGTCTATATTCTGCGATGCTCGGATGGCCGTTGTTACACCGGTCATACCGATGACCTCGAACGTCGAATCGCGGAACATCAGACTGGAGGCTTCTGTGATTTCACATCGCGCCGACGCCCCGTCACATTGATGTGGTCTGAGAATTTTCAGACCCGGATTGAGGCACTTGAGATGGAGCGGAGGATCAAGCCTTGGTCACGCGCCAAGAAGGAAGCCCTGATCAGGGGTGATTGGCCAATGGTGTCCCATTTCAGCAAGCCTCCGCGTGAGCGTCCCTCGACTTCGCTCGGGACGAACGGAGATTATGGCGCCACTCCCTACCCAGTCCGGGACGGGCAATAAATGACTCTCTCCCCGCAATTTCTCGACGAACTCCGCGCGCGCACTTTGCTGTCCGGCCTGATCGGCAAGACCGTGAAGATCCAGCGCGCCGGCCGCGAGTGGAAAGCGTGCTGCCCGTTCCATCAGGAAAAGACGCCCAGCTTCACGATCAACGACGAGAAGGGTTTCTACCATTGCTTCGGCTGCGGGGCACATGGCGATGCCATTCGCTGGATGACCGATCAGCGCGGCCTGCCCTTCATCGATGCGGTGAAGGAACTGGCGCAGGCCGCGGGACTCGATGTCCCCGCCCCCGATCCCAAGGCGCAGGAACGTGCCGAGCGCGCATCCGGGCTGCACGACGTGATGCAGGCCGCGCAGGACTGGTTCGTCGCGCAGCTGGACGGGATCGAAGGCGCGGAAGCGCGGGCCTATCTGCAGAAACGCGGCATTTCGGAGGCGACGCGCAAGGCCTTCGGTTTCGGCTTCGCACCCGATTCGCGCACCAAGCTGAAAGCCGCGCTCAAGCAGATCGACACGGCGATGCTGATCGAAGCCGGGCTGCTGATCGAGCCGGAGGGTGGCAAGGAGCCGTATGATCGCTTTCGCGGACGGCTGATGATCCCGATCCGGGACCAGCGCGGGCGCGTCATCGCATTTGGCGGGCGCATATTGGGTGCGGGCGAACCCAAATATCTCAACTCCCCCGACACGCCGCTCTTCGACAAGGGGCGCACGCTCTACAATCTCGATCGCGCCAGTCCGGCCGCCCGCAAATCCGACCGGGTCGTCGTCGTCGAGGGCTATATGGACGTGATCGCGCTGGCACAGGCGGGAATCGAGGAAGCGGTGGCGCCGCTCGGCACCGCCCTCACCGAGGCGCAGATCGAGCGGCTGTGGCGGATGAGCAATGCGCCGATCCTCTGCTTCGACGGCGACAATGCCGGCCAGAAAGCCTCGATCCGCGCGCTGGAACGCGCCCTGCCCCATCTCGAGCCCGGCCGCACGCTGCGCTTCATCACGCTGCCGCAAGGCCAGGATCCCGACGATCTCGTCCGTGCGGGCGGACGCGCCGCGGTCGAGGCCCTGCTCGAAAAACCCGAGTCGCTGGTCGACCGCTTGTGGCACCACGAGCTCGCCGCGGCCCCGCTCGACACCCCCGAAGCGCGCGCCGGGCTGAGGAAGCGGCTGAACGACCAGGCCCAGACGATCAAGGACGGCGACGTCCGCGAGCAATATCGCCAGGAATTCCGAGCGCGCTTCGATTCGCTCTACGAACAGAGCCGCCCCGCCCGGCAACAGCAGCAGCGCCGCGGCAACAGCGGCGGCGGCAAGTGGATGCCGCCCCCGCGCCCGCTGTCCGAAGCGACGAAGCGGATCAACGGCGAAGGCATCAACATCCATCTGGCGCGCGCGATCTTCGGCGGATTGCTCGCCCATCCGGCTGCCATCGAACATTGCGCCGATTCGCTTTCGGCGATTCCCCTCACCGATCCGAATCTCGAACGGCTGCGCGCCGCGCTGATCGATGCGGCCTTTTCTCGGCAGGCGCTTGATCCGGCCAGCCTCGCCCCCATATTGGCCGATGCTGGGCTCGACACACTTTCAAAACACCTCGTCTCGACAAAGAGGCTTGCCTTTTCGTCGATGCGCAGCAATGCGGTACCTGAGTCAGCACACCGCAGTATAATTATGGCGATTGAAGCACTCGCTGCCGTTCCAGAGCTCGACGCGGCACTTGCCGCGGTCACGTTGCGGCTGGAGTTGGAATGGGATGGAGCGCTCGTGGAGGAACAGGCACGTCTGCGGACCGCTCGGCGCGAAGCGGACGAACGGATCGCCAGTTTCGCGAGCGGCGACGAGAGTGCGGACATTTAGACGGGACTAGGCGGTTACATGGCAAAGACGAACGGGACGGATTCGGGAGAGACGCCGGAAAGCGGCGATGCGCCGCTGATCGATCTCAACGAGGCGTCGCTCAAGAAGCTGATCGCCCGCGCCAAGAAGCGCGGCTACATCACCTATGACCAGCTCAACGAAGCGCTGCCGCAGGACCAGATGTCCTCGGATCAGCTTGAGGACGTGATGTCCGCGCTGAACGAGATGGGCGTCAATATCGTCGAGAACGAGGACGCCGGCGAGGATGCCGACGAGCAGGCCGATCAGGACGATGCTGACGACGCCGCCGATCCCGCTGACGGCTCCTCGGGCAATGTCGCCGAGAAGCGCAAGGAAACGATCGACCGCACCGACGATCCGGTGCGCATGTATCTGCGCGAGATGGGCGCCGTCGAATTGCTCAGCCGCGAGGGCGAAATCGCCATCGCCAAGCGCATCGAGGCCGGCCGCGACACGATGATCCTGGGGCTATGCGAAAGCCCGATCAC
>JASBTC010000218.1 GCA_030148625.1 Sphingobium sp. | reverse complement strand
CGCGGGGTTGGCCCGGATCACGATCACGGGACGCGATGTCGATGTGCCGCTGTCTCCGCTGGGATGCGAGCAGGCACGGGGGCTCGGCCGCTGGTTCGCGCGCGCCGGGGTGTCCGGGCGGCCGGATGTGATGCTGTCTTCCCCCTATGTCCGCGCGCTTCAGACTGCGCAATTCTTCCGTGATGCCGGCGGCTGCGATCCCGACGAGGCGATCTGTCTCGACGAACGGCTGCGCGAACGGGAATTCGGCATATTGGACGGGCTGACCCGAGCCGGGATCGCCGCCGAATTTCCCGACCAGTCGCGGTTCCGCGACGTGCTCGGCAAATTCTACCACCGGCCGCCGGGTGGCGAGAGCTGGGCAGACGTGATCCTGCGGCTGCGCTCGCTGATGGACACCGTCTCGCTCCATTATTCGGGCATGCGCGTCATGATCGTCGCGCATCAGGTGGTGGTGCTCTGCCTGCGCTACATCATCGAGACGCTGGACGAGGCGCAGATATTGGAGATCGATCGCGCCGGCGACGTCGCCAATTGCGGCGTCACCGAATATCATTTCCGCCCCGGCCATGGCCGCAAGGGGGGCCTCGTCCTGACCCGCTATAACGAGACCGCACCGGTGGAGGACGGCGCCGTGCCGGTCACCAGCGCCCCCGATCCGATCGTCGCCGTGCGCGGCTGATCTTCACCATCGGCCAGGCGCGATATAGGGTGGCGGCATGCGTCGTTCCTGAAAGAGCCCCGATGACCGTCAAACACTATCTCGCTTCCGATGCCCTGACCGCCACCGCGACCGTCACCGCGATCCTGTCCGAGCCGGCGCCTATCATCCGCCTGGATATCACGCTGTTCCACGCACAGGGCGGCGGGCAGCGCGGCGACAGGGGGCGGATCGGCACCGCGCATGTGCTCGACACCCGCCACGCGGCGGAGGGTGAAGTCGATCACTTCGTCGACAGCGTCGCCGGCCTGGCGGTGGGCGACCAGGTGGAGATCGCGGTCGACGAAACGCATCGCCGCGAAGGCGCGCGGCTGCACAGCGCCGGCCATCTGCTTGCCGATGCGGTGCAGGCGATCCGCCCCGGGCTGCGTGCAGTCGCGGGCCATCACTGGAAAGGCGAGGCGCGCGTTGAGTTCGAAGGCGATATCGAGATCGACGACGCGCTGGAGGGCGACCTGACCGAAAAGATCGCGGCGCTGGTCGCGGCCGGCCTGCCGGTCCGGGTCGTCGGCGATCCCCATGCGTCGCGCGCCCTTGCGATCGGCGATTTCACGCCGGTGGGCTGCGGCGGTCTGCATGTCGCGAGCACCGCCGAACTCGCCGGGATCAGCGTGACCGCGATCCGCAGCAAGAAGGGGCGGCTGCGGGTGAGTTACGAGGTTGGCTAGAGCGATTTGCAGTTCGATCGAACCATCGAGCGAATCAAAAATCATGATAAAACAAATATATGGATCAGGCTGCGTGATTCCAAAATCACGCAGCCTGATCCAGGATGTGCGGCGTTGGGTGCATGCCCGGGACCGGGGTGGAGATCTGACTGTGCTGCCCGATGCCAAGCCGTGCGCATCTGATTGTCTGCCTGCGCGTAGCCGGACTTTACGACTGGGCGCCTCTGTGCGGGTGGCGATGGTTGCCAAGGCAAGCGGCCGAGGATGGGCCCCGGCCGCTGCCGGGTTCAGGCGAAGTTGGCGATAAAGGCCGTCAGGCCGCTTTCCGCCGCGCCATGTGCGAGGGCGCCTCCGCCCGCATGGATGGTGGCTGCGGTACCCGCTTCATCGACCGTTGCGACTGCGAGGGTATCCGCCACCGGGTCCGGGCTGAATGCCGAAGGGGCGGGAGCGGGATCGACGGCGGTGGCGGTCGAGGTGAGGATCTGGCCGTCGAGAACGACGTCTGTGCCATCGATCACCAGATTGCGAGCGTCGGTCAAGGATCCCGTCGAGTCCTGGAAGACCACCGACAGCCCTGCGGTCCCGACCGGGATATTTACGGTGATGCCGTCCACCGCGCTGGTGAGGATGGCGTTCGAGCCGCTCAGTTGAATGGTGAAGTCGGTTGCGTTGCCGAGGAGCCTGATGGTGTCCCCTCCATAGGAGAAATCGCTCTGGAAATACGCGATAGTATTGTCCATTACCGTTACTGTTTCCGTTCCAGTGTCGGTGCCGAAAATGTCGTAAATTCCATCGAAGGCGTAGGCACTGTCCCCGAATGGAACAATGATCTGATCGTTTGGCACAAACATACTCCCGTCTTACTGGTAGGGGGGGCATGTATAGGCCGAATGAGGTTTGATGAAACCAGGACGGGAAAAGTTAACCTTGGTTTTTTGATCCATTTAGGGTCGAATTTATCTCTCGCCGATGATCCATGCGGATATGGATGGACATGACTATCCGGATGCGGCGGTGGCAGTCATGTCGTGGCGTTGACGAATTGGCGGCGTTGATCTTACGAGTGCCGGTCACTTCGGCTGCGGCGACATATTGTCGGCTTCATCGCCCGATGAATGGATGCGGCCGGAAATCGCTCCATAGTCAATCCGGTAGGTGGGCCCGTTCCTCAATCCCCGCACGCCGCGATCGCGTCGGTCACGCGGGCATAGGCGGCTTCGAGCGGGTCGGTTTCTCCGAGCAGGCGGAAGGTGCCGTTGAGCGTGAAGAAGCAATGGCCGTGGACGCAGGCGAGCAGCGAGCGGGCGAGGGGGGCGGCGCGGTCGGCCTGGGCAGGGGGCAGCACCGCCGCGATCTCCTCGATCACGATCTGCGTGATGTCGCGCACCTTTTGCTGGTAATAATCCGGCATCTCCTCGCCGTCGGGCAGGCGGAAATCGTAGAGCGCGGTCCAGAGGTTGCGGTTGAGGATGGCGAATTCGAAATAGGCCTGGATCGCGCGATGAAGGCGGTTCTCGGTCTCGATCTCCAGCCGCGCCTCGAGATGGCTCTGCCAGCGATCGAGCGTCAGCCCGTTGATCGCGAGCATCAACTGGTCGTGCGATCCCAGAACATTGTAGACCGTGCCGATCGAATAGCCGATGCGCTTGGCCACTTCGCGCGCGGAGAAGCGCGCATAGCCGGTTTCGGAGAGCTGGCGATGGCCCTCCGAGACGATCATCTCGCGCAATTCCTCACGGCTATGGTCGGATCGGCGGCCCATGGTCAGCCGCCTTTGCGCACGAACGGATATTTGAGCTGGGCGAGATAGCCCTTGGGCACGGCTTCGGGCACGCCGTAGCCGGTCGGCCATTTGCTCTCCGGGAAATAGTAAGTGCCGAAGATCCGGTCGAGCAGCGGGAAATGGATCGCGAAATTCTTGTCGACGCCCTCCGCCTCGATCGCGTGATGCCAGTGATGATAGCGCGGCGTGACCAGCCAGCGGCCGAGTCCGTTGAAATCGCCGCGCAGATTGGCGTGGACCAGCGACGCATAGATATAGACCATCGCGATATAGGCCTGCAGCACCGACGGCAGGAAGCCGAGCGTGAGCAAGGGTAGCGAGGTGACGCCGCGCAGCAGGATGATCTCGACGAAATGCATGCGCGCGCCCGCCAGCCAGTCCATCGATTTTGCCGAATGATGAACGGCGTGGAATCCCCAGAGAAAGGGGATGCGATGGAACAGCCGGTGGAACCAATATTGGGCGAGGTCGGTCAGGATCATCGCCAGCGCAAACTGGACCAGCCAGGGCAGGGCGCCCACCCAGGCACGCGCGTCGGCGAGATTGCCGGTCTTCGCCATGACGAAGGTGGAGGGCGCGAGCGCGAGGAAGGTGATGAGCTGCACCAACATCGAGCTGACCAGATAATAGAACAGGTCTTCGCGCCATTCGATGCGGAACAGCCGCTGCTTGGCATTGTGCGGGAAGATCCGTTCGATCGGCGCGAACATCAGCCCGGTGGCGATCATGTTGATCGCGAAGAAATCGACGCCGAAGAAAATGCCCCAGTCGCGCGTCTCGTCGGGCTGGACACCCGCGCCGCCCAATATGGTGGCGCCCAATGCGATGACGAGCGCGGTCATGCCGATCGCCTTGCGCGGGCGCAGCAACAGGCTGAGCAAGGCCAGCGCATAGCTGGTCAGCAGGGTGACATGGATCAGCGTGCGGAAACCGGTCCAGTTCCGCACCGCTTCGAGTTCGGGCATCGCGAAGAATTCCGGCCAGCGCAGCGCCGCGACGAAGCTGAGGCCGGCAATGGCCAGCACGATACCGAAAAAGCCGGAGAACCATCCGGTGCCGAAACCGCGCGCCTCGATCGGCGCCTCCAGGTCGCGGGCCAGATTGTTCAGGAAAGATCGCGTCATAGTCCATGCTCCCCCATCGCGCTTTCGGCGCGACCGTATATGCTGGCATAAAACGCCAATTGAACGATGTCTAATATTTTAATTGAACATTGATAAATTAACGGCTATCACGACCGTCCGCCAAGGGGAGAATTGCCGTGCTCGTCGCCATCGCGCTGCTGGTCTGCTTCGGATTGATCCTGAACACGCGCAGCCGCCTGTTCCGTATGGAGCAGCGCATCCGCATCCTCGAAGATGCACGGCGCGAGGCATTCCCTGGCATCACCGATACCGACGCGACCCAGGTCGCTGCCGCGCCGATACCCGAAACGGTTCCGGAGCCGGTGACGCAGCCGGTGCCGGAACCGCCCGCGCCATCGATGCCGGAACCGCCCGCGCCATCGGTGCCGGAAACCGCGCCGATTCCCGCACGCAGACCTGCGCGGATCGTCCATCGTCGTGCGGCGATGGATGCCCCCGCCATTGGCTCGATCCAGGGCGATGTGCCCGAGATGCTGCCCGAGCCGGTCTCTTCTCCGACGGAATCTGTCGCTGCCACTGCCGTAGATGCGCAGCAGGTCGAGAATGCGCCGGTCGAGCCGGCGCCGGTCGAACCCGGGGCCGAAGCGCCGCGTGGCATCTCAATCAATTTCGAGGATCTGTTCGGCCGTCGCCTGCCGATCTGGGCGGGCGGGATCACGCTCGCCATTGCCGGCGTTTTCATCGTCAAGCTCGCGATCGACGCCGGTTTCTTCACGCCCTGGATCCAGGTGGTCTGCGGGCTGCTGTTCGGCACCGCATTGATCGGCGGCGCCGAAGCCGCGCTGCGTGCCGAAGAAAAAGTGCGCGACGATCGCGTGCGCCAGGCATTGTCGGGCGCGGGGCTGGCGACGCTTTATGCGAGCGTGCTGATGGCGGGCAACGCCTATGCGCTGATCGGTCCGGCAGCCACCTTTGCAGGGCTGGCGCTCGTCACCGCGATCACATTGGCACTGTCGACCCGTTTCGGCGCGCCCAGCGCCTTGCTCGGTCTGGCTGGCGGTCTCGCCACGCCCGCACTGGTCAGCAGCGCACAGCCGGATATTCCATTGCTCTCCGCCTATCTCGCGCTGACCATCGGCGGGCTGACTGCCGTTTCGCGGATGAAGCGCTGGGCATGGCTGGGCGTCAGCGCGCTGATCGGCGGCGCGGGCTGGAGCCTGGTGCTGATCGTGGGCGGCGCGCTCGATCTGGTTTCCTCGCTGTCGGTGGGTGTGCTGGTGATGCTGCTCGCGCTCGGCCTGCCGATGCTGTCCTTCGCCGGACCGCGCGCGACGATGCTGCGCAGCCTGACCGCGCTGATCGGCGCGGGCCAGCTTGCGCTGCTCGTCGCGGTCGGCGGCTTCACCTCGCTCAACTGGGGGCTGTTCGCGCTGATCGCAATCGCCGGCCAGTGGCTGAGCTGGCGCGAGCGCGGCTTCGAGATCGTGCCGAGCATCGGGCTGGGCCTGTCCGCGCTGTTGCTTGCGATCTGGCCCGATCCGGATGCCGGCTGGTTCGCATTGATCGGCGGCGCCATGGCGCTGATCCATGGCGTACCCCTGCTGCTCAAGCTGTGGCGCGATCCGCCGCGCTTTCAGCTCGCGCTCGAACTCGCGGCGCTGTCGCTTGCGATCCCCGCATTGGCCGCATGGCATTTCTATCGTCACGATGGCAGCCTCGACACGCTGCTCGCCCTGCTGGCGACGCTGGGGGCCGCCGTCTCCGCGCTGGGCGCCGGGTTGGGCTGGAACAAGCCTGAGCGACTGGCCGATGCACGTTTCGCGCTGCTGGCGACGAGCGCGAGTTTTCTCGCTGCCTGCGCACTGGCGCTGGTCCTGCCATATTGGACGCTTCCTTTCGGCGTTGCCGCGATCGCCGCCGCGATGCTGCTGCTGGGTGAGCGTGCCCGCGACACCCGGCTGGAGCCGGTCGCCGCCGCCTTTGCTGCCGCGACTTTGCCCATCCTGTTCGCGAGCGATCCCGGAGCGATCGGTGAAGCCGTGCGCCTGGCCGGTGTCGATGCGCGCGGGGCCGATATTCAGGGTCTTGCCCGCTGGCTGGGCGCGGGCGCGCTGTTTGCGCTGTTCGCGACACGCGCGGCGGTGACGCCGATCCGGCTCTGCGCCTGTTTCGTCGCGGCCGTGCTCGGCTATGGCGCGCTTGCCCAGATCGTGCCCGGCTGGGCGATGCCGCTGGCGCTGGGCGCCGCCGTGCTCGGCCTGTTCCTGGCGGGCGGGCGCAAGGCCGATCTGCGGATCGAGGCGATTGCGGGCGTGATCGCGCTTGCCGCGCCGGTCTTGCTGTCGATCACCGGCGCGCATCCCTATGACGAGTGGCAGCGGCTGGGCGGCGCCGGTGATCCGGCGATCGATCCGCTATCACTGCTGCGCTGGGTTGTGGTCGCCACGCTTGGCCTGCTCTTTGCGATCCGCGCGCGTACACCCGCAATCCGCATGACGGGGCAGGGGTTCGCCGCTTTGTTCGCTTATGGCGCGCTGGCGCAATTACTGCCTGCGGCGGTGTTGCCGGCAACTGCGGCGGCGGGGCTGATCGGCCTGTCGGTTCTGGCGCGTCGATCGGGCTGGAAGCCGTTCGCGCCCGCCACCGGCATGCTCTCGCTGATCGCCGTCGCCTGGGCGGCGGAGCCTGCCGCGACCTGGTCGGGCGCGGCGCTGCTGTCGCTGGGTGGCCTGCCGATGACGATCGACGCCGTGATGCTGTCGATATCTGCGGTGATCGAGCGGTTGCTGGCGCCCACCGCGCTTGCCGGCCTTGCGCTCTGGCACGGTCGCGCCATGCTGTCGCGGCGTGCGACGATCATTGCGGCCTCGGTGGTCGCGGTGCCGGCATTCATCGCGGTGCACAGCCTCTACCGGATCGGCTTTGCGGCACTTGCCGGCGGCGACTTCATGGTCACCG
>JASBTC010000206.1 GCA_030148625.1 Sphingobium sp. | reverse complement strand
GCCGACATCGAGTTCGATGGTGTTCCGGATGATCGCGTTGGCGTTCCTGATCATCGATCTGATCGGGGGCGCTGCGACGGGCGAATGGCTGGGGACCGAATTCTGGGTGTTCGTGCTGATCGCCGAATATGCCGCGACCATCCGTACGGTTCCGCCGCGAGAGGTAAGGAAGGGTGCGGCTGCGAAGGCTACCAAGTTACGCGGCGGCTAGGCTTCGGCCTGGAATATTACACAATCACAAAGCTGTATTGGGCTAGGCCGCGGTAGGGATCTCGATCGCGAACAAGGTTGCGCCATCATAGCGCGGCGTCGCCGCATCGAACTCGGCAAACGGTTCGAACGAGCCCCCGTCAAGCGCGATTTCGGTCAGCCCGGTAAGCTTGAACGTCCCGAGCTTGGCCTCGCGCGGCGGCTGGCCGTCGCGCTCCAGGGTGACGGCGTCGATGTGCAGCTCGCCGTGACGCGTGTAGAGGATATGCGGCGCGAGCCTGACGGTGCCGCGATTGTAGCGAGCGATCACGCTCTTTCTCAAAGCGATCGCTTCCAGCAGTATTTTGCTTGGCATCTGACCAGCATGGACAAGCGCGCCCGTGGTTTCAAGGGTTTTGTGCGTTGCAGCAGAAAAAAATGGGCGCGAGAAATCGCGCCCGAAGATCTGGATTTGCAATAACGGTGTTGGGGACCACGGTAAAAGCGGGACGGCCATCACTGCCGTACGGCGATGCTCGCGGGCGCCTTGTCCCTCGTGATCGCCGGTACCGGCGCCGCCTGCCTGCGGGCGTGCAGGTGGCGGGCTATCTGGAGCGCGATCTGCCCGTGGTCATGGCATAGCCGCGTCGATTTGGTTCGGGGATGTGCTTCACAGAAACACGGCGCCGCAAAGCAGCGCCGTAGGTGGGACTTCAGTTTTTCCCCCTTTTAAGCCCTGCCGTCAGGCAGCGCTTGGCGATACGATGTGACGAATATCGGCCGGGCGCAAGGTCGTGACGCCAGCGATCTGATCCATTTTGGATGATGTCCGAAGTCGGCCGGCTTGCACAACGCGACCGTTGATCGTCATGCCAGCAGCCCCTGCGCCTTGAAGCTGACATAGCCGGCGCGCGCGATCACCAGATGGTCGAGCAGCGCCACGCCCAGTGGCGCACCGGCCTGGCGCAGGTCGTCCGTCGTGCGGATATCGGTCAGGCTGGGCTTGGGGTCACCGGATGGGTGATTGTGGACCAGGATCAGCGAGACCGCGCCGAGATCGAGCGCGCGCCGCATCACTTCACGCGGATAGACGGGCGCGGTGTCGACGCAGCCACGCCACATCACCTCGTCGCGGATCAGCCGGTTTCCGGTGTTGAGAAACAGGATCCTGATCTGCTCGACGGGCTCATGCGCGAGCACCGCGGTCAAATAATCGACGACCGCCGCGGAACTGGAGAGGATCGGCTGGGTGAAGGCATCCGCCTTCAGTGCATGGATCATCGCTTCGCGCAGCAGTGCGACATGGCCGGCGACCGCGTCATTCTCCGTCGTGCTCAACAGCGCCGACCGGTCGGCGGCAAGCACCGCGGAGAGCGACCCGAACGCGGCGATCAGTCGGTCGGCCGTCTCTGCGGAGGTTTCGCCGACGACAGTCGCCAGGATCCGATCCAGGAGCTGTCGACCCCGGTCTCGCTCCGCCGCCTGTGATGCCGCCAGGTCCCCAGCGCAAGCAGTGCAAGCTGCGGATAGGCAAGCTTCCCGCTCGCCACGGCATAGGTCCACGCCACCAGCGTCGGATCGAATGCCTTCACGCCATGAACCGCGACGATGATCGTCTGAAGGCTCGCTACCCATATCGGCCAATATCTGTTTGCCGTGCTCGCAAGTGCGGTAAGGCCGATCAGCATTGCCGTGTCGATGAGGAGCACCGTCATCTCGACATTCTGATAGGCGCTTTCCGGCTGCGCCCAGAGCGCGACATAGGTTGCCGGCCCCGCGCACAGGAAGATTGCGGCGACGATCCGTTCGGGCATGCCGCCGCGCCATAGGGCGTAGCCGCAGCACAGGACCAGGAGGCTGTTGAACAGCACGATATGCGACATCCCTTGACCCGACCAGTTTCCGCCGGCCCGGTCAAGGGTGTGATGCAGTCGCTATGGTCAGCCGCCGCCTTGTCCAAGGCCGGGCTTCGGACCTTCATCGCCCCATGAGACGATGGGCAAGCCGGCCGCTTCGCGAACCTTGTCGAGATGGCGATGCGCGGCGACGGCATGGCGGCGCGTCGCGATCGCCGCGTTAATCGCCTCACCCATCGAGTCGAGCGCATGCTGTCCGACGACCGCCGGGAAATTGGCGTCAGCGCGGGCTCGGGGAAGGGCAGCTGTCAAATCGGCGCCGGCCGTGACCACCTGGTCGATCAGGCGCTCGAACCGGACGAGTCCTTCGGCCACTTTCATCGCGGCGGAAAGCTGCTTGTTGGGTGCTTGAGTCATGAAGCGTCTCCTGCGCGCAATCGCATTGCGCGGCATTGGATTGTCTGGAAATTTCAGCGAATGACCCGAACGATGGCCTGTGCCAGTTCGAGCAAGGTCCTCAGACCGATGGCGAGCATTCCGAACGCCATTGCGAAGGCCAGGGGAAGCGCAAGCATCCAGCCCAGCCGCTGCTTCACCGTCAGGTCATTGATCGTCCCCCGTCCCATGCGGATCGGCAGACGGTAGGAGCCACTGGGGCGGTCGAACCCAACCTGGAAAGGCTGGCGGTCCTCCCGCATCATGTTTCGCTCCGGCTGTTCCGTCTCGACCCGTTCGTTGATTGACGGGTCGAAACTGTCGGATATTGCGGCGCGATCAATGTCGATTGGTTCGGATACGAGCCGTTCGTATGTCACGCCTTCATGCTCTGCGAGCAGCCGGGCGGCCTCGAAGCGCGTACCGGCGCCCAATGTCCGGATCGCTCGCTCGAGCCTTTTGTCGACGGTGTGGTGCGATATGCCCAGTTCGAGCGCGATTTCCTTGGAGTTGCGGCGAGACAGAACCTTGCGCAGGCAGATGCGCTGCGGCTCGGTCAATCTGTCGAAGTCCCGCTCCATTCTGGACGGTTACCATTGCTTAACCTGCAATGGCGAGTCGGCATCTGGAGCGTCGCGTAATGTGACGCCCGTCAGGTCCAGCGTTTGCGTTGACTCAATGGACCGGTCCCGGTTGCCGCGTCGACCATGTCGGAGCGATCGCGACCACAATCGCCGATCTTTGCCGCGCGAAAAAAGGCCAGGCTCTGACCGGCAAGTCCCTTGATGCGTAATCGATCGGCGCTTTTCATCGGGGCACAAACGCAGCCGATGCTCAAAAGTTTCTCTTATGGATTTTGCGGACGAAAGCCTGCCTCCGCCATCGACTGCCTGGAGGAGCCGATATTAAAGCGTGCGGACGAGCCGAACAGCTATGGCGATCCAGGCGGGATCGGCAATCACCTGTTGTCGCACGCCAGCACCGAGCGGCAGGATATGGAGCCGACCATCGTCACGTCCGATCAGGCGTCCGAACAGGAAGCGGCCGGCAGGGCGGGGGGCGAGTATGTCGCGATTAAGTGCTCCGCCGAATGCCTCGGGCGCCAGCTTCTCGCACCAGATCTCATCGCCTGCGCGATAGTCGCCGATCCCGGCTTCTACGATCACGGCGACATGATCGGTGGAGGCGGCGGGCGGTGCGACGCTGGTTTCATGGCGGGGGGCGTGAACGCCGTCCGGGCCAAGCAGCGCGGCAACAGTCAGGTCGCTGCGCTCCGGGAGCCGGACCAGGTCGGACGCGGTAACGCCGAGCGCTGCGGCGATGCGATTGAGCCAGGCGACGGAGACGGTTCGTGTGCCCGTTTCGAGCCGCCCTATGGTCTGCGCTGTCGTCGGAGGAACGCAGCGCGCCGCCACGTCGGCGAGCGTCAACCTTTTCGCGCGTCGAACTTCGCGAATTGCGGTGATCATCAGTTCCACCCGACCATAGGGTCCGGACCCTAACCGTTCCGGTTTCTTTTCTTCTACAATATTGCTTTCGTAGCAAGGATTTTTGGTTTCATCGCGTGTCGAGCGTTGCGTTTCGCATCGCCACAGTACGAACCGTTTCGGCGAACATGCGGCCGCCATCGGGCGCCTGATCGAGAAACAGCTGCGGCTCGATCAGTTCGATCTCCATCAACGCATGACCCCCCATGCCGTCGCCGACAAGATCCACTCGCGCATAGAGGAGCGGGGCGTCGATCAGCGCGAGCGCGGTCGTGGCGGTTGCGAGCGCGGTGGCGGGCGGAGCGACCGCGATGGCGGGCGGAGCGACCGCGATGTCGCGGCCACCATATTGTGTCTGGACGCGGAAATCCCCCGCACGGGGGCGCTTGACCACCGCGTGGCTGTAGCGGCCGGCGAACCAGAACAGCGAATATTCGCCTTCGTCCGCAATGCTGGACTGCATCGGCTGGAAGAGCATCCGGTGCCCCGCTACCGCTTCGGGCAGATCCTCACCGGGCAGGATCCGGACGATTCCGCGCGCGCTCGCCGAGATCGCGGGTTTGGCGATGATCTCGACATTGCCGAAGCGCGACCGGGCCAGATCGAGATCGGCGGGTGTCGCACGATCGGTCTGCAGCGAGGGAACGATATGGGCGCCGTGGCCGGCGAGCGAGATCAGATAGGATTTGTCATGATTCCAGCGCAGGATGTTCGGCGGATTGGCAAGGTGGATGTCATTGCCTTCCCAACTGTCGACCGCCTCGCACCAGTGCTCGGGCGCATCGTGATAACCGCAGGCCAGCAACGGCATGACCAGATGGTAGCGTGATAGCTGCGCCGCGGCTCCACCCTCGTCTGTCCATGGCACGAAGTCGGGCGCGATTCCCGCCAGGGCAAGCGCCCCGGTGAGGATCCGGGCCTGAGTCGGCCACATCGGCGCATAGTCGCGATGGCCGGAATCGGGCGAAAGGATGCAGATGCGGAGCATGGCGGCATGATAGCCGGGACCGCCAGTGCGCGGAACGCAGGCGTTGCGTTGCAGTTTGCAACGCAGAATGGCACGATCGCGGATCTTGATCACGAACAGGAGTCCGCTCCCATGATTCTCTACGGTGCATCCTTGTCGCCTTTCGTCCGCAAGGTTCTCGCCTATGCGGCCGAAAAGGGTATCGCGCTCGAACTGAAGCCCGGCGGCATGGGGCAGGGCGGCGAAGAATTCGAAGAGGCGAGCCCGTTTCGCAAAATGCCCGCGTTGCGCGACCCCGCATCGGAATCGGGGGCGGGCGACGATTTCACCATTTGCGATTCGAGCGCGATCATCGCTTATCTCGAGGCCAAATATCCCGAACCCAATCTGATCCCGATCGCGCCCAGGGCACGGGCCCGGACCATCTGGTATGACGAGTTCGGCGATACGATCGTCATGGGGTGCGGGGGCAAGATGTTCTTCAACCGCGTGGTGCTGCCGCGCTTTCTGGGGCGGCCCGGCGATCTTGCCGTTGCCGATGCGGCCGAGCGCGACGAACTGCCGCCGATCCTCGATTATCTCGAACGGACGATTCCGGAGTCGGGATTCCTGGTCGAGGACCGGTTGACGCTTGCCGACCTGGCGGTCGCGAGCCCGTTCGCGAATATGGAGCATATCGATGTCCGGCCTGATCCGGCGGTATATCCGCGCACGGCCGCCTATCTCGACGCGATCCTGTCGCGGCCCAGCTTCGCGCATTGGGTCGGGCGGGAACGATCCTACCTCATACGCGATCCAGTCGCATCCTGAGTTCCGATATAGTGGCCAGTGGCCCCGCCGGATTTCCCGGGCGGGGTAGGGGCACTGTCACCACATAGGCTAATCCCGCATGGACTTTGTCCCGATCTGGCAACGAACCGGTCCGGGCAGGTTTCCTGTGTGGAGCGCAGAGCGGATCAGTTGCTGCATTGCGCCAATTTATTTCAACTTCAGCGGCAATATGCTGGAACCTTCCAAGCTTTCCATGGTTTTGCGCGTGTCCGATGCGGGGGATGTGCGGCTTTTTGGCCACACCTAACCCAATTGTTTCGCTTGCGTGGAAACATGGCATTGGGTAGTGAGTTTTTGCTGTCCTAAGTGACAAACAAGAAAGGGGAATACCTATGCGGAAAGTCGCCATGGCGATGGCACTTGCCTCCACGGCCCTCGCATCGCCGGCTCTCGCCCGCGACGATGCTTGGTACATCGGAGTTGAGGGCGGCGCGATGATTGTCGAAGATCTCGATCTCGACATCGGCGCCAAGAAAGATGCCGCTCGGGTTGATCATGACTATGGTTATGACTTCGATGCGATCATCGGTTATGATTTCGGCGGCTTCCGCGTTGAAGCCGAGGTCGGCTACAAGAGCGCAAGCGTTGATGGCTATACCTCGAGCGTTCCGACGCCGTTTGGTCCGTCAAACCGGGTCTCGCCGTCGGGCACCTATGACTATGCAGGCGGCAAGACGACCGCTCTGAGCTTCATGGTCAACGGCATGCTCGATTTCGGCGAAGATGACGGCCTGCAGGGCTTCATCGGCGCCGGTGCGGGTGTCGCTCGCGTGAAGGCCGACAACTATTCGATCAATTCGACTGGTCCGGGCTTCCTGAATGACTCTGATACGGGCTTTGCGTGGCAGGCGATCGCGGGCGTTCGCGCTCCGCTGACCGACAATATCGACGTTGGCCTGAAGTATCGCTTCTTCAACGTCAACAATGTCGATCTGGTCGATCGTCTGGGCCGCGACGTGCAGACGCGCTTCCGGTCGCACAGCCTTCTCGGCTCGGTGATCTTCAACTTCGGTGAGGCTGCTCCGCCGCCGCCACCCCCGCCGCCGCCGCCGCCACCCCCGCCGCCTCCGCCTCCGCCGCCACCCCCGCCGCCGCCTCCGCCGGAGTGCACGCCGGGACCGTACATCGTGTTCTTCGACTGGGATAAGTCGAACATCACGCCGGAAGCGGCTTCGATTCTGGACAACGCGGTCACCGCGTACCAGAATTGCGGCAACGCCCAG
>JASBTC010000398.1 GCA_030148625.1 Sphingobium sp. | reverse complement strand
GGCCCGTTCCGCCTCAAAAGCTTCCAGCCGGGCCAGCGATCGACCTACACGCGCTTCGAAAACTACTTCAAACCGGGCCAGCCCTATGTCGACGAGCTCGAGATCATCGAGTTCGGCGACGACACCTCGCGCGCCTATGCGCTGCAATCCGGCCAGATCGACGTCGCGGACCTCGTCGCGCCCGAACAGGCGCGGCTGCTGCGCGCCAGCCCGGGCGTGAAGGTGATCGTCTCACCCACCAACAACGTCCAGTCGCTCGACATGAACGTCGCGCATCCGGTTTTCCGCGATGTGCGCGTGCGTCAGGCTTTTCGCCTGCTCGCCGATCGTGCCGATCTCGTGAAGCGGGCACTGCATGGTGAGGGTGCTGTCGGCAACGATCTCTACGCGCCGCACGATCCGACCTATGACCGGTCGATTCCGCAGCGGGCGTTCGATCCCGACCAGGCACGCTCGCTGCTCCAGCAGGCGGGCCAGGCCGGCTTGATGCTCGAACTGACCGCAAGCCAGGCCGGCTCCGCCGCCGCGCTCGTCTTCGCCGAACAGGCAAAACGGGCGGGCGTGACGCTGGCGGTCCAGAAACTCGACGCCGCAAGCTTCAACGGGCCGCTCAAGAACAAGCGCGCGATCAGCACCGGTGGAATCCCCTCGCGCGGTTTCCTGCCGAGCGCGCTGCATTACGACGCACCGACCGCGACCTCGAACCGGACCAACTTCCACGATCCGCGTTTCGGCGCACTGATCAACGCAGCGCTTTCCGAGCCCGATGTCGAGAAGCGCAAGCCGCTGATCCACGAAGCGCAGCGGATCCAATATGATCGCGGCGGCCTGCTGATCTGGGGCTTCGCCCATGTCCGCGCCGCCGCCAGCACGAAGATCGGGGGGATCGCCGCCGAGCAGACCCAGTTCGCGGGCTGGCGGTTCGACGATTTCTGGCGGCGGGGGTGATGGGATCGACGCCCGCATCCATCGTTCCGGAAGCGCCGGTGGTCGACGGCGGGGCGGATATTGTCCTGCCGGTGGAAGTCACCCGGGAGGCACCGGCGGCCGTTGCCGATCGTGGGTGGCGCGCAAGACTGCCCGGCTGGCTGCCCTGGTTGGCGGCCCGGCTCGCGGGTGGCCTGGCCACGATCCTGCTGATCAGCATCATCGTTTTCGGCGCGACCCAGATCCTGCCTTCCGATCCCGCGCGGGTGATATTGGGGCCCGAAGCGACCGAGGAATCGATCGCCGTGCTGCAAAGCCAGCTCGGGCTCGATCGGCCGATCGCCGTGCAATATGCAAACTGGATCGGGCGCGCGGTCGCCGGAGATTTCGGTGACTCGCTCGACTCCGGCGTGGCGGTCGGCCAGATCGTCGCGGAGCGCTTCGCCAATTCGTTCGCGCTGATGGCGCTCGTGCTTGCCGTCGCGGTTCCGCTTTCGGTGCTTGTCGGCGCTTCGCTTGCCGCCCGCCGCGACAGCCGGGCGGATCGCTATGCGATGACCGGTCTCATCCTGTTCAAGGCATTGCCCGGCTTCATCCTCGCGATCGGGTTGATCATCATCTTCTCGACCTCGGTCCTGCCGATATTGCCAGCGGTCTCACTGCTCGAACCCGGCGTGTCGCCGTTCCTCCAGCCGGCCTATCTGATCCTGCCTGCCGCCACGCTGATCCTCACCGTGCTGCCCTTCCTGGTCCGGCTGGTGCGCGCCAGCGTGATCGAAGTGCTCGAGAGCGACTATGTGACGGCTGCCCGGCTGCGCGGCGTGCCCGAGCGCCGGATACTCTGGCGTCACGCCATGCCGAACGCGCTCGTCCCCACGATCCAGGGCATCGCGATGACAACCCGGATGCTGCTGGGCGGTGCGCTCATCATCGAAGTCGTGTTCAGCTATCCCGGCATCGGCGCCGCGCTCAACGCCGCGATCGAGATGCGTGACATCCCGGTGATCCAGGCCGTCACCTTGCTGCTCGCCAGCGCCGTCGTGCTCGTGAACCTGATCGCCGACGTCGCGACCATGTTCGTCACGCCGAAGATGCGCACCGCCCATGCGCCGGCGCTTCGCCCCGGCGCCCGTGCCGGCTGGAAGCTCAAGGGTGGTGCGGTATGAACCGACGGGGTCGATGGACGGGCCAGCGCCAGATCCGGATCGGCGGCGCCATCCTTGCGGGCGTGCTGCTCTTCGCGCTGGTCGGTCCCTGGCTGGCGCCGCATGCCCATGACGCGCTGGTCGGCCCGACCTATGGCGCGCCGGCTGCCGGGGCGTGGCTCGGGCATGACTATCTGGGGCGCGACGTCTGGTCGCGTGTGCTCGACGGCGGCTGGTCGGTGCTCTGGATGAGCGTTGCGGCCGCGCTGATCGCACTTGTTGCCGGCGTGGCAGTCGGCATGCTCGCGGGCCTTGCGCGCGGCAAGATCGATCAGGCGATCGTCTGGCTGACCGATGTCGTGCTGGCTTTTCCCGATCTCATTCTCGTGCTGCTCGTCGTCTCGATGCTCGGGCGCGAACCCTGGCTGATCGTGCTGACCGTCTCGGTCGCATTCGTGCCCGGCGTCATCCGCCTGGCGCGTGGTGTGACGCTGGGAATCGGCAGCCAGGAATTCGTCGAGGCAGCGCGGATGATGGGGTATCGGCGGCGTACCATATTGGCGCGGGAGATCCTGCCGAACATCGCGACGCCTTTGCTCGTCCATCTCGGCATCATGCTGACCTGGGCGATTGCGATGCTCTCGGGGCTGAGCTTCCTGGGCTATGGCGTCGCACCCCCCGCCGCCGACTGGGGGCTGATGATCAACGAGAATCGCGCGGGGCTGATGGTCCAGCCCTGGGCGGTGCTGGCGCCGGTGGTGCTTATCGCGCTGTTCGCGCTGGGCACCAACCTGCTGGCCGAAGGCGT
>JASBTC010000200.1 GCA_030148625.1 Sphingobium sp. | reverse complement strand
CGACGGGCACGAGGGCGTCGAGCGCCTTCAGGCCGGTCTGGACGGGCTCGTGCACCGACTTGCGCGGGATGATGCCCGGCGCCTTCTTCTCGACGCGCATGCGCGTCTCATACTGGATCGGGCCCTTGCCATCGATCGGGTTGCCGAGGCCGTCGACCACGCGGCCGAGCAGGCCCTTGCCGACGGGCACGTCGACGATGGTGCCGGTACGCTTGACGGTGTCGCCTTCGCGGATCTCGCTGTCGGTGCCGAAGATCACGACGCCGACATTGTCGGCCTCGAGGTTCAGCGCCATGCCCTGGATGCCGTTGGCGAATTCGACCATCTCACCGGCCTGGACATTGTCCAGCCCGTGGATGCGCGCGATGCCGTCACCGACCGAAAGCACGGTGCCGGTCTCGGAGACCTGGGCCTCGGAGCCGAAATTGGCGATCTGGTCCTTGATGACCTTCGAGATTTCTGCGGCGCGGATATCCATGTTCAGCCTTTCATCGCGTGCGCGAGGGAATTGAGACGAGTGCGGATCGAACTATCGATCATCTGGGAGCCGATCTTGACGACCAGCCCGCCCAGGATGGCGGGATCGACGGTGAGGTCGATGGAAACATTGCGGTCGACGCGGGCCTTGAGCTGGCCCTGCAGCGCCTTGACCTGCGCCGCCGTCAGCGGGTGCGCCGATGTGACCTGCGCGGTCATCTCGCCGCGATGGGCCGCGGCGAGCTGCCCGAAAGCGCCGATGATGTCGCCGATCTTCGCGAGCCGGCGATTGTCCGCCAGCACGCCGAGGAAATTGGCGGTCAGCGCATCGAGCTTCATCGCCTTGGCGACGGCAGCGATGCCGCGGCCGGCATCGCTACGCGACAGCAGCGGGCTGGCGGTCAGCGCCTTGAAATCACCCGATTCGGCCAAAGCGGCTTTCACCGCGCCGAGGCTCTTCTCGACAGTCTCGATCTTGTTGGATTCGCGGGCCAGATCGAACAGTGCGGTTGCGTACCGCCCTGCTAAGCTGGCCTGAATGCCGCCGGAAGTCTCCACGCGCCTGATATCCTCTTGGACAATCGGAATTAGCCCCATGCGAAAAGGGGGCGAACGAGCGCCCCCGATGGGTCGCGGCGCGGTTAGCATCGGTTGTTGCGGGATGCAAGACAGGCTTGGTCCTGTGTGGTCGCGCAGTCGCTTTCCGCGCATCAACGGCGGACTTGCCGTCGCCTCCTCGATCTGGACGAGCAAGCTATCATCGCGAAAATCCTGTTCCCTGGCTTTTTTCCTGCAAGGATTCGGCGATTGATCGAGATTGATGGGCGGCGGCCGATTTCGCTTGTCGCTTTGACCGCAAGCGCCGGGATGCATGACCGCGCCGGTGCGCCTAGATAGAGTGCATGAGCACCGAGACCCATATCGATCCCGACACGGCCTGGGCCGCGTTTGAGCGGCGCGACCGCAGTTTCGACGGCAAGTTCGTCGGCGCGGTGAAGACCACCGGAATCTATTGCAAGCCGAGCTGTCCGGCGCGGCACCCCCGGCGCGAGAATGTCGAATTCTTCGCCGATGGTGTTGCGGCGCGAGCCGCCGGTTATCGCGCCTGCCTGCGCTGCACGCCTGACGAGGTGGGCCGCGACCGGGTGGCGGTGGCGCAGGCGATCAAGCTGATCCAGGCGTCGGAGGATGGATTGTCGCTCGACGAACTGGCCGCGATGGTCGGTTATGCGCCCCATCATTTCCATCGTCTCTTCAAGCGCGCCACGGGCGTGACGCCCGCCGCTTATGCGCGGGGGTTGCGCGCCGGCAAGGCGGCCGAGGCGCTGACCAAGGAGGATCGCGTGACTGACGCGATCTATGATGCCGGCTATTCGGGGCCGAGCCGCTTCTACGAGGATGCCAAGCGCAGGCTGGGCATGACGCCGAGCGCCTGGGCGCGGGGCGGGGCCGGGGCGACGATCCGCTGGACCGTCGCCGAGACCAGCCTGGGGCCGCTGCTCGTCGCCGCGACCGACAGGGGGCTGTGCCGCGTCTCCTTCGACGAAAGCGAGGATGCGTTGCGTGAACGCTTTCCCAATGCCGATATCCATCCGGGCGGAGAGGCGCTGGCCGCGCTGGCACGCAAGGTGGTGGCCGAGGTCGAACATCCCGAGCGCGACCAGGACCTGCCGCTCGATGTCAAGGGAACCGCATTCCAGGAGGCCGTCTGGCAGGCGTTGCGCGCCATCCCTGCCGGAGAGACGCGGAGTTACAGCGAACTGGCGGCGATTGCGGGCAATCCACGCGCCGTGCGGGCGGCGGGCACTGCATGCGGCGCCAATCATCTCGCCGTCGTGATCCCCTGCCACCGCGCCCAGCGCAGCGACGGTACGATGGGCGGCTATGCCTATGGCATCGATCGCAAGGTCGAACTCAGGAAGCGCGAAGGCGTTTCCTGAGAGATTGCCGTTCGAAGACGAGTTAGAGCGACGGTGAGGGTGATGCCGTGTCCGGCCCCGTCTTGCCTTCTCCCGCCTTCTCTTCTCCCGGCTTGTCCAGCTTCGGAGGCACCGGCGCCGCTTTGCCATCGATTTCGGCAATCATCGCACGCGCAGCCGCACTTTCCTCACCGCCATGCGGCGCATAGGCGACCGGCATGAGCACGGTGCGTGCGCCCTTGGGCTGCTTGTCGCGGATCAGTTGCTGGGCAAGCGCGAGCCTGACCATGTCGAGTTGGGGCGCCAGCTCATAGGTTCGCAACAATCCGTCGACGGCCACCTTGGGCGGATCGACGCCTTCGCGCAGGAAAGACTCGTAGTAGCGGAAGAGTGCGGTCGTATCGTCGTTGTTGAGACGATTGGCCTTCACGATCAATGCCCGGACGGCTTTCCAGTCGGCGGCGGGATGATCTGCGTCGTTCGCCTTGTCGGCCATCGCCTCCGCCTTGCGCAGCAGCGCTGGCGCATGATCGGGCTTGAGGGCGATCAACCGGTCGTTGAGCGCCATTGCCTCTGCGTCCTTGTCTTCCAGCAGATAGGCTTCGACGAGCATGTCGAGCGCATAGGGATTGTCGGGAAAGCGCGCGGCCGTCTTGCGAACCGAGGCCAGGAAGCGTGGCTGCTCCTCCTTGGTCACATCGGTCAGCAGATTCAGCCGGTCGATGAACAAGGCGCTTTGCGCGGGATCCAGCGTCTCGACCACGATATTGGCGGTTCTGGTGTCGAGCCCCGACATCTTCCGATACGACATACGGCCCTTCACATAGGCATTGAGCTCCTTTTCGAGCGCGGGGAGAGGGCCGAATGCGTCCGTCGCGGCCTTCTCCGCCGATACGCCCGAGGCAAAAGCGGTGAGATAGGTCGCAAGCTGCCCTTTGCGCTTGTCCGAGAAGGTCAGCATGTGCGCGAGCAGCCAGGACCGGCCATAATAGGCATCGATCTGTTCTCCGCCTTTCGCCGCCGGATTGTCCGACAGCAGCCTGGCGATCGGGAAGGGCGTCGACAGGATGAGTCCATAGGCGCGGTGATAGGCCGGTTTTCCGATCGACGCCGTGCCGCGATCGTCCACTTCAGCCGTGGAATAGAATTCCGCGAAGCCCTCGACATACCAGGGCGGATAGGCGCTGGGAAAATACTGCTTCATGAAATGATGCGCATATTCGTGGAAAAGCACGGTTTCGCCGTCGAGGTCGAATTTGTCGCCTTTGCCCGTCCGCGGCACGACCGCGATCGCGCCGGCCAGTCGCGGCGCATAGAAGCCGGCGACGTCGCGTCCTCCCTTGCCCATCAGCCGCCCGACGGAATTCGTATCGCGCAGGAGATAGATTTCGAGCCGTTTCGGCACGGGGGCGGCCTTGACGCCCGAAGCGCGCCTCAGAAGGGAATCGAACGCTTCGACCTTGGCGGTGAATTCGCGAAGCAACTGTTCGCTGCCATCGGAATAGACGATGAAATTGTCCGACGTGGCGCGTTTCCACTGCGCCTGCGCAGTCCCCGACACCATGACGAGCGCGAGCAGGATCATCAATCTCTTCAACATGTCGACACTGGCGTCCCCGGCTATCCGGGCCGATCCTTACTCCCATCGTCGCTGACAGGCGATATATGATCTGATCCCATTTGGACCAGACGGTCGGCCAGTGCCGTAACGATCGCGCGTTGACGATCTTCGCTTGCCGTTCCCCATTCTGCGATCTCATCGATCGTCCGTCCGCAGCCTCGGCACCAGCCGCGGACGGGATCGAGCGCGCAGATCCCGGTGCAGGGCGATGCGATCACAGGAAACTGTACGGATCGACATCCACCGCCACCCGGACCTTGGGGCTCCATTCCAGCTTGCCCAGCCAGTCGCGGATCACGTCCTGGACGTCGAGTGCGCGGCGGGCATGGACGAGCAGGCGGAAACGGTGGCGGCCGCGCAGCATGGCGAGCGGCGCCGGGGCGGGGCCGAACACCGCCATGCCGTCCACCCTGGGGGCCGTGCGGCCGATCAGTGTCGCCGTCTCCAGTGCGAGCTTCTGATCTTCGGCGGAGATGATGATCCCCGCATAACGGCCAAAGGGCGGCGCGCCCGCGCTGCGGCGCGCCTCGGTTTCGGCGGCGTAGAAGCTTTCGCTGTCGCCCGACACCAGTGCCTGCATGATCGGCGATCCCGGGCTATGGGTCTGGATTAGGACATGGCCGGGCTTTTCGCCACGGCCGGCGCGGCCGGCCACCTGCATCACCTGTTGGAAAGTGCGTTCGGCGGCGCGGAGGTCGCCGCCCTCGAGGCCCAGATCGGCGTCGATCACGCCGACCAGCGTCAGATTGGGAAAATGATAGCCCTTGGTGACGAGTTGGGTGCCGACGACGATGTCGATCTCGCCTGCTTCCATCCGGCCGACGAATTCGGCGGCCTTGGCCGGGGACCAGATCGTGTCGGAGGTGACGATGGCGGTGCGCGCTTCGGGGAACAGGGCCTTCACTTCGTCGGCGATGCGCTCCACCCCCGGGCCGCACGCGACGAGGCTGTCCTCCTCGCAGCATTCGGGGCAGGCGGCCGGCGGCGGCATGGTGTGGCCGCAATGGTGGCAGGCCAGTCGCCGGATCAACCGATGCTCGACCAGCCATGCGGTGCAATTGGGGCATTGGAAGCGATGTCCGCAGTGCCGGCACAGCGTCAGGGGGGCATAGCCGCGGCGGTTGAGGAAAAGCAGGACCTGCTCGCCGCGGGCCAGCGTTTGCTCGGCGGCCTGGACAAGCGCGGGGGCGATCCAGTGGCCGCGCTCGGGCGGATCCTGGATCAGGTCGATCGCGGCGATTTCGGGCATGGTCGCATTGCCGAAGCGCGCTGGCAGGCGAAGTTCGCGATAGCGGCCGAGTTCGACCTGCTGGCGTGTCTCGATCGCCGGCGTGGCGGATGCCAGGATGACGGGGCATTGCTCGAAGCTGCCCCGCATCACCGCGACGTCGCGCGCGTGATAATGGACGCCGTCTTCCTGCTTGAAGCTGGTTTCGTGCGCTTCGTCGACGACGATCAATCCGAGATTGCGATAGGGCAGGAACAGGGCCGAACGCGCACCGACCGTCACCAGCCCGTCGCCCGAACTGATCGCGCGCCACGCCCTGCGTCGCTGCGACTGGCGCAGTCCCGAATGCCAGGCGATCGGCGCATGACCGAAACGCTGGGTGAAACGCTTGAGGAACGGTTCGGTCAGCGCGATTTCGGGTAGCAGCACCAAAGTCTGGCGACCTTGACGAATGGCCTCGGCCACTGCCTCGAAATAGACTTCGGTCTTGCCCGATCCGGTGACGCCGTCGAGCAGGAAGGGCTGGAATGCGCGTTCGCGGACAGCCTCCACCAGCGTCTCCGATACAGAGGTCTGGACGGCGGAGAGATCCGGGGCGCCATAGGCCGGCTCGGGCGCGGGAAAGGGCGTGTCGATATCGACCTCGACCGCCTCGATCGCGCCGACCTTCACCAGCCCGCGGATGACGCCTTCGGAGACATCGGCCGCAGTGGCGAGCTCGCGGATCAATCCCTGACGGTCGTTCAGCCGATCGAGCGCCTGCTCACGTTGCGCCGTCAGCCGTTCGGGGCGCTGGCCCGACAGGCGATACTCGGTGATCATCCGGCCGCCCTCCAGCGCCGATGACGAGGGCAGCGCCATGCGCAACACCGCGGCGGGCGGCGCGAGATAATAGTCGGCGGTCCATTCGATCAAGCGGCGCAGCGGATCGCCGAGCGGCGGCGCATCATAGACCTGCAGCAGGTTGCGCAGCCGGTTGTCGCCCACCTCGTCGCGCGAGACCATGCGCTCCGGTTCCCATACGACACCGACAAGCTGGCGCGGACCGAGCGGTGCGGCCACGATCGACCCCGGTACGACCGACATTTCGCGGGGGACGCGATAATCCAGCGGACCGACGGCACTGTTGAGGATGAGAACGCGGGCTCGAGTCATGCACGTCATCTAGGACGTTGTTCGCGTGCTGGGGAGGGGGGCGGGGGATGGCTCGGCAAGATCCGGGCGCAATTGCCACGCGCCTT
>JASBTC010000189.1 GCA_030148625.1 Sphingobium sp. | reverse complement strand
CCGTGCGCGATAGCCGTCCATGTCGAGCGCGCCGCCGCTGTCGGTCACATAGACGCAGGTCGCACCATAGCTTTCCATCAGCTTGGCTTGCCCCGCGAGCGCTTCGGGCTCGATCATATGGCTCATCATCAGGAAGCCGATCGTGTCCATGCCCAGGTCGCGCGCCGCCGCGATATGCTGTTTCGCGACAGCGGCCTCTGTGCAGTGCGTCGCGATGCGGACCGAACGCACGCCCAGGTCATAGGCCTGTTTCAGGTCGTGGACGGTGCCGATGCCGGGCAGCAACAGGGTGGTGACGACGCTCTTCTCGACGGCGTCGGCGACCGCCTCGATCCATTCCCAGTCGGTATGCGCGCCGAAGCCGTAGTTGAAGCTGGAACCGTTGATGCCGTCGCCATGCGCGATCTCGATCGCATCGACACCCGCTTCGTCGAGCGCGCGGGCGATGGCACGGACATGATCGAGCCCGTAGCGATGCCGGATCGCGTGCATGCCGTCGCGCAGCGTCACGTCCTGGATATAGAGCTTCGTCTGGGTGGGATCGAAAACCATCATGCGGCCTCCTTCATCATGCGGCGGCGAGCGATCTTCTCCGCGGTCGCCAGCCCGGCGGAGGTCATGATGTCGAGATTGCCGGCATAGGCGGGCAGGTAATGCGCGGCCCCTTCGACTTCGAGGAAGACGGTGGTCTTGATGCCTTCGAAGCTGCCGAGCCCCGGAATGGCGACGGGATTGTTCGATCCGAACCGTTCGAACTGGACCTTCTGCTTCAACCGATAGCCGGGCACATAGGCGTTGACCCTGGCGACCATCGCCTCGACCGCCGCCGCGATCTCGGCCTCGTCCGCGCCGGACGACAAGGTGAACACCGTGTCGCGCATGATCATCGGCGGTTCGGCCGGGTTGAGCACGATGATCGCCTTTCCGCGCGCGGCGCCGCCGACCTGTTCGATCCCGCGCGACGTGGTCTCGGTGAATTCGTCGATATTGGCGCGCGTGCCGGGACCGGCGCTTTTCGACGAGATCGACGCGACGATCTCGGCATAATGCACTGTCGCCACCGACGAGACGGCGGCGACGATCGGGATGGTCGCCTGGCCGCCGCACGTCACCATGTTGACGTTCTCGGCGTCGAGGTGATCGTCGCCATTGACGACGGGGATCACATAGGGGCCGATCGCGGCCGGGGTCAGGTCGACCATCACCTTGCCCGCGCCGGTCACGACGTCGCTATGATGCTTGTGCGCGCCGGCAGACGTCGCGTCGAACACGACGCCGATCTCCGGCCAGACGGGCAGGCGCTGCAACCCTTCAATGCCCTCCGCCGTGGTCGCGACGCCCATGCGTTCGGCGCGCGCCAGCCCGTCGGACGCCGGGTCGATCCCCACCATCGCGCCGACCTCCAGCACCTCGGAGGTGCGCATGATCTTGATCATCAGGTCGGTGCCGATATTGCCCGATCCGATGATCGCGGCCTTCATCTTGGTCATCGTCATGCTCCTTCGAATGTGAAGCCGGCTTCACCCAGGCCGCCGATCTTCGCGACGACATGGTCGCCGCGATTGAGCGTCACCATCGGGCCGAGTGCGCCGGTCAGCAGAATGTCTCCGGCCTTCAGGCCCTCGCCCATCGCCGACAATGTCCGCGCCAGCCACGCTGCGGCGTTGAGCGGATGGCCGAGACACGCGGCACCCGCGCCGAGCGATGCGACCGCGCCGTTCACTTCGAGCGCCATGCCGCATGTGTAGAGATCGAGCCCGTCAAGCGCGCGGCGATCCTTGCCCAGCACGAAAAATGCCGATGATCCGTTGTCGGCCACCGTATCGGCGAATGTGATCTTCCAGTCGGCGATGCGGCTGTCGACGATCTCGATCGCGGCCACCGCATGGTCGGTCGCGGCCATGATATCGGCGACCGTCGCATCGGGATTGTCGAGATCGCGCGCCAGGATCAGTGCGATTTCCGCTTCCGCCTTGGGCTGGAGCACGGCCGCAGCGGGCAGGATTCCGCCATCGGCGATCTGCATATCGTCGAACAGCACGCCGTAATCGGGCTGTTCGACACCCAGCTGCGCCTGCACCGCCTTGGCGGTCAGGCCGATCTTGCGTCCGACGATGCGACGGCCGGCATCCTGCCAGAACCGCGTATTGATCGTCTGGACGGCATAGGCGCCGCCGGCATCGGTTGGCTCCAACCCGTCGCGCAGCGGCGGTACCGGGCCCGCGGCATAGGCCTCGCGAAGCCGTGCGGCGAGTTGCTCATAGGTGGCGGGGTGTTCCATGGTCGGCGTCTCTCCTGTGCCCCTTATGTATCGCGCTGCTTCGGTATCGGGCAATTTACGCCGGCGATTTCTGCTCATATGGTGAGCGAATGAAGGAAAAGGCCCTCACCCATGCCGGCACCGGCGCGCTCGACAAGGGGCTCGATCTGTTGAGGGCGGTGATCGGCGACGATGGCCGCACGCCCGCCGCGACGCTCGCCGCCGGATTCGGCCTGCCGGGCTCGACGGCGCGGCGGCTGCTCGCGGCGCTCGAGCGTCAGGGGCTGATCGCGCGCGTCGCCAAGGGGCGCTATGCCGCGGGCGGGCGCTTCCTCGATCTCGCCCAATCGATCGATCCCCATGCGACGCTGACGCGCGTGGCGCGGCCCTGTCTCCGCCGGTTGGCCGCGGCCAATGGCGCGACCGCGCATCTCGGCATATTCGACGATTTCATGGTAACCTATCTGGTCAAGGAAAGCCCGAAACCGGCCGGGCTGTTCACGCGCGAACTCGGCCAGCTCGAAGCCTATTGCACCGGCGTCGGCAAGGTCCTGCTCGCACATCTCGATGCCGACGAGCTCGCCACCTTTCTCGCGGGCAGTTTCGTGCGACTGACCCCGCAGACGATCACCGACCCGCACGCCTTGAAGATCGAGATCGAACGCATCGCCGAGCGCGGCTATGCCATCGACGATCGCGAGATGGCCGAAGACATATTCTGCGTCGCCGTTCCCATCATCGACCGGCGCGCGCGGGCGGTGGCCGCCATATCGCTGTCGGCGACGCCCGAACGGATCGGCCCGGACCGGGTCGACGCCCTTGCCAGGGATCTGACCGCCTGCGCCGCGGACATTGCCGCGCGCGCCGGCCTCGCCTGACGCTCTACGCAGCGGCTTCGAGACATTCCTCGAGGTTCAGGAAGCGTGCCGCATTCTTGCCCATCAGCTTGGCGCGCAGATTGGCGTCCAGCCCCTGGTCTTCGCGGATCATCTGGCCGACCACCTGCTCGCCAAGCGGAAAGGGATAGTCGGAGCCGAGCACCACGCGGTCCTCGCCCATCACCTTGATCAGCATCGCCAGCGCATCCTCGTTGAAGACGGCGGAATCGACGTAGAAGCGGTCGGTGTAGGATGACGGCACATTGGGGCAATCGACGCGGACGATGTCGCGGTTGCGCCAGGCATTGTCGACACGGCCGAGCAGGAAGGCAAAGCTGCCGCCGCCATGCGCGAAGCACAGCCGCAACGAGCGCGGCAGCTTTTCGAAGGCGCCCGACAGGATCAGCGACAGGATCGACAATTGCGTCTCGGCGGGCATGCCGACCAGCCACGACATCATATATTTGGGCATGCGCTGCTGCGCCATCATGTCCCAGGGATGGATCAGCACCGCCGCGCCGACATCGGCGCAATGGTGGAGGAAGGTGATGATCCCGGCATCGTCGAGATTGCGGTCGCCGACATGGTTGCCGATCTGCACGCCGATATGCCCCTCCGCCATCGCGATATCGAGTTCGGCGCAGGCGGCGTCGATATCCTGCAGCGGCACCTGGCACAAGGATTTGAGGCGGCTCGGATCATGGGCGCAGATCTCGCGCGCCGCGCTGTTGAACAGCCGGGCGACTTCGCGGGCCTGCTCGGCCGGACGGCCATAAGCGAAGAGCAAGGGCGTCGCGGACATCACCTGGACGTCGATGCCATGTTCGTCCATCGCCGCGATCCGGCGTTCGCCGCTCCAGCAATCGTCGAGCACCGGGCGGAATTCCTTCTTGCCCAGCATCAGCATCGCCTTGCCTGGGCCGAGCTGTTTCATCCAGGGCCAGTCGGGCGTGCCGAAGCGCGCCTCCAGGTCGGGCCATTGCTCGGGCAGGAAATGACTGTGAATATCGACCGAAAATGACATGATCTTGTCTTACGCCTTACCGGGGTGGACGGTGCCGCAACCGCGGCAGGTTCTGAGCGCTTCGCTCGCGTAGAATTGCGCGAAGAGCGGCGGCAGATCGGTGACGATGCTTTTCAGCTGCACTTCGACACGGTGGACGATCTCGCCGCACGTGTCGCAATACCATTGGAAGGCGTCGATCATGCCGATCGGGCGCTGACGCTCGATGACGAGGCCGATGCTGCCCGGGACGGGGCGCTGCGGCGAATGCGGCACGCCCGGCGGCAGCAGGAAGATGTCGCCTTCGCGGATCGGCAGATCCTCGGGCTTGCCGTCCTTCCAGAGGCGCAGGTTCATGTCGCCTTCGATCTGGTAGAAAAACTCCTCGCAGGGATCGACATGATAGTCGGTGCGCGCATTGGGGCCGCCGACGATCGTCACGATCAGGTCGCTGTCCTGCCAGATCTGCGCATTGCCGACCGGCGGCTTGAGCAGGTCGCGATGCTCCTCGATCCATTTGTGGAAATTGAAAGGGAGGCCGTATGTCAGCATCTCAGTTCGCCTCGTTGCCGTCTTGCCCGCACGCCTGTGGTGCATGGGCGGTTGCCTTGATCTCGATGAGGAGATGGGGGTGGGGAAGCTGGTGGACCGCGACGGTCGTGCGGGTGGGGCCGTCGGTGCCGAAATATTCGGCATAGACCGTGTTGAATCCGCTGAAGTCGTTCATGTTCACCAGGAACACCCCGAGATCGACGATATCCGAAAGTCTCGCGCCCGCATCCGCCAATATGTCGGCGATGTTGTCGATGACCGCGCGGGTCTGCGCCGCGATGTCGAGCGTCGTCGCGCCGAACGCGTCGGCTTCGGCGCCGGCGATGCTGTTGTCCGCCCGGCGTGCGCTGGTGCCCGAGACGAAGATGAAATCGCCCGCGCGGCGATAGTGCGGAAAGGCGCCGCGCGGGACGGCCTTGCCGGGAATGACGCGGCCCCCGTTCTTGTCCTCGGTGCTCATGCGATGGCCCCGACGACGCGGAATTCGACCTGGCCCAGCCGCCCGGCATCGAGCGCGACCGTTATGCCCGGCTTCAGCGCTTCGGCCGAGGTGGCGGCGCCGCACAGCACGATCCAGCCGGCCTCCAGCGTCACGCCCGATGCGGCGGTCAGTCGCGCGGCTTCGACCAGCGACTGGACGGGATCGCCGAGGATCGCTTCGGTCGATCCGGACTGGACCGCCTGTCCGTCGAAACTCAGCGTCATGCCGATATCGGACAGGTCGTCGAACGGCGCCTGCCATGGGCCGATGACGAAGGCCGAGGACGAGGAATTGTCGGCGACGACATCGGTCAGCGCGAAGCGGAAATCGGCATAGCGGCTGTCGATGATCTCGATCGCGGGCGCGATCTCGCCGATCGCGGCACGGGCCTCGGCCAATGTCACGCTTCCGGAAAGCGGCGCCTTCAGCCGGAACGCGATTTCGGGCTCGGCACGGGGATGGACGAAGCGGGCGATGTCGAGTTCGCCACCATCGGCGATCTGCATCGCGTCGGTGAGGCGACCCCAGATGAGATCTGACACGCCCATCTGCGCCATCTTCGCGCGGCTGGTGAAGCCCATCTTCATGCCGACCGGCTTTTCGCCGCGCGCGATGCGGCGATCGATCAGGCGCTGCTGGACGATATAGGCATCCGCCAGCGAAAAATCCGGATGCTCGGCGGTGATCTGCCCCGTCGAACGCGCGGTGCGTGCTGCGGTATCGAGCCGTTCGGCGATGAGATCCAGATCGGGCATGGACGTGCTCACAATTTGATGCAGATGTTCATGGGTTCGGAATAGAAGGCCAGCGAATGTTCGCCGCCCTCGCGGCCGATGCCCGACAGCTTCACCCCGCCGAACGGCGTGCGCAGGTCGCGCAGGAACCAGTCATTGACCCAGACCACGCCGGTTTCCATGCGCGCCGCGACGCGGTGCGCGCGGCCGACGTCGCGTGTCCAGATCGCGGCGGCCAGGCCGTAACGCGAGTCATTGGCCATCTCGACCACCGCATCCTCGTCGTCGAAGGGGGCGATGTGGCAGATGGGGCCGAAAATCTCCTCGCGCACGCAGCGCGCGGTTTCGGGCAGGCCGGTCAGAATCGTCGGTTCGACGAAGAAGCCGTTGGCGATGTCGCCACCCATCGCAGGCACGCCGCCGCCTGCTACCACCGTTGCACCCTCTTCGACCGCAAGCCGGTAATAGCCGAGCACCTTGTCGCGATGCTGGGCGGAGATCAGCGGCCCCATATCGGCACCGTCGAACGGATCGCCGACCTTCAGCGCCTTGGCCCGCGCCGCGAGTTCGGCGACGAAGCGATCGAAGATCGGGCGCTCGACATAGACGCGCTCGGAACACAGGCAGACCTGCCCGCAATTGGAGAAGACCGAGCGCATCGTGCCCGCGATCGCCGCGTCGAAATCGGCATCGGCGAAGACGATCGCGGCATTCTTGCCGCCAAGCTCGAACGACAATGGCTTCACCCCGTCGGCGGCGCCGCGCATGATCGTCGAGCCGGTCGCGGACTCGCCGGTGAAGGTGATCGCGTCGATATCGGGATGGCCGACCAGCCATTCGCCGGTCGATCCCCCGCCAAAGCCGTGGACGAGGTTGAACACGCCGGCGGGCAGGCCGACCTGGTCCATCACTTCGGCGAGCAGGGTCGCGGTCGACGGGGTTTCCTCCGACGGCTTGGCGACGATGGTGTTGCCGCATGCCAGCGCGGGCGCCACTTTCCAGGTCAGCAGCAGCAAAGGCAGGTTCCAGGGGGAGACCACCGCGACCACACCCAGCGGGCGGGCGATGCTGTAATTGATCGCGCCGCGGCCGTCGGGCGTATCGCTCTGGAAGCTGGTCATGGCGCGTGCCTGGGCGAGCGCCGCGAAGCTGCGGAAATTGGCGGCGCCGCGCGGAATATCGATCGTCGTCGCCTGAAGCAGCGACTTGCCGGTGTCGGCGATCTCGGCGGCGACGAATTCGTCGAACCGCGCTTCGATCGCGTCGGCGATCGCAACGAGCATCGCGGTGCGCGCCGCCAGCGTCATCCGCGCCCATGGTCCTTTCAGCGCGCGTTTCGCCGCCGCGACCGCCGCATCGACCGCCGCCTTGTCCGCCAGGGCGACGTTTCCGATCGCCTGGCCGGTCACGGGATCGATCACCGGAAAGGTCGTTTCCGATCCGACGAACGCGCCATCAATGTAGTTGGGAAGCGTGCGATCGGCGAACGGATAGGGACTTTTCGTCATTCTTTTTCCAACGATCGGCTACGAGAACGGGCCAAAACTATGGATTGTTTTTATAATGCGAAAATAATATTTTGAGGGCGTTGTATAACTTTAATGTGATAGGAAGACGATGGCTGGGGAGGCGACGCCACAGGTCGTGGAGAACCGGCTGCTTGCGCGGCTGAAGCTGCGGCAGTTGAAATTGCTGATCACCGTCGGCGAGCAGCGCAACATCCTGCGCGCCGCCACATTGCTCAACGTCGCCCAGCCCGCGGCGACCAAGATGATCCGCGATCTCGAAGCGACGCTCGGCATGCAATTGTTCGAACGCTCGTCGCGCGGCGTGACCCCGACGCTTTATGGCGACGTCATCATCCGCCACGCCAAGCTGATCCTGGCACAGGTCCGCCATGCCAGCGAGGAACTGCTGTCGCTGCGCGAGGGCACGACGGGCAAGATCGCGGTCGGCACCTTGCTGGCGGCGGCGCCGAGCCTGTTGCCGCGCAGCATCGTCGCGCTGAAGCGCGAGCGGCCCGGGATCACCGTGTCGGTGGTCGAAGGCACCAACGACAAGCTGATGCCGATGCTGCGCGTCGGCGATCTCGATCTCGTCGTCGGTCGACTGCCCGAATATCGCGAGCGCGAGGGCCTGGTTCAGGAGATACTCTATGACGAACCGGTTTCGATCGTGGTGCGCAAGGGGCATCCGCTGACCAAGCTGTCGGTGGTCAGATTGTCCGACCTCCAGGCACAGGACTGGATCATGCCGCCGCCCGAAACCTCGCTGCGCCGGCAGCTTGAGGAATGTTTCCGCAAGGCCAAGCTCGAGCTTCCCGTCCGCGCGGTGGAATCGGTATCGATCCTGGCCAATTACACGATCCTGCGTGAGACCGACATGGTCGCGGCCGTGCCCTATCAGGTCGCGGATTCGCAGCTCGATCTCGTGCGGCTGCCGGTCAATCTCGATATTGGCTATGGTGCGATCGGCGTGACGCTGAGGGAGGGTGTCGACCGGTCGCCGGCGACCAACTATTTCGTCGCGGTGCTCAAGCGCATCGCCGAGGAGTCGGTCGCCGACCATGCGCTGGCGTGATCAGCCGGCGCAGTGTTTCGTTCAGGTGACGGCTTCGACCGCGGCGAAGGCCGGATCGCGCCATGCACCGGTCGTCATGATGTCGTGCAGGATCTCCACCGCATCCCAGATATCGACATAGCGCAGATAGAGCGGCGAGAAGCCGAAGCGGATCGATGAAGGCGCCCGGAAATCGCCGATCACGCCGCGGCTGATCAGCGCCTTCATGATCGGATAACCTCTGGGATGTTCGTAGGCGATATGCCCGCCGCGCGCATCCGGGTCGGCGGGGCTGCCGAGCGTGAAGCCCGCATCGCCCAGCCGCACCGCGACCAGTTGCTGGAACAATGCGCCGAGTGCGCGCGATTTGGTGCGGCCGCGTTCCAGCCCGGCGCGTTCGGCGATATCGATCCCGGCTTCGGCGGCGACCATGCTCAAAATGGGCTGGGTGCCGGTGAGCATCCGGCCGATGCCGGCGGCGGGCGCATAGTCGCGGTCGAAGGCGAAGGGTGCGCCATGCCCCCACCAGCCGGTCAGCGGCTGGACGAGATCGGCGTGATGGCGCTTGGCGGCGAACAGGAAAGCGGGGCTGCCGGGCCCGCCGTTCAGATATTTATAAGTGCAGCCGACCGCGAGGTCGGCGTTGCAGCCATTGAGATCGACGGGGATCGCGCCCGCGCTGTGGCACAGATCCCAGACGGCGAGCGCGCCGGCGGCGTGTGCCTGCGCCGTGATCGTGGTCATGTCGAGGATATGGCCGGTCTTGTAATGGGTCTGGGTCAGCACGACCGCGGCGACGTCATCCCCGATCGCGGCGGCGATCTCGTCCTTTTCGGCGAAGCGGATGACATGGCCCTGGCCGAGCGTGGCGATCAGGCCCTGGACGACATAATTGTCGGTCGGGAAATTGCTGCCCTCCATCACGATCACGCGACGGTCGGGCCGCATCGCGAGCGCGGTGGCGACGATCCGGAACAGGTTGATGCTGGTGCCGTCGGTCATCACGACCTCGCCTGCATTGGCACCGATCAGCCCTGCTATCCGGTCGCCCAGCCGATAGGGCAGCTGGAACCAGCCCGAGCGATTCCAGCTGGTGATCAGCCGCCGGCTCCATTCTTCGTTCGCCGATTCGGCGACGCGCACCAGCGCCGCGCTGGGGCTCGGCCCGAGCGAGTTGCCGTTGAGATAGATGGTGGCTTCGGGCAGCGTGAACTCGCCGATGAAGCCGGCAAGCGGATCGGCCGCATCGTGCGCGAGCGCGGCGTCGCGCGAAAGGTCGGAGGGAAGGGGCGCCATAAGGGTCAGGCCGGCCTGGGCTTGAAGGTGGCGGTGCCCACCCAGCCGCGCTCGGAAACGTCCATCATCACGCCCTCGGGACCGGTCATATTATATTCGGCATTGTCCTTGGCGGGGGTCATGCCGAGCCCCTGCGCGATATTGACGTCGTGACGCGGCGCAAAGCCGGAATTCTCGAAGCTGTCGACGATCTCCTCGATATCCTCGCACTGAAAGCCGAGATGATGCAGACCGGTATAGCCCTCGCCGAACTCCATGCCGGCGGCCGGCCGGTTCTTGAAGTTGAGCAATGCGATGTTGATCGTGCCGTCGGTGACGTAATAGCCGAGCGCGTTGCGGCTATCGATGCGGCCGGCGATCGTCCAGCCAAGGACTTCGACGAAGAATTTGGAGGCGTTGTCGGGATCGGCGGAGGCGATCGCGACGTGCTTGAGATGAACGGGCATGGGTTTCCTTTTCTGATTGGATTTCAGCTGCCGACGCGCAGCGGGGCGGTCAGGCCGCGCAACGCCGCGATCATGCTGAGTGCGGTGATCCGGCCGGTGCCGGGATTTTCGTCGGTGGGAATATTCTCGATCTCGAGGCCGAGGCGCGCGCTGTCCGACTCCACGTCGATGCGATGGCAGTTGCGGACCTTGCCGGGGTCCGCCCAGATTTCGAGCTCGGTGCGGTCGGGGCCGATGCCGGCCAGGCCGAGGGCCGCGGCGACATTGACGTTCGACGGAAAGGCGCGTGCGCCTTCGCGCGCGCTGCCGCTGAACAGCAGCAAGGGCTCGGTCAGCGTGTCGAGATCGATCTGGTTCTCGACGACATATTTTGCGGTGCGCAGCGAGCGCGGTGGCTTGCGCGTGACCATGCGCACCGAATGGATGACGCCCTCGGCCGCGGCGCGCACCGCGTCGAAGCCGAGCAGGGCGCCGGTCGCCAGGATGATCTGGCCTTTGCCGCGCCGCGCATGCTCGACGATATCGGGATGCTGGAGGATCGCTGCACCGCTGACAGTGACGAGGATCCGGCCTGCCGCCAGCGCCGGCTCCGCGATCGAAGCGAAGGCCGCGGTCGGCGCGCATTCGACGACGATGTCGCAACGTTCGGCGAGCTCGGCGGGGGAAACCAGCGGGACGGCGATGCCGAGCGCGGCCATGCGCGCTTCGGCGGTTTCGCGCCGGCCCGAACTGATCGCCGCAAGCGTCAGGCCGGGCAGGTCGTCGACAAGCCGCGCGGCGACGACTGCGCCGATGGTTCCGAAACCCGCAATGCCGACTCTGTAATCCATATACGATGCTCTTCCGCTGATCAGGCGGACAGCATAGGGGAATGGAGTATCACTGAAATATAGAAATCGGGTGGCACGCTATATGGTGCAGGAATAGCGTCGGCTTGGCCCCATTATTCCGAAAGCGAATATGGGGAGGTGTTTTTTATAGGTTTCTCGATGATCGGACGGCGCTAGCGCGAAGGTGGCGGACGGTCGTGATCCATGGCCGACGCGCAGCGGGGAATGATCGATGGATATATCGTACATGCTGACTCTGGCGGCGGCGATGCTGGCGACCGGACTGATCGGCGGAGTGATCGCCGGAATGCTCGGGGTTGGCGGCGGTATCGTCGTCGTGCCGATCCTCGATGTCGCGCTCGGTTTTCTGAAGGTCGATCCGGCGATCCGGATGCATGTCGCGGTCGCGACATCGCTGGCGACGATCATCCCCACCTCGATCTCCTCGTCGCGGGCGCATCGGGCAAAAGGCGCAGTCGATGGCGATCTCGTCCGTCGCTGGGGTGTCGCGATCTTCCTGGGCGCGATCGTGGGCACGTTGATCGCGTCGCATGTCCATGGCGTGGTGCTGTCGGCGGTCTTCGCAGGCGTCGCCTTCCTCGTCGCGGCGAAGATGCTGCTGCCGCTCGACCATGTGACGCTTGCCGACGACGTGCCGCGCGGAATTGTCGCACAGCCGCTGCCCTTCGCGGTCGGCGCGACCTCGTCGATGATGGGCATTGGCGGCGGCACGCTGAGCGTGCCGATCCTGACATTGGTCAATTATCCGATCCATCGCGCGGTCGGCACCGCGGCATTGTTCGGGCTGCTGATCAGCATTCCCGGGACGATCGGCTATATTCTCGGCGGCTGGGGCGATCCGCGCCTGCCGCTGGCGAGCCTGGGCTATGTCAATGCGATCGGTTTCCTGCTGATCGCACCGATGACATGGATTTCGGCACCCTGGGGGGCGGCGCTGGCGCACCGCCTGTCGAAGCGCCAACTCGGCGTCGCATTCGGGATTTTCCTGCTGATCGTCGCGCTGCGCATGGCGTGGCGTGTGATCACCGCTTGAGCGCGGGGCATGGCCATCGAGCCGCTCACCTATAGGAAAATCGCGACTCGATATTCCAAAGTGATATTATGATTGCGTCCCGTTATGCCTTTTATTGATCCAGAGACGATGATCCGCCGATCCGGCCCGCGAACGGGCGACGGCGCAGTTTTTGGAGACGGCAATGACGGCACCCTGGTTCGCGCTCGCACGCTATTCGGCGTCGGGTGCCGTGCGATCCGCACTCGTGCTGGACGATGCGCTCCACGATCTTGCCGCGATCGCGGAGCAGGTGCCGGTCAGCGAAGCGCTTGCGGCGCGGATCGGCTCGGTCGATGCACTGATCCGCGACTGGGATGCGATCGGCACCGAACTGGCCGGGCTGGCCGATCGTGCGCGGGCCCTGGGGCTCGCCCCGGTTGCCGCCGCACCGCTGGCGCCGTTCACGCCGCATCGCCTGTTCGGCGCGGCGTCCAACTATATCGAGCATGCCGATGAAATGGCGACCAAGCTCGCGGCCAAGGCGGACAGCCAGCCCTATATCTTCCTGAAGACGCCCGACAGCGTCATCGGCCCCGACGACACCGTGTTCCTGCCGCCCGAGAGCCGGAAGGTCGACTGGGAAGTCGAGCTTGGCGTCGTGATCGGTCGCGGCGGCCGCCGCATTCCCGTCGAACAGGCTTATGATCACATTGCCGGCTATGTGATCGTCAACGACATCTCGGCCCGCGACATGACGCGCCGCACCGACTTTCCATTCTCGCACGACTGGTTCCGCGGCAAGAGCTTCGACAGCTTCACCCCGATGGGGCCGTGGTTCGTGCCGCGCGATTGCCTGGGCGATCCGCACGACCTTCGCCTTACGCTCAGCGTCAATGACGAGATGATGCAGGACGGCAATTCGGGCGAGATGATCTTCAACGCTTTCGAACAGATCGCCTATCTTTCGACGCTGCTGGCGCTGAAGCCCGGCGATGTGATCGCGACCGGCACGCCAGCCGGTGTCGGCATGGGGCGCGGCATCTTCCTGATGGACGGCGACCATATGGTCGCGACGATCGATGGGATCGGCATGCTTGCCAATCCCGTGCGTGCGGAGGTGGTGTGATGGGCAAGCGACCGATCGGCGCCGCGTTGGCGGCCATTGCGCTCGCTCTGGCTGGCTGCGGCGGAAGCGGCGACGCGGGCAAGGAGAAAGTGACCTTCAACATGTCGTGGTTGCCGCAGGGCAGCATGAGCGGCGTGGTCGCGGCCATCGACAAGGGCTATTATGCCGAAGCCGGCCTCGACGTGAATGTCGTGCGCGGTTTCGGCGGTATCCGCACCGCGAACGAGCTCGACCAAGGCATGTTCGAGTTCGGCTATGGCGATCCGATCTCGGTGGTGCTCAACCGCAACAATGGCGGCAAGACCAAGATGGCCGGCACGCTCAACACGCGCTGGCCCGCCGGGCTTTGCTACATCAAGGAACGCCACGCCATCGCCAAGCCCGCCGATCTGGCGGGGCTGACCGTGGGCGGCGGGCAAAGCTCGCCGATGCAGGCGCTCGTTCCCGCCTGGCTGACGCGCAACGGCGTCGACAAGGCGAAGGTGAAGCTGCTCCAGCTCGATCCCGCTCTGGTCGTGACCTCGCTGGTCGAGGGCAAGATCGACGCGGGCGAATGCTGGGAAGGCAACAGCCTGCCGCTGTTCCGCAAGCGCGCGAAGGAAGCCGGTGTGACGCTCGGCTGGCTGCCCTATTCGGCCTTCGGGCTCGACATCTATGGCAGCGGCATCCTGACCACCGAAAAGATGCTGACCGAACGCGCGGCGACGGTGAAGAAGTTCCTCGACGCCACGTATCGCGGCTATGCTTATTCCGCCGCCAACTCCGACGAGGTGGTGGCGATGATGGTCAAGCGTTTCCCGATGCTCGACGCCGCGATCACCAAGCAGCAGATGATCGAAACGACCGCGCTGATGAAAGATGGCGCAGGCCAGTTCGATGCGGCGCGGGTCGCGAGCACGCTCGATTTCCTGAAACAGGCCTATCCGCTCAAGGCCGATCTTGCGCCCGGCGACGTCTTCGCCGGCGCCAAATAGGGGAGTGTTGCGATGTACCGCCCCCGACCGACCAAGCTCGGCCATCTCGTCCTGAAAGTGCGCGACGTCCAGGCGTCGCTTGCCTTCTACCAGGATGTGATCGGCCTCGACGTTTCCGACTGGATCGACGACCGCATGGTCTTCCTGCGCAGCGGCCAGGATCATCATGATCTGGCCTTGCTCCAGATGACGCCCGAGGAAATCGCGCGGCACGAACCCGGCCGTTCGCCAGTCGAGCATTTCTCCTATCATGTCGAAAGCGTCGCCGAGATCGAGGCGATCGCCGCAATGCTCGTCGAGCGCGGCGTCGCGATCGATCGCGGCATCGGCAAGCATGGCCCGGGCGGCAACAGCTTCCTCGTCTTCCGCGATCCCGACGGCAACAATGTCGAATTCTATTCGGATATGATCCAGATCGGCCCGGACTTCCCGCCGCACGATCCGCAGGTCTGGGACGGCAAGGCGATGGAGACCTTCGATCGCTGGTCGCTCGAACATTTCCTGGTGCCGCCGCCCGAACGGATCGCGAAGATCCTGAACCCGCGCAAGGACGACTGATCGTGGCCGTGCAGGAAAGATCGCGGTCCAATCCGCTCGTCGCCGGTGCCTTCTTCGTCGCGCTGGCGCTGGTCTGGGAATTCAGCGTCCGCTGGTTCGGCATCAAGGCCTATCTGCTGCCGTCGCTCAGCGATATCGGCGTGGCCTTTTGGAACGCACGCGCGCTGCTGCTCGAACATGGGCTGGTGACATTGGGCGAAGTGCTCAGCGGCTTCGTCGCGGCGGCGGTGCTCGGCGTCGCGCTGGCCGCACTGATCCATGTCGTGCCGATCGCGCGATCGACGCTCTATCCGATGGTGATCGCGCTGCAGAGCATTCCCAAGATCGGCCTCGCGCCGCTGATGGTCGTGTGGCTGGGCTATGGTTTCGGATCGAAGCTGGTGATGGCGTTCCTCTTCGCCTTTTTCCCGATCGTCATCGCGACATTGGGCGGGCTGGCGGGCGTGCCGGCCAATCTGGAGGAGCATTTCCGCGCATTGGGCGCCGGCCGCTGGACGATGTTCCGCCAGCTTCAGGTGCCCGCGGCGATGCCCAATTTCATGGACGGCTGCAAGGTTGCGATGCCGCTTGCCGTCATCGGCGCGATCGTCGGCGAATTCGTCGGATCGAACAATGGGCTCGGCAACGTCATCCTGCTCGCGACCGGGTCGTCGCAGACCGCGCTCACTTTCGCAGCACTCTTGGCGGTGACCCTGCTTTCGCTCGCGCTCTTCTACGTCGTCGAGCTGGTGTCCAAACTTGTCTGGTGGCGGGCGATATGAGCGATGCTGCGATCCGGGTCGGCGGGCTGACCAAATATTATGGAGGTGCCGCCGGGACCAAGGCGCTCGAGGATGTCGATCTTGCGATCGGGGATTGCGAGTTCGTCTCGATCATCGGGCCATCGGGCTGCGGCAAGAGCACATTGCTGCGCATCCTGGCAGGGCTCAATCCCTATGATGCGGGATCGGCGGAGCTGTTCGGCGACGCGGTCGGCGCGCCGCGCGACGATGTCGGCGTGGTCTTTCAGACCTCGAACCTGCTGCCTTGGCTGACGGTGCGCCGGAACCTGACGCTCGCGCTCGAGATCCGGCGCGGCAAGGCGGCGGCCGACGCGGCCGATGTCGCCGCGATGATCGAGCTGCTCAACCTGAAAGGGTTCGAGGACAAGTTTCCGCACGAATTGTCGGGGGGCATGAAGCACCGCGTCGCGATCGGCCAGGCGCTGATGCAGAATCCGCGCGTGCTGCTGATGGACGAGCCCTTCGGCGCGCTCGACGCCTTGACCCGTGACCGGCTCAACATCGAGCTGCTGCGGCTGTGGCAGCGCGACCGCAAGACGGTGGTGCTGATCACCCACAGCATTTCGGAGGCGGTGCTGCTCTCCGATCGCGTGCTGGTCCTCTCCGAACGGCCCGGCCGATTGATCGCCGATCTCCGTATCGATCTGCCGCGCCCGCGCGATCCATCCATCACCCGCGACCTTCCGGCGTTCGGCGACCATGTCGTCGAACTCAGCCGGATCATGGGCGTCGTCTAAGCCAGGGAAATACAATGCCTCTCCTGCCGATCGGCCAGAGCGAACTCTATTATGAAGACCAGGGCGAAGGGCCCGTCATCGTGCTCGCGCACGGCATTGGCGGCAATCATGCCAGCTGGTTCCAGCAATTGCCCGTCTTCGCCGCATCCTATCGCGTCGTGACGTTCGACCATCGCGGCTTCGGGCGTTCGAGCGACGTCGAGACTGCGGGGCGGAGCGCATTCGTTTCCGATCTGCTGGCGCTGCTCGATCATCTCGGCATCGATCAGGCGGTGCTTGTCGGCCAGTCGATGGGCGGCGGAACCTGCATCGGCTTTGCCGCCGCCCATCCCGAGCGTGTGCGTGCGCTGGTGCTTGCCGCCTCGCTCCATGCGATCGCGGAGGATGGTGAGGTCGCCGCGCTGATGGATGCGGCGCGGTTGGCGACCGACGATCTCGACCAGCTCGATCGCGTCCTCGATCCGGTTTTCCGCGAGGCCAGCCCGACCCAGGCGGCGCTCTATTCGGCGATCGCCAGCTTCAACCGCACCGATCGCCACAGCCTGACCGGCGCATGGCCGGCGCGGCTCGCGCCCGAAACGGTGGGCGGTGGCAGGCCCGTGCTGTTCCTGGCGGGGACGCGCGACCCGTTATTCCCCATCGCGGCGATCCGGTGCGTGCAGGCGCGTGTGCCGGGATCGTTTCTCGTCGAGGTCGATGCCGGCCATTCGGTGTTTTTCGAGCATGCGACCGAATTCAACGACAGCGTGCTGAGTTTCCTCGCCGCATGCGGCATCCGTGGACGCCGGCGCAGCGCGCACAGCAACGCCGCGGGTTATGTCGCCCCAACTGCCCAGAATTGAGCCTTAGATTTGAAGGATAGATCATGACCGCTACCACCGTAGCCCAGGCACTGGTGACCTCGCTCAGGGATATGGGCGTGCGCCACGTCTTCGGCGTGCCCAGCGGCGGCTGGGTCGATTATATGGAAGCGCTGCGCACGACCGACGGCATCGATTTCGTGCTGACCAGCCATGAAGGCGGCGCAAGCTTCATGGCCGATATCTGCGGCCGACTGACCGGCGTTCCAGGCGTGTGCTTCGGCACCTTCGGGCCGGGGGCGACGAACCTGTCGACCGGGGTCGGTGGCGCCTATCTCGATCGTTCGCCGATGATCGCGCTGACCGACGAGATGCCCGAGGCGATGCGCAGCCGCACCGTCCAGATGGGGATCGACCATCAGGCCTTGTTCCGGCCGATCACCAAATGGACAACGCGGCTGGAAGCGGACACGGTCGGCGAGACGCTGGCCGAAGCCGCGGGCATCGCGGTTTCGGGGCGGCCGGGATCGGTGCACATCGGACTGCCTGTCGGGCTGAGCGCGGCCGAAACCGTCTCGGCCAGCGCCGGTCCGGTGGTCGCGGCCTCTCCCGCCCGCGCGGATGCGACGGCGATCGATGCGCTTGTCGAGGCATTCGGCGCGGCGCGGAAACCGATCCTCGCAGTGGGGCTGGGCGCGGTCCATGCCCGGGTCCAGGACAGGATCGTCGCCCTTGCCGAGCGCTTCGGCCTGCCTGTCGTGCTGACGCCGATGGCCAAGGGCATGGTCCCTGAAAACCATCCAAGCTATGCCGGCGTGCTGTTTCATGCCTTGAGCGACCTTGTCGGCCGGACGCATGCCGAGGCCGATCTGGTCGTGGCGATCGGCTATGATCCCGTCGAGTTCAATTTCGAAGGCTGGATGCGCGACGGGCTTGCCGTCGCCAGCATCGATGTCGCGCCGGTCGATATCGATGCCGCCAAGCATCCCGTTGCCGCCGATGCCGTCGGCGATATCGGCGCGAGCCTCGATGCGCTGCTCGCGCTCAATGCCGCGCCCAAGGATTGGGACATGCGCGTTGTCGCCGCCCGCACCGCCGAGCTGTTCGCGCGGTTGGCGCCCGACAGCAACCGCTTCGGCCCCTGCGCCGCGCTCGACGTGCTGCGCGAGGTGCTGCCCGAAAATGGCATCATGACCTGCGATGTCGGCGCGCATACCCATTTGATCGGCCAGAAATGGCCGACGCCCGGCACCGGCCTGCAGATCATGTCGAATGGCTGGTCGTCGATGGGCTTCGGCCTGCCCGCGGCGATCGCCGCCAAGCTCTGTCGGCCCGATACGCCGGTCTGCACCGTCGTCGGTGACGGCGGTTTCCTGATGACCGTCGGCGAGCTCGCGACCGCGGTGCGCGAAAAGCTGCCCATCGTCATCCTCGTCTTCACCGACAATGACCTCGCGCTGATCCGGATCAAGCAGGAGAAGAAGGCCAATCCGATCTATGGCACGCCGGTGCGCGCCGAAGGCACGATCGGCGGCCCGTCGCTGTTCGGCGTGCCCGTCGTCACCGTCGCCGATCCCGACGCGTTGCGTTCGGCGCTGGTCGATGCCTTTGCGGCCGACGGCCCGGTCATCGTCGAGGCGTTGCTCGACAGCCGCGAATATGACGGCCTCGTCCTCCACAAGGACAAGCCGTGATGCTGATGCCGGTCGAGGTGAAGCGCTCGTTGCTGATCGGAGGCGAATGGCGCGGCGCCGCGACCGGCATGGAGATCGACAATCCCTATAGCGGCGACGTGATTGCACGCGTTGCCTGCGCGACGCCGGGCGACGTCGCCGAAGCGGTCGCGAGCGCGGTGCGCGGGCAGCGTCTCTTGGTCGCGCTGGGGACCGGCGCGCGCGCCGCGATCCTGCACCGCGCCGCCGATGCCCTCGCCAGCCAGTCCGGGCGCTTTGCCGCGACGATCACCGCGGAGACGGGCAAGACGATCACGGCGTCGACCAAGGAAGCGTCGCGCGCGGTGAACACGTTGCGCCTGTCCGCCGAGGAAGCGACCCGGCTGACCGGCGAGACCATCGCGTTCGACAGCTTCGCCGGCGGCGAGGGGCGCAGCGGCTATTATGTCCATGAACCCGTCGGGGTGATCGCCGCGATCACGCCGTTCAACGATCCGCTCAACCTGGCCTGCCATAAATTGGGGCCGGCCATTGCCGCGGGCAATGCGGTGGTGCTCAAGCCCGCCGATCAGGCGCCGCTGACCGCGATCATGCTCGCCGAACTGCTGCTCGACGCCGGGGTGCCCGGCGAAGCACTCAACCTGCTCACCGGCCATGGCCGCGATTTCGGCGATGCGCTGGTGTCGGCGGAGGATGTCGCGATGGTCTCGTTCACCGGTGGCGAACGGGTGGGCGCAGAGATTGCGCGCACGGCCGGCATCAAGCGGATCGGCATGGAACTCGGCGCGAATTCACCGGTGATCGTGACCGCGAGCGCGAACCTCGAAAAGGCCGCCAGGGCGTGCGTTTCGGGGGCCTTCTGGGCGGCGGGGCAGAATTGCATCGGCGTGCAGCGGATCTTCGTCGAACGAAGCGTCTATGCGGCGTTTCGCGATCTGTTCGTCGCCGGCACGGCCGCGCTGGTCGCCGGCGATCCGATGTCGCCGGACACCGATATCGGCCCGATGATCTCGGCGCATGAGGCCGAAAGGCTGCTCGACTGGACCGGTGAGGCGATTGCGGCCGGGGCGCGATTGCTTGCCGGCGGCCGGCGCGACAATGCGCTGCTCCATCCGACCGTGCTCGAAGATGTCCCAGCCGATGCCCGGCTCGTCTGCCGCGAAGCCTTTGGCCCCGTGGTCAGCCTTTTTTCCTATGACGCGCTGGACGTCGCGATCGCGGCAGCGAACCGGGGCGATTATGCGATCCACGCGGCGATCTTCACCGAGAGCATCCGCGAGGCGCACCATGCGGCACGCACGCTGCAGGCGGCTGGGGTCATGATCAACGATTCCACCGATTATCGTCTCGACGCGATGCCCTTTGGCGGCGCCAAGCGCGGCAATATGGGGCGCGAAGGCGTGCGTTTCGCCATCCGCGAAATGTCCCAGACCAAGGTCGTCTGCTTCAACGACGCATAGTCGTCGTCCGAAGCGAAGATGCTCGGACAAGGTTCGGCGATGCCGTCCGGCGTCGATGCCGTATATTGCATTACAGGATCTTGACCGCCGAGCCTGTCGCCTGACGATTTCATCTTTCAGAATCAATCGATTGAAGCCGGATTGCCCAATCGATTCCATAGCGGGTTCGATATCGCGAAAACCTATATCGAGGCACTGCAATATTATTATTCACATATGGTCTTGGGGCATAGCTTCCACTTGATCGAAGCTGCCGACAGATAGAAGACCCGATAAGCGCTCGTACGAATGGCGCAATGGTCCGCTGGCGGTGAATTAGGGAAGGGGCAACGCCGGTGCGCGATTATTCATATTCGAAGACAAAGGGACTGCTGCTTGGGGCCGTGGCGGTCGTCGCCCTGCCCGGGACCGCTTTTGCACAGCAGGCCGCGCCGCAGGCCGGGGGTGCCGAAAACGGCGGGCTCGAGGAAATCGTCGTCACCGCGCGCAAGCGCGAGGAGACGCTGCAGTCCGCGCCGCTCTCGGTCGCGGCGTTCAGCGGCGACATGCTGGCCAAAGCCGGCATCGACGATTTTTCCGAGATCGCCGCGCGCGTGCCGGGCTTCACGCTCAACCCTGACAATATCTCCGAACCCAATATCTTCCTGCGCGGCATCGGCACCGATATCGAGAGCGCGGCGTCGAGTGCGGCGATCGGCTTCTTCC
>JASBTC010000188.1 GCA_030148625.1 Sphingobium sp. | reverse complement strand
TCACGCTTGCCCAGGCCAACAGCATCATCGCCGCCGCGTTCGACAGCGGCGCGGACATGGGCCTGAAGCCGCTGAGCATCGCGGTGCTCGATCCCGGCGGCCATCTCATCGCCTTTCAACGCCAGGATGGCGCCTCGTCGCTGCGGCTGGGCATTGCCGCGGGCAAGGCCGGGGGCGCGCTGGCGCTCGGCATATCCAGCCGCAAGATCGGCGAGATGGCCGCCGAGCGACCGACCTTCGTCGCCGCGCTCGGGCCGATCGCGCCGACCGGCGTGATCCCGGCAGCCGGCGGCGTGATCGTCGTCGATGCGGCGGGAGAACCGATCGGCGCGGTGGGCGTGACCGGCGATACATCCGACAATGACGAAATCTGCGCGCTCGCGGGCATCGCCGCCGCCGGACTCGCGCCGCAGGGCTGAGCAGCGGCCGGATCATATGAACAGGATCGACGACATTATTGGCCGACATGGATCGCGCCATTTCATACAGGAGGATCAATGGATACCGATCGCAGAGAGCTGCTTGCGGGCATGCTCGTCTCCACAGGGCTGGCGATGATGGCGAACCAGCCCGTCATGGCCGCCCGCGCGCGAAAATTCAGCGGCGTGAAGGACGCGAGCGCGATCCTGATCCGCGACCCGGACGAACGCGACGCGATGCGCTATCTCTATGGCGCGCTGCCGGCCGGCGAGAAGGGCCCGGCCGTCCCCGGTACCGCCTATACCCATCCGCTTTGGACACCGGGTGGCGAGATGGTCACCGATGTCGCGGCACCCGACCATCCGCATCATCGCGGTGTCTTCTGCGCCTGGATCAACGACGATGGCGAAAAGCGCGGCGACTGGTGGGGCTGGGGCGCGCGCGCGCCGAAGGATGGCCGCGCGATCGTCAGCCGATCAGCCAGGCTTCTCTCCACCGGCCGCTCGTCCGCCGCTCTGGAAGCCGTCAATGCCTGGCAGGCGGACGGAGAGGATGTGCTGATCGAAACCATGCGCGTCACGGCAAGCCAGCAGCATGGCTGCAACCTGTTCGACTATATCTATACATTCATGCCCGCGACGAACCGTCCGGTGACGATCGCGCAGAATCCGTTCGGCGGCTTCTGCTATCGCGCCAAGCCGCGCGGTGCGATCGTGATCAGCGATCTTTCGGGCCCGCTCGACCTGAAGGACAGCTGGCAGGACAGCTACGAGCTCAACTGGCCGGCGCGGCCCTGGTATGATTTCTCGACGACCGCGCCCGACGGGAAGATCGCGGGCGGCGCGGTGCTCGATCATCCCGGCAACCCACCTTCGACCTGGCACATCATCCGCGGCGCATACATGGTCAATCCGTGCATCGTCGCGCCGGGGGCGATCGAGATACAGCCGGGCAAAGGCCTGACCTTGCGCCACCGCGTGGTCTCGCACGACGGACCGGCCGATGCGGCGATCCTCAACCGGCTGCACCAGGAATTCGCCCGCGGCTGATCAGGCCCCACATCGGTCGAACTGATCCAATGCCGTCCCCTGTCAGAGCCAATCGGCTCGTCCGGTTTGACGGCATTGGGTTGGCGTGCCAGAGTCCGCGGCGCGCTCAAGCCTGCGGAAAGCGACGATAAAATATGACGGACCGGAACGTTCGCAAGCGAGCAGGGGAAACGGTCGGAGGCCTGCTGACCCGGTTCGAACGGAACATCGCCGACGGACTATGGCAGGTCGGAACCAAGATCCCGACCGAGCGCGAACTGGAGCAGGAACTTGGCGTATCGCGCAACACGCTGCGCAAGGGGCTCCGTCAGTTGGAGGAGCAGGGCCGTATCGAACGCCATGTCGGGCGTGGCTCCTTCGTCGCCGACCCATCCGCCAGGGCGCCGCTGCAGGCGCGGCCGTTCGAGGCCTATAAGGCGGCCGCCGCAGCCACGGCGATTGTCCGCCCGAAGGAGCAGGCCGAAGATGGCAGCCTGATCGACCAGATCCGCGGCGCCAGCCCGTCCGATGTGATGGACGTGCGGCTGATGATCGAGCCGGCCGCCGCCGAGCTCGCAACCTATCGCGCGAGCGCCGAGAATTTCACGCAGATTCAGACCTGCCTGGAGCGGATGCGCGCGGCAGCAGACGTGCCCGAGTTCGAGCATTGGGACAGCATGTTGCATGTCGCCATCATGTCCGCCGCGCGCAACGAGCTGCTGCTGACCATGTACAGGGCGATCAACGAGGCACGCAATCAGCCCGAATGGATGCGCTTGAAGCAGCGCTCGCTGAGCGCCGCGCAGCGCGATCTTTATCAGCAACAGCATGTCGATATCGTCGGCGCGCTGATGGACCGCGATCCGGCGCGCGCGCGCGAGTTCACGCTGGCGCATCTCAGGGCCGTTCGGGACAATCTGCAGATCTCCTGAAACCCGCTAATCCCGCGGAAAATCCATAAATCGATCCGCAACGGGGCGTTGTCTGCGCCCTGATCCGCCTCCCCGCGGGTGCGCTACGCGTCCATGCACCACGATCGGCAGCCGCTGCGCATAATATGAACCCTGTTGACGCAATAGGCTACTAACGTCTACGATCAGCGACATTGGTGTAAGTTCAGATTCGTCCGTTGGCGAACGAACGGGGAGCGGACGACAATCGTGATGATCGGCGTAACCCATGGCCCATCGCCGTCGTCCGTTCGGCTCAAGGCGTGCGTGCGCTGCGATCGCTTCGTGCGCGGCTCCACGCACGGCGCACGTCTGGCTAGCAGGATCACGACACTGGCGGATCCGGTGCTCGGCAACCGGATCATGCTGCGCCAGGTGCCATGCCTCGCGGGCTGCAGGCGCCCCGCCAATATCGAACTGAGCGCGCCGGACAGGGCGACCGTCCGGCTGGACGGCCTGGAGGAAGGCGATGCCGACGCGATCGTCCGTCTCGCCGCGCTTTATGCCGCCGCGCCGGACGGCATGGTTCCGGCGCACCAATGGCCGGCCGAGCTTCTCGGCCGCGTCGCGACACAGATCGCACCGCGCAATGCGGGCGCAGGGGTTGACCACATGCGCGGCGCACCCCGCATCGGGAGAGATTGATATGGCGACGACGATGTTCACCAATGTCCGCGTGCTCGACAGCAGCGGCGACCTGCCGTTCGAGGCGGACGTGCTGGTCGAGGGTGATCGCATCGCCCGGGTCGAGCGCGATCGCGGCGCGATCCCGCACGAGCCCCACCGGATCGTCGACGGGCGCGGCATGACGCTGATGTCCGGCCTGTGCGACGCGCATACGCATTTCAGCTGGATCGACCAGGATTCGCTCGACGCAATCGGCATGATGCCGGTGGAGGAACATGTGCTGGAGGCAGCGGGCTCGGCACGGAAATATCTCGACATGGGCTATACCATGTGCGTGGGCGCCGCCGCCGCGAAGCCGCGGCTGGACGTGGTGATCCGCAACTATATCAATGTGGGCAAGCTGCCCGGCCCGCGTTATCTGGCCAACGGCCCGGAGATCGCCACCATCGGCGGCCTGGGCGATCTCAATCCCAGCCATGTTGCCGCCTATACCTATGTCGAGGTGATCAACGGCCCGATGGAGATGCGGCGTACGGTGCGCCAGCTCCTGAAAGAGGGCGTGGACGGCATCAAGCTCAACCTGTCGGGCGAGAACATCGCCGGCATCGACGCAGAGCGGACGCCAATGGCCGACGACGAAGTCGCCGAGGCAGTGGCCGAAGCGCGCCGCAAGCCCGGCACCTACATCGCCGCGCATGCCCGCTCCGACGAGAGCGTGCGCCAATGCCTGAAGCACGGCATCGAATTCATCTATCACGCCAGCTTCGCCAGCGACGAGACGATCGAGCAGCTCGCGGCCGTGCGCGACCGGCATTTCGTCGGGCCCGGCGTCGCCTGGCTCTACCAGACCTCGTACAACGCCTCCGGCTGGGGGATCACCCCCGACATGGCCCGCGACATGGGTTATCATCGCGAACTCGAAGCCTGCATCGCCGGTGTGAAGAAGATGAAGGCCGCAGGCATCCGCCTGGTCCCCGGCGGCGATTATGGCTTCGCCTGGACCCCGCACGGTACCTACGCCAAGGATCTCGAATATTTCGTCGATCTGTTCGGCTTCACGCCGATGGAGGCGATCGTTGCCGCGACCGCGACGGGCGGCGAGGCCATGGGCCGGCCGCACGAGCTGGGCAGAGTGCGGGAAACCTCTCTGGCCGATCTGATCCTGGTCGACGGCGACCCGCTGGCCGACATCACCATCCTGCAGGACGAAAGCCGCATTGCCGCGGTGATGAAGGACGGCAGCTTCCACAAGGCGCCGCCCACGCACTGAGCGATTGGATCACGATTCCACACGCATTGGATCACAAAAGAGGGAGAGATCGATGAGCGAGCAGGTTTCGAAGGGCGGCAATGCGGGCTATCTGCTGGTCGCGATGTGGGTCGGGCTGGTCGCGGCGCTCGGTTCCGGGCTCTGCGCGGTCGCGGGTTTCCAGCCCTGGCTGCTCTTCCTGGGCTGGTGCGCGTTCAGTACGGGCGGCGGCACCGCAAAGGGCGGCGCGCAGGCGATCGCGTGCGTGATCCTCGGCATCGTCCTCGGCATGGTCGGCGCCACGGTGCTGGCCTCGATCCACAGCCTGGGCACGCTGGCCCTGATCATCGTCGTCTTCTTCCTGGCGACGATCGCGATGCTGTCGATGCTCACCCCACCGGTGAACAGCATCATCGGCTATTTCCTGGGCATGACGGGCTATTTCGCGTCTCACCTCGAGCCCAGCCTCGAAAGCCTGGCGATGCTCGCCGCGCCCGTCGCCTTTGGCGGCGCGTGCGGCTGGGTGGCCGCGCATTTCGCCCACAAGATTCACAGCCACTGATCATTCAAACCGGCACCGATCAAGCCGGGGAATCGGGGCAACGATCGGCCCCGCAGAGAAAGGACATCCAATCATGAAGTTTGCGACCGTTCGGCATGACGGAAGGACATGCGCCGCCATCATCGATCCGGACGCCAATCGCGCGTGGCTGCTCGACGGCACGACCCTGCTCGACATCATCGCCGGGGATGCCGCGGGCGGCGCACTGCCGGTGCCGACGGGCGACGGAGTGGACCTGTCCGCCGTCGAGATGCTCGCACCGATCCCGGCGCCGCGCCGGAACATCTTCTGCGTCGGCAAGAATTATCACGCGCATGCGCATGAATTCACCCGCAGCGGTTTCGACAGCAGCGCGCAGAGCGCCGCCGATGCCATCCCCAAGGCGCCGATCATCTTTTCCAAGGTGCCCGAAAGCGTGATCGCGACCGGACAGCCGATCCGCTACCCGACCGGCGTCAGCGACAAGGTCGACTATGAGGCCGAACTGGCGATCGTGATCGGCAAGGGCGGCCGCGGCATCTCCAAGGCCGATGCCTATGATCATGTCTGGGGCTATATGATCGTCAACGACATGACGGCCCGCGACCTTCAGTCGACGCACAAGCAGTGGCTGATCGGCAAGTCGCTCGACACTTTCTGCCCGATGGGGCCGTGGCTGGTGACCGCCGACGAGGTCGAGCCCGAGAATCTCAATGTCCGCTGCTGGGTGAACGACGAATTGCGCCAGGATGCGATCACGTCCGATCTGATCTTCGACATACCGACGCTGATCGAAGCGCTGTCCGCGGGAATCACGCTCTATCCCGGCGACATCATCGCCACCGGCACGCCCGAGGGCGTCGGCATCGGTTTCGATCCGCCCCGCTATCTGGTGCCCGGAGACCGCGTCTCGGTCGAGATCACAGGTCTCGGCCGCCTCAGCAACGTCATCGCATAACGGAGCCAGCATCATGTCGAATTGGGTTACGGAAATACAGGGCGAAGGGGATCCGATCCTGTTCGTCCACGGACTGGGCGGCACGTCCAACGTGTTCACGCCGCAGGTGGCGGTGCTCCAGCGCTTCTTCAAATGCGTCCGCCCGGACCTGCCCGGATCGGGCCGCAGCGCCACGCCCGACACGCTCGACCTCGTCGCGCTCGCCGACGATATGGCCGCGCTGATCGAGGCGAACGGCGGCGGCCGCTGGCACGTCGTCGGCCATTCGCTGGGCACGGTCGTCTGCCAGCACCTCGCGGTGCGCCGGCCCGATCTGGTGCGCAGCCTGGTGCTGGTCGGCCCGCTGCTCGCTCCACCCGAGGGCGCCCGTACCGCGCTGCGCGATCGTGCCGGCACCGCCCGCCAATCGGGCATGGCGGGGATTGCCGACGCCATCGTCCAGGGCGGCACCTCCGCCAACACCAAGGCCAGCCAGCCTGCGGTCGCGGCGCTGGTGCGCGAGATGCTGATGCGCCAGGATCCCGAGGGCTATGCGCTGACCTGCGAGGCGCTGGCCGCGGTCCAGGGCGCCGACGTCGCGAAGATCGCGGTGCCAACGCTGCTGCTGACCGGCGACGAGGACGGCACCGCCCCGCCCCGCGCCGTGAAGGCATTGGCGGGCGCGATCGGCGGCGCCGAATATCGCGTGCTCGACCGCTGCGGCCATTGGGCGACCTTCGAAGCGCCTTCCACCATCACCAACGCGGCACTGAACTTCCTGCTCGACGCCGCATGACCATCATGCCGGGCCGTCCGAGCGGCGGCCCGGCACGGCTCAGGCCGATCTACCAGAGCGGATCGGCGTACAGATCCGCAAGATAATCGGTCAGCGCCCGCACATGCGCGGGCACGAAGGGCGAGGCCGGATAGACGGCGAAGATGCCGAGATCGGCGACCCCGCCATAATCAGGGAGCACACGGACAAGCCGTCCGTCCTTCAGTTCCCCGCTGACGTCCCATAGCGACCTGAGCGCGATGCCGACGCCCGCCACCGCCAGTTCGCGCACCACCTCGCTCGAATTGGTGCGGACGGTGCTCACCCCCTCGACATTGATGGTCCTGCCGCCGCGCGCCAGGATCCAGGGCCATTGCCCCTCGGCAGCCAGCAACCGATGTCGCTTCAATCCTTCGATCGTTTCGGGCGCGCCATTGCGGGCCAGATAGTCGGGTGCCGTACACAGGATGCGCTCGCTTGTCGCGAGCTTGCGGCCGTCCAGCCCCACGCCCTTCGCCTGGGCGATGCGGATCGCCATGTCGATCCGCCCCGAAACCATGTCGACAAAACTGTCGGTCAGGTCGAGGGTGAGTTGGATGTGCGGATAGGCGCGCAGGAAGCCGGCCAGATGCGGCGCGACATGCATGCGTCCGAAGCTTGTCGGCGCTGTGACGACGAGCGATCCCCGCGGCTCGGCCGCACCGATCAGCCTGGCCTCCGCCTTTTCGAGCGCGGACAGCAAGTCCACCACGTCGCGGTGGAATTGTTCGCCCAATGGCGTCAGTTCCATCGTCCGCGTCGTCCGATGGAGCAGACGCGTGCCCAGCCGCTGTTCCAGCCGCGCGATCCGTTTCGACACCATCGCCGGCGAAATGCCCAGCGCACGCGCCGCGGCGGACAGGCTGCCGGACGCGACGACGGTGGCGAACAGCGCGTGATCGGCGTCCATCATCTTTTCCCTGAGAGATAAACTGTCTCTCTTTTTTATACTCTACCGGCGGATATGGCTATCGCCTATCTGGACCCTGATTATCATCAGGGAGACGGCAGATGGCCGACATGATCGACAAGGCAGGCATCCGGGTCGCGGAAGAGCTCGTCCGCTTCATCGAGGATCAGGCGCTGCCCGGCACCGGGCTCGATCCCGAGGCCTTCTGGTCCGGAGTCTCCGCGGTATTCGCGCGTTTCGCGCCCGAAAACGCCGCGCTGCTCGCGAAGCGCGACGCGCTTCAGGCGCAGATCGACCAATGGCACGAGGCGCGCGCCGGCCAGGCCGTCGACGGACCGGCCTATGCCGGGTTCCTCCGCTCGATCGGCTATCTGGTCGACGAGCCCGCGCCCTTCGCGATCGCGTCCGAGAATGTCGATGCCGAGCTGGCGACGCTCGCCGGCCCGCAGCTCGTGGTGCCCGTGCTCAACGCCCGCTTCCTGCTCAACGCGGCGAATGCGCGCTGGGGCAGCCTCTACGACGCGCTGTACGGCACCGATGCCCTGCCCGGTGCGGCATCCGGCCCCGGCTATGATCCCGTGCGCGGCGCGCAGGTGATCGCATGGACCAAGGCGTTCCTCGACCGCGCCGTGCCGCTGGCGAGCGGAAGCTGGACCGACTGGACCGGCGGCACGCCCGACCTGGCCGATCGCGCCCAATTCGCCGGTACGCGGGGAGACAATCTGCTGCTGGTCCATAACGGGCTGCACATCGAACTGGTGATCGATCGCAACCACCCGATCGGCCGGACCGATCCGGCCGGCCTTGCCGATGTGGTGCTCGAATCCGCGCTCTCGACCATCGTTGATCTTGAGGATTCGGTCGCCGCGGTCGATGCGGCGGACAAGGTCGCCGCCTA
>JASBTC010000187.1 GCA_030148625.1 Sphingobium sp. | reverse complement strand
CGGTGATGAGGATGGTTTTGTCGGTTACGGTCATGATGCTCGCTCCTTCTTGCTGGGCATGGCTCCTGATGCAGCGGGCAGGGCCGGAAGCGTTAGAGCGATCGCCCGAGCCATTTGCACGATCCTCCAAATCTGGCGTCGGCGGCTTGTCGTTGTCGGTGCTTCATGAGAACAGGCTGTATGGACAGCATTTCGAAACTGGCCGCGCTCATTGCGCAGTACTCACCGGAATCCGGTATGGCTGGAACGGCCGTGCCCCGGTTGTCACTGATCCGCGCGGATCGCCCGACCGAGCCGGTGCCGTCGGTCTATGAAGCATCGCTTTGCCTGATCGCCCAGGGATCGAAGCGAGTGTCGCTTGGCGAGCATAGCGTGATCTATGACGCGGCGCGCTATCTGCTGGTGTCGGTCGATCTGCCGCTGGTCGGGCATGTCATCGATGCGAGTCCGGAAGAACCCTATCTCTGCTGCAAGATCGACTTCGATCAGTCGGCGCTCGTCGACCTTATTCTCGCCACGGGCGGTACGTCGTCGCGGACAGCGGAAATGCCGGCGCTGGCGGTCTATCCGAGTGATCCCGATCTGGTCGATGCCGTCTGCCGGCTGGTGAAACTGTTGTCACAGCCCGAGGCCATATCGACGCTGGCACCGCTGATCGAGCGCGAGATCCTGTACCGGCTGCTGATCGGTCCGCACGGTCCGACGCTGCGCAACATGGCGGTTGCGGACAGCCATCTGAGTCAGATCAGCCGCGCCATCGCGAAGATTCGCGGCGGTTTCCACGAACAGATCCGCATCGCTGAAATCGCAGCGGCTGCGGGCATGAGCCCGTCGTCGCTTCAGGCGCATTTCAAGGCGGTCACGCGGATGACGCCGCTGGAATATCAGAAGCAGCTTCGCCTGCAGGAAGCGCGGCGGCTGATGCTGGCGCAGGGCGCGAGCGCGGGGACGGCGGGCTTCGCGGTCGGCTATGACAGCCAGTCGCAATTCAGCCGGGAATATCGCCGCCTGTTCGGCGCACCGCCGCGCCGCGATATCGAGCGGCTTCAGATCGCCGAGAACTATGTGGCGGCGGTCTGAGGCCATGGGCCAGGCTCTCAGCCGTCCATTCCCTTCCTCAATGGACGCGCGGGAATGCCGGCAACGGTGGTGTTCGCTTCGACATCGGCGGTGACGACGGCACCCGCGCCGACGGTCGCGCCCGCACCGATGCACAGTCGCGGTAATATAGCGGCGTTGAGCCCGACGAATACCTCTTCTTCGATGTGCACGGCGCCGCCGATGCGCGCGCCGGGGCAGATATTCGCATAGTCCCCGACGATACAGTCATGATCGACGCTAGTGGCATGGTTGACGATGCAGGATTGGCCGATTTGCGCGGACGGGCCGACGATCGCACCTGCGAGCAGCATCGAGCCCGCTCCGATCGTGGCACTGGGCGACAGGATCGCCGCCGGATGGACGACGCTCTGGAGCAGCGCCCCGCGCGCCATGATCGTCTCGCCGATCACGCGGCGCAGCGCGTTCGATCCGCACGCCGCGACGAATGCGACCTCACCCGAGGCGACCAACGCTGCCAGCTCGTCGGGACCGCCAAGATCCGGGCAATCGAGAACGCGTGGCCGCAGCGCGCCCTCGACCGTCGCCTCGATCGTGACGAAGCCGGCGATCGGTATGCCTGAAAGCATCGCGGCTTCATGGACGACGGCGGCATGTTGCCCGCTCGATCCCGCGACGATGACCAGTTTCATGCGCGCTCCGCCGTCACGGTTAAAACCATAGGTCGCGCACGCATCGGCCGTCGCCGGGCAGGTCTTCGAAACTGTCGAGGCCGTCGAAATGGTCGATCGGCAGCGCGGCGACCGCTTCGGGCGGGGCCAGGCGGAGGTTGACGGCGATGCGGCGTCGGCCGTCGGCGTCCAGGCGCAGGCTGCGCCAGCAGATCACCCCCGCACATGACGGACAGAAACGGATCTCGAGCGACGGATCGTCCTTTCCCGTGCGGGTATAGGATGCGCTCTGCCCGAGGATGTGGATGCGCTCGCCTTCATAATCATAGGCCCACAGCGCGCCATAGCGGCGGCACAGCGTGCAATTGCATGCGGTGGCGGGGCCTGGATCGCCCTCGAGCTTCCAATGTGCATCGCCACAATGGCATGAACCCTCAAGCATCGATCCTCCACTTTCATGTGAGCAGCATGGCTCGCGCCTGGAACCTCCGCAATCGGGAACGCATAGTCCCTTTTCATTTGCTTCGTCCCCATGCGCGTCGCTACCCCGCTGTCTCGATCCAGTTCAGCGGAGTCCTCCCCATGCGCCTTCTCGCCAGCGCCGCCGTCATTGCCCTTATCGTCGCCGCACCCGTCGCGGCCCAATCGTCGAAGCCGGACATTCCGATCGAGACGATGAAGCGCGTCACCAAGGAATTGTCCTCCGATGCATATGAGGGGCGGGCGCCGGGTTCGGCGGGGGAGGAGAAGACGTTGGCGCTGCTGACCGCCGAATTCGCGAAACTCGGCCTCAAGCCCGGCAACAAGGGCAGCTGGCTGCAGGATGTGCCGCTGGTCGAGATCACCGCGAAGAACGTCTCCGCCTTGTCGTTCACAGGCGGAAAGACGCCGGTATCCGCGGCCTATGGTCCGGAAATGGTGATCGGCACCTATCGCGTCGTCCCGCGCATCGCGGTGAAGGACAGCCCCGTCGTCTTTGTCGGCTATGGCATCAACGCGCCGGAAAAGAACTGGAACGACTATGCCGGGGTGGACGTGAAGGGGAAGACCGTCATCATCCTCGTCAACGATCCCGATTATGAGACGCCGGGGCTGGACGGGCCGTTCGGCGGCCGCGCCATGACCTATTATGGTCGCTGGACATACAAGTTCGAGGAAGCCGCGCGCCAGGGCGCCGCCGCCGCGATCATCGTCCACGATACCGTGCCCGCCGCCTATGGCTGGAACGTCGTCCAGTCGAGCTGGACGGGCGCGCAGCAGGTCGCGGACGCACCCAACGGCAATATGAACGCGGCCCCTGCGGTGGGCTGGATCAGCAACGACAAGGCGAAGGCGCTGATGGCAAGCGCGGGACAGGACCTGGCCGCCCTCACCGCCGCCGCGAAACAGCCTGGCTTCGAGCCGGTGGCGCTTGGCGTGAAAGCCTCGGTCTCGTTCGACAATACGCTGCGCAAGCACGCGTCGAAGAATTTCATCGCGGTATTGCCCGGCAAGTCGCGGCCCGACGATTATGTGCTCTACACCGCGCACTGGGATCATCTCGGCCGCTGCAAGCCTGCGCCCGACGGCGACGATATCTGCAACGGTGCGGTCGACAACGCCACGGGCACCGCCGCGCTGGTCGCGCTCGCGGAGGCGCATGCCAAGGCCGGTGCCCCCGATCGCAGCATCGCCTTCCTCGCAGTCACTGCCGAGGAATCGGGACTGCTCGGTTCCAAATATTATGGCGAGAACCCGGTGCTGCCGCTCGCCAACACCGTCGCGGGCGTCAATATGGATGCGCTCAGCGTGGCGGGGGCGGCGAAGAACGTCGTCGTGATCGGCAAGGGCAAGTCCGAACTCGACGCCTTGCTCGATCGTGCGCTGGCGGCGGAAGGCCGCGTCGCCACGCAGGAGCCGACTCCGGAAAAGGGCTTCTATTATCGTTCCGACCATTTCAGCCTCGCGAAACAGGGCGTGCCGATGCTCTATTTCGAGGGGGGCAACGATCTGGTCGCAGGCGGCACCGCGGCGGGAACGGCCGCGGCGAAGGATTATGAGGAGCACCGCTATCACGGGCCCAAGGACGAATATGATCCGTCCTGGGACTGGGCCGGCGTGACATCCGACCTGCGCCTCTATTACGCGATCGGCCGCGAACTGGCGGAAAGCACTGCCTGGCCGAACTGGGTGGTAGGCGACGAATTCCGTGCGGCGCGGGACAAGAGCCGGGCTGGGCGGTAGGATCCAGGAGGTGCCCCTATGTCATTCCCGCGTGAGCGGGAATGACATCATGGGGTATCCCGCATCGCATCCACCGGAGAAATCGATCGGACTCCGTCCTTCGGTACCGCCATGCCGGCGGTCCAGAAAATGGCATTGAGCAGCATCGTGCGCACGTTGGGCTCGTCGAAAGCGCGGAGATAATGGACGCCGGTGAACAGGAAGGCGCGGCCGCCGCCGGCGCGTTCATATGCCCAGGCGACCGGCCTGGCTTCGGGGGCGATGGTGACGGTCCGCCCCGCCTGGAACTGGATGCCCAGCGCGCCGCTCAGTACAGGGGTCATACGCCCTCGGCCCCGATCGAATGTCAGCGTGGGATAGAATTCGTCCTTATATCGAAACGGCCGCACGCCCCGCATGGTCGTGTGAGGCGAAGGCGTGAAATCGGCCTGTTCGTCGGTGCGGTTGAACATGCCGTAGCGTGCGGCGCCAAGCCACGCGGGCAGGGGGATCGAACTGTCGCCGGGCGGCAATGTCGATGATTGATGCAGGGTGACCAGCCCGACGCCCTTCTTCATCAGCCGCTCGAACTGCTTGCGTCGCGCCGGATCGAGCAGCGGATGCTTCTCCAGCCCGTCGAAATACCAGATGATCGTCGATGTGCGCTCCAATATCGCAGGATCGGCTGGCCAGCCATCGGGATAGGCGTCGACGACGATCCGTCCACCTGAGTCCATGACATCGGGCGACGTCTTGAGCAGCGCGGCAAGGATACGGACGCCGTCGGGATGGGCATGCTCGCCCGGCGCATGGCTTTCGCGGCCGCCGATGAGGACGACATGCTTCGCCGGTTGCGCCGCCGCCGCCGCGCCTTGCGCCATGACCGCGAGCCACGCCCAGAGCATCAGCCGCAAGAGCCTTTTGGAAGGAGCGATGAGATGCACCATGTCGATCACTCCTGCCCAGCGGATATCGTGACGGCAACGATGATAGTCGAGATATGCGGCGCGTTCCATCGAATGAATATCCACCACCGCTCGTCAAAGCGAGGATCGGAAACACTTGGTAAAGGCTGATGCGTTACGCGTCGCCCTCCGATCGATATTGTTGTCGTCGGTCGCGCCGGGAGGAAGAATGAAGAACTATATTTGGGGTGCTGCGCTGGCGGTGCTCGGATCGGCGCAACCTGCGTTCGGCCAGGACGAGGTTTCGGAAAGCCCGATCATCGTCACCGGGACGCGCGCCACGGGGCTGCGCGCGATCGACAGCCCTGCGCCGGTACAGGTGCTCGATGCCGCCACGCTGGCGCGTGCCGGCTCGCCCAGCCTCATGAGCGCGCTTTCGACGACGCTTGCCTCGTTCAACACCCAGGCGGTCGGCAACGATCTCGCCAACGAGACGCTGGCCGCGCGGCTGCGCGGCGTATCGCCCAACCACACGCTGATCCTGGTCAATGGCAAGCGCCGGCACGGCACTGCGAACCTGTCGGTCTTGTCCAGCGCGTTCCAGGGTGGCGCTGCGCCCGATCTCACTTTCATACCGATGGCCGGTGTCGGCCGCGTCGAAGTGCTGCTCGATGGCGCGGCTGCGGAATATGGGTCCGACGCGATCGCCGGCGTGATCAACATCATCCTGAACGACGACGCGTCGGGCGGGAAGGCGAGCGTCCATGCCGGGCAATATTTCCAGGGCGATGGCGAGACGATCGGCGCATCGGCCAATTTCGGCTTTGCGCTCGGCAGCGAGGGGTTCGTCAATCTGACGGCCGAGAGCCGTTTCCATGACTATAGCAATGCCGGCGGCCCGGATGCCCGCGTCGAGCAGGCGATCGCATCGGGCCAGCATCCCGAATGGCGCAATTTGCCGGGTTATCCCTATCTCAACCGGGTGTTCGGCGATGCGCGCTACACGCTGCACCTGCTTGGCATCAATGCGGGCTATCGCATCTCGCCCGATGTCGAGCTTTACGGATTCGGCACCTATGGTCACAAGAAAGCCGGCGGCTGGGCCAATTTTCGACTGCCGACGCGACTGCCGCAAATCTATCCGATGGGTTTCAGCCCGGTCGACCGCCTGAAGACCCAGGACATCTCCACCACCATCGGCGTCCGCGGCGATCTGGCGGGCTGGGCCTGGGATCTCAGCAGCACTTACGGCATCAACGACAATCGCGTCGCGGTGACGGGTTCGGCGAATATCGACCTGTTCAACGATACCGGCGCCACCCCGGCCGACTTCGACGCGGGTGCGTTCAAGGCCACCCAATGGACGACGAATCTCGACCTTCGCCGCAAGCTTGATCTCGGGCTCGGCCAGCCCGTTGATCTGGCGCTGGGCGCCGAACTGCGGCGCGAAACCTATGAATTGCGCGAAGGCGATCCCGCATCGCGTTATAAGGCGGGATCGCAATCCTTTCCGGGATTCTCGCTGACCGATGCCGGCAGCCACAGCCGCCGCAATGCCGCACTTTATGCCGAGGCATCGTTCGTGCCGCTGCCCGAACTGACGCTCAACCTTGCCGGCCGGCTGGAGCATTTCTCCGATTTCGGGGAGACATTGGTGGGCAAGGTCAGCGGGCGCTATGCGGTCTCGCCGTCGTTCGCGCTGCGCGGCACCGCAAGCACCGGCTTCAGGGCGCCGACGCTGGCCGAGGCCTATTATTCGGCGACCAACGTCCAGCCCAATTCCGCCTTTGTCCAGCTTCCGCCCAATGCGGCTGCTGCGCGGCTGATCGGTATCGCGCCGCTTTCGCCCGAACATTCGACCAATTTCAGCCTGGGCGTCGTCGCATCGCTGTCGCCGCGCGCAACGCTGACCATCGATGCCTATCAGATCGGGATTCGCGATCGCGTCGTCGGCAGCGGCACGCTGTACGGCACCTATGCTGGCGTGGTGCGCTCGCAGGCTGTGAATGCGGCGATCGTTGCCAATGGCAATGTGCTGGAGAATGTGCCTTTCTCGGGCATCAACCTGTTCTCCAACGGCATCGATACCCGTACTCGCGGCATCGACATGGTGCTGAACTTCGCCACTGGCCTGGGCGATGCGGGCAGGATCGACTGGTCGCTGGCCGCCAATTACAGCCGGACCAAGGTGACTGCGATCCGCGCGACGCCGGCCGAACTTGCCGCGTCGGGGCAGAGCCTGTTCGACAAGGTCGCGCTGTCGACGCTGGAGACTGCGTCGCCCCGCTACAAGATCATCCTCGCGGGCGTGTACACCAACGGACCCTGGACGGTGGCGCTCAAGGAAAGTCTTTACGGCAATGCGTCGCGCTATGCCGATCCGGGCGATGGCAATTATTATCTCGACCGGACGGGCACCGCCTTCATCACCGATCTGGATATCGCGCACCGCTTCGGCGACGCGCTGACGCTGAGCATCGGCGCCAACAACCTGTTCGACATCCGCCCGAAACGCGTCAACGAAGCCGGCCTGCGCGTCGCGGCGCTTTCCGGCAGCCCGGCAGTCGAGGTCTATCCGAACTTCTCCGCCTTCGGCGTCAATGGCGGCTATTATTACGCTCGGGCGACGCTTGCGTTCAAATAGGTCGCGATCCTGCATCGTCTTGATCGGGAAGCTTCGTTCGTCGCCCCTCCTGGCCTGTGTCGCTGAAATTTGATTTCCGATTGCCCCGCGTGTCGGTGATTGATTACAGATGTAGTCAGTCGTCGATGCTATCCGGATCCGGGCAGGTCGGGGATCGGATGTAGCGTATGCATGGCGGAGATCGCGATGAATTCAACGAGCTGGACCTGCAGCCGCCGTGGGTATCTGGGGATGGTCGGTCTTGCCGGGCTCTTCGCCGCCGCCGCGCCAGTGCATGCTGGTGCGGCATCGTCGGTGGATTCGGTCGATCTTTATCTTCGCACGCGGATGCGGGCGCTGCGCATTCCCGGCATGGCTGTGGCGGTGGTGCGCGACGGCCGGATCGTCTTCGCGCGCGATTACGGCATCGCCAGCGTCGAGTTCGACCAGCCTGTCCGCGCCGACACGGTGTTCGCGATCAATTCGATCACCAAGGCGTTCACCGGGGTTGCGGCCATGCGGCAGGTCGAACGTGGCGGGCTCGACCTCGGGGCGCCGGTCGGTCGCTATCTGGACGATCTGCCCGAGGCATGGCGGGCGGTCACCATCCGGCAATTGCTCAGCCACATGTCGGGCCTGCCCGACGTGATGCGCGCGCCGACGGTCGAGACCGACGCCGCCGCCGCATGGGATTGGGTGCGGCAGCGGCCGGTCGGCTTCGCGCCGGGCACGCGCTTCCACTATTGCCAGACCAATTACACGCTGATTCAGCGCGTGCTGAACGCGCTGGAGAAACGCGCACCCGATGCGCCGCTGGCGGAGGAGCAGCTCCGCATCGCCGGCATGGCGCATACCGCCTATGGCGATGCCTATGACGTGATCCCTCATAAGGCGCCGACCTATCGCTGGGCGCTGCCGGGGCCCTTCATCAACGGCTATAGCGCGGCCGCACCGGATGCGCCCCGCACGATGAAGGCGACGTCGGAGCGCTTCCTGCCGTTCCGCCGTGCTTCGTCGGGGCTCAACGGCAGCGCGGCGGATCTGGCGGCGTGGCTGATCGCGCTCGATGGCGGCGCATTGCTGTCTTCCGCCAGCCGCGCGGCGATGTGGACGCCGGTCCCCTTCACCAGCGGCACGGCCGGACAATGGGGGCTTGGCTGGCAGGTCTTTTCACGCGGCGCGGCGCGCGCAGTGGGCATGACCGGGGGCGGGAGGGCCGCGATCTTCCATTATCCCGAACATCGCGTCGGCGTCGTCATCCTCACCAATCTCAACGGCGCCTATCCCGAGGACATGGTCGACAGGGTGGCGGCAGCGTTCGCGCCGGGGCTCGTCTTGTCGGGCGTGCCCGCGCTGCGCATCGCGCTCGACGAGCAGGGTTATGCCGCGATTGCCACCGCTGCCGCGGCGATCGAGGCGCGCGATCCGGGGTTGGCATGGTCGGAAATGGAGCTGAACGACTGGGGATATCGCCTGCTCAGTACGGGACGGGCGCGCGACGCGCTCAACCTCTTCATATTCATCGCCGCGAAATTTCCGAACAGCGTCAATGCCCATGACAGTCTGGCCCAAGCCTATCACATCACCGGCGATCTGCCCGCGGCAGCCGGCGCCTATCGTCGTGTGCTTGAACTCGATCCGGCGAACGAAGATGCCAGGCAGCGTCTCGCGGCGCTGCCGCGATCCTGATGCGGTGTCGGACAGGATTTGCCGTCCAGCAAGGATATATGATACATATACGAATCATATATGGAGGTGCCTGTGGGTTTGGTGAATATCGATGACGAGTTGCACGATCAGGTGCGGAAAGCCAGCACCGTGTCGCTTCGATCGATCAACGCGCAGGCGGCTTTCTGGATCAGGATTGGCATGCTTTGCGAAACCAATCCTACGCTGAGTTTCAACGAGATCGCACGACGCGAACTCGATGCCGCGGGCGTTTCCGCCAATGGCCTGATGGCGAGTTCGGCATGACGAAGCGGCCGGAAGAGATAGTGTTGATGGCGGAGGCGGGGCGTCTGCTGGCTTCGGTTTTCCAGTTTCTCGATGGTTTTTCCTTGATCGGAATCTCGACGCTGGAGGTCAATGAAGCGGTCGAGGCATTCATTGTCGGAGAATTGAAGGCGAGGCCTGCCAGCATCGGTCAATATGGCTATGAGTTCGCCATCAATTCATCGGTGAATCAGGTCGTGTGTCATGGTGTGCCGTCGTTGGCCGATATTCTTCGCGACGGCGATATCGTCAACTTCGATATCACGCTCGAAAAGAACGGCTATATTGCGGATTCGAGCAAGACATATTGTGTCGGAACGGTAAAACCTGCTGCCGCCCGACTGGTCCGGACGACCTATGAGGCCATGTGGATGGGCATCGGCGCCGTGCGCGCAGGCGCGCGGCTTGGCGATATCGGCTGGGCAATAGAGCGCCACGCCAAACGGAACGGCTATTCGATCGTGCGTGAATATTGCGGCCACGGCATCGGTCGGGAAATGCACGAGGAACCGCAGATACTGCATTTCGGGAAGCCCGGCACCGGCCTCGCGCTGCGCGAGGGCATGGTGTTCACGATCGAGCCAATGCTCAATCAGGGGCGGCGGAACGTGAAGACCGAAGCCGATGGCTGGACCGTCGTGACAACGGACGGATCGCTCTCGGCTCAATTCGAGCATACCGTCGCAGTCACCGCAACTGGCGCCCGGGTGTTGACGCTGCGCTCCGATGAACTTGCCATGGCGCGGAAGTTCAAACTCGCGGCATGATGCCGTCCGCGCGCCTCGTCACCCCGCCATCATGCTCAGCGCCACCGCCTCCGCCACCTTGATGCCGTCGATCGCCGCGGAGAGGATGCCGCCGGCATAGCCCGCGCCTTCGCCGGCGGGGAACAGGCGTTCGGTGTTGAGGCTCTGGAAATCCTTGCCGCGCGTGATGCGGATGGGAGAGGATGTGCGCGTCTCCACGCCGGTCATCACCACGTCGGGATGATCGTAGCGCGCGATCTGGCGGCCGAAGACGGGCAGGGCTTCGCGCATCGCGTCGATCGCGAAACCGGGCAGGCATAGCGACAGATCGGTCATCGTCACGCCGGGCTTGTACGAGGGGATGACTTCGCCCAGCCCGGTCGACGGGCGGCCCGCCAGGAAATCGCCGACCGTCTGTCCCGGTGCGTGATAGGATGATCCGCCCGCGACATAGGCGAGCGATTCCCAGTGGCGCTGGAAATCGATGCCGGCCAGTGGCCCGCCGGGATAGTCGCGCGGATCGATGCCGACGACGAGCCCGGAATTGGCGTTGAATTCGGCGCGTGAATATTGGCTCATGCCATTGGTGACGACGCGTCTTTCCTCCGACGTGGCGGCGACGACGCGCCCGCCCGGACACATGCAGAAGCTGTAGACCGTTCGCCCGTTCGCGCAGTGATGCGCCAGGCTGTACGCGGCGGCGCCGAGATCGGGATGGCCCGCGCAATTGCCGTAGCGGGCGCGATCGACCCAGGATTGCGGATGCTCGATGCGCACGCCGATCGAAAAGGGCTTGGCCTCGATATGGACGCCGCGCTTGTGCAGCATCTCGAAGGTCGGCCGCGCACTATGGCCGATGGCGAGCACGACATGATCGGCCTCGATAAAGCCGCCGTCATGGAGATGCAGGCCGCGCAGCCGCTGGTGGCCGTCGGGCAGCGGCGTCAGTTCGACATCGTCGACGCGGGTCTGCCAGCGATATTCACCGCCCAGTTCCTCGATCGTCCGGCGCATGCTTTCCACCATGGTGACGAGGCGGAAGGTGCCAATATGCGGATGCGCTTCCCACAATATGTCGTCGGGCGCGCCGGCCTTCACGAACTCCTCCAGCACCTTGCGGCCCAGGAAGCGGGGATCCTTCACCCGGCAATAGAGCTTGCCGTCCGAAAAGGTGCCGGCGCCGCCCTCGCCGAACTGGACGTTGGAATCGGGATTGAGTTCGCTCCGGCGCCACAGGCCCCAGGTGTCCTTGGTCCGCTCGCGCACGATCTTGCCGCGATCGAGGATGATCGGCCGGAACCCCATCTGCGCCAGGATCAGCCCGGCGAACAGGCCGCATGGCCCCGCGCCGATCACCACCGGCCGTTGGCCGGACCAGCCTGGCGGTGCGCTCGTCACTGGCCGATAATGCGTGTCCGGGGTGGGGCGCACATCCTTGTCCCCCGCGAAGCGCGCCAGCACCGCCGCCTCGACTTCCACGTCCAGCTCGATATCGAGCGTATAGACGAGCAGGATCGCGGTGCGCCGCCGCGCGTCATTGCCCCGGCGCACGACGCTGTGTCCGCGCAGATCGGCGGCATCGATGCCCAGTCGCGCGCAGATCGCCGGCGGGATCGCGCCGACTTCGTGATCGAGCGGCAGGGCGAGACCGGACAGGCGAAGCATGGAATGGGCCCTAGAGAGTGATTGCTCGGGGTGGAAGCGTTTCGTGCCGCATGTCTTCCCGGCATTGATCGCTTTCGCCACGGCGCGATCTGCGCCATCATTCGGCCTTCCACAAGGGGAGGGCGGCGTTTCAATGGGTTATCGGTTGCGTTCGACGACGATGGTCGCGTTGGGAATTGTGCTGGCGAGCGGCGCTCAGGCTCAGGCACCCGCACAGAAACCCACCCCCTCCGCACTGTTCGCAGGAACGATCGCGCAGGTCGGGCTGATGCGCGTTAATGTCGATGCCGATGGCGGACGCGTGCTGGTCACTTTGCCCCGGCCGGACGCGGACGGCGTTGCCGCGCGCTATCTTTACACGCCGATGCTGCGATCCGGGCTGGGAGCGGCACCGGCCGTGCTCGATCGCGGCCGGATCGGCGACACCCAGCTTCTCGTGTTTCGCCGTATCGGCAAGAAAGTCGCGATCGAGTTCGAGAATCCGCGTTTCCGCGTGCCCAATACGCCCGGTGCGCGTTCGCCCGATTTCGCGACCTCCCTGGTGTGGATGGGCGATATCGCGCATGTCGCGGCGGATGGGGCGATCACCGTCGATATCGCGTCGTTCCTCGCCGCCGACATTCTCGGCATTGCGCGCGCCCTGGGGCAGGAGGGTGACGTGTTCGGCACGGGCAGCGGCCCGCAGGGTGCCGGGCGCGGTTTCCGTATCGATCCCGCGCTTTCCGCGGTCGATGCCGGGTCCGCCAAAGTCTTCCCCCGCAATGTCGAGATCGACGCGATCCAGACCTATGTGTCGGACCAGCCGGGCGACGAGGTGACCAACATCGCGCCCGATCCGCGCCGAGTGACGCTGGGTGTCCATCACAGCTTCGTCGCGCTGCCGCCGCCGGGGTTCCGGCCGCGTCCGCTCGACCCCCGCGTCGGCGGCATCTCGAGCCAGGCGATCGATTACGGCGCACCGCTGGGATCCGATGTCGTGCGCGACTATGCCAATCGCTACCGGCTGGAAAAACTCGATCCCGCGGCACCGCGCTCGCGCGTCAAGGCACCGATCATCTGGTATGTCGATCGCGCCGCGCCCGAACCGATCCGTTCGGCGCTGATCGAAGGCGGCAATTGGTGGGGCAAGGCGTTCGATGCCGCCGGCTATATCGACGCATTCGAGGTGCGGCTGCTGCCCGAGGGCGCCGATCCGCTCGATGCGCGCTACAATATGATCAACTGGGTCGATCGCGCGACGCGGGGCTGGGCCTATGGCCAGCAGATCGTCGACCCGCGCACCGGCGAGATCGTGCGTGGCATGGTCGTGCTCGGTTCCGAACGCGCGCGCCAGGATGTCGAGATCTATCAGGGGCTGGTCGGCACCGCGATGACCGGCCGGGGCGGGCCCAATGATCCCGCCCAGCTCGCGCTTGCGCGGCTGCGCCAGCTGAGCGCGCATGAGATCGGCCATTCGATCGGCTTCCAGCATAATTTCGCGGCGAGCACGCAGGATCGCGCGTCGGTGATGGATTATCCGGCGCCGCGCATCGGACTGGTCGATGGCAAGCCCGATTTGTCCGACGCCTATGGCGTGGGCGTCGGCGCATGGGACGTGGCGAGCGTCGACTGGCTCTATGGCGAGCCCGCACCGGGCGCCGACGTCCAGGCCGCGATCGATGCGAAGGCCGCCGCGATCGTCGCCGCCGGCTGGCGCTATACGCAGGACGACAATGCGCGCGCCGCCGATACCGGCCAGCCCTGGGCCGCTTTGTGGGATGACGGCCCCGATCCCGTCGCCGAGCTCGACCGGATGATGACGGTCCGCCGTGCCGCGATCGAGAATTTCGGCCTGCGCAACCTGGCGCCGGGCGAAACCGTCGCCAATCTGCGCCGCCGTTTCGTGCCGATCTATCTGCTTCATCGCTATCAGATGATCGCCGCGGCCAAGTCGGTCGGCGGCGTCGATTTCGACTATGCGGTGGCGGGTGACGGGCGCGAGGCGTCGTCGCCGGTGCCGGCCGCCACGCAGCGCGCGGCGATCGCGGCGGTGATGCGGACGATTTCGCCCGATGCGCTGCGCCTGCCCGCTCAATTGCCGCTATTGCTGTCGGCACCGCGCAACGGCACGACCAACCGCCAGTTCGACATAGAGCTGTTCGGCACGGCGGGCGGGCCGGTGTTCGATCCGCTGATCGCCGCCGACACTGCCGCCGCGCTGACGCTGAACACGCTGCTCGCGCCGAAGCGGCTTGCGCGACTGGAAATCCAGCGCGCCGTCGATCTCGGCATGCCGGGCGTTTCCGAATTGCTCGATGCGATCGAGGCACAGGTGATGCCGATGCGTGGCGATGCGCTGGGTCGCAGGGTTGTCACGCGCGCGATCGTCGTCATGGCGCAGACGGCGCGCCGGGCGGACACCCCGCCCGAAGCAGCGGCGCTGCTCGGCGACCGCGTCAATCGCATCGCGCAGCGCCTTGGCAAGGCCCAGGGCGGGGCGGACGAGCGCGCCTGGGCAGCACAGCTTTCCCGCCAGTTGCTCGACCCGGAGGCGCTGGACCGGCTGATTGCGGAACGCCCGCGCGCGCCCGCGATCCCGCCGGGCGACCCGATCGGCGATACAGACTGGATGGCGCCGCCGGGCAGGTAGGTCCTAGCGCAGATGGGTGCGGGCGAGTGCGATCCCTGCGAGATTTTGCGTCCGTTTGATATGCCGGATGCGTAAAGGCGCAGTGCCGGCGAGCGCGCGGAAAGTTGCCAGATGCACGACGGCGGCGCCCCGGCATGTCGTGGTGCCATTGGCCTGGGCGATGATGTCGGCGGCGTCGCCCATCAGCACGAAATCCTCGAGCCCGAGCGATCGTGCGATCCGCAGCGCCTGGATCAGCGCCAGCCATTCGGCGTCGAGCCGCGTGCCATGCCCCAG
>JASBTC010000186.1 GCA_030148625.1 Sphingobium sp. | reverse complement strand
CGAAGCCGATCATCACTTTGCCGCGAAACACCCAGGGCGCGCCGGTGCTATAGGCCGAGTCTGCCTTGTCGACGGTCTGCACGTTCCAGAGCGGTTTGCCGGTCGCTGCGTCGACAGCGATAAGCTGCCCGCCGATGGTGCCGGCGAAGAGCTTGCCATTGTCATAGGCGATTCCACGAATGCCCCAGCCGGCACGCATCTTGTGGCCGGCGGTCTGCCACGCCTCCGGATCATAGGTCCACAGCAATTTGCCGGTCGCCGCATCCATCGCATGGAGAACGCTGTAGCCGGTCGCGAAATAGAGAACACCATCGACCGCGAGCGGCGCAGTGAAGGAATTGAAGGTGGCGAGATCATGCGACCGGACCAGGCCGAGCTCCCCGATATTGCCGTCGTTGATCTCGGTCAGCGGGCTGAAATGATCCTCACTGTCGGTGCGCCCGACACGCATCCAGTTCGCCCCATCCTCCGGAGTCGCGGCGCTCGACGCGATCGCGCCGCCGCCCGTGGCCTGACAGCCGTTCAACGCCCCGGACGCCAGCGCCAGGATGGCGAAGGCCATGATTCGGCTTTTGCCCATCATCGTCATCCTCAACTCCAAGATGTTGTCATGCCTGCTTAATTCTAATCATTCGTGCAGAATCTACCCGGAGTGGGCGATATCACGAAAGACAGGAGAGAACAGATTATCGCCTGAAAATCCAGTCGCAAAGAGCGGATTGACAGGGTGTGCTTTCTTCCACTAAAATTGCACTCAAGAGCAAAATTAGGAAATTGGGGAGGTTGCCATGAAGCACGTCAGGACATTGCTTGCCGGTACCGCGATCGCACTGCTCGCAGGGGTGCCTGCGAAGGCCCTCGCTGCACAGGATACGGCGCCCGCCGAACAGGCTGCCGACGAGACGGCACCGACCGACATCGTCGTCACCGGCACGCGCATCGTTCGCGACGGCTACACCTCACCGACCCCGGTGACGGTCGCCACGACCGAAGATCTGTCGAAGACGACGCCGACCAGCATCCCCGATGCGCTCAACAAGCTGCCCCAGTTCCAGAACTCGCTGAGTCCGTCGCGAACGGCGCATAATTTCTCGGCGATCCCGATCCACGGCAATGTGCTGAACCTGCGCGGCCTGGGCACGCCGAGCAACAATCCCAAGGGCCCGCTCCGCACGCTGATCCTGTTCGACGGCATCCGCGTGCCGCCAACGGCCTATCCCGGCACGATCAACACCGACGTCCTGCCGCAGCTGTTGATGCAGCGCGTCGACGTGGTCACGGGCGGCGCATCCGCGCAATGGGGCTCCGACGCGGTCGCCGGTGTCGTCAATTTCGTGCTCGACAAGAATTTCACGGGCATCAAGGGCGTCGTCCAGGCCGGCGTGTCGGAGCGCGGCGACAATGAGAGCCAGCGCATCGGCGCGGCCGCCGGCTTCGAATTCGCGGAGGGCAAGGGCCATATCCTGCTCAACGCCGAATATTTCAACACCGGTGGCATGTACAAGGAAGAGCGGGTTTACGGCCGGCAGGGCTATAATTTCGTCGGCTCGACCTCGACCGCGCTGGGCGCGCCCGGAACGGCGGCGAACCCCTATACGATCGGATCGGACATCCGCATCTCCGCGCTGGCGGCCAATGGCCGCATCACCGCGTCGAGCGTGACCGGCAATCCCTTTATCGGCCGCGTCATCAACACCGACGGCAGCACGCGCCCGTTCAACACGGGATCCCCGGTCGGCACGACGGGCTTCCAGTCGGGCGGCGACGGCTACAAGATCCAGAGCCATACCCATGCGATCACACCCGCCGAGAATATCCAGACCTTTGGCCGCCTGGCCTATGATCTGACGCCCGACATCACCGCCTATGTCCAGGGCGGATGGTCGCGCGCCAGCCTGAAATACACGACCCAGACCAATGCGCTGGTTCCGCCCTCGGGGGGCGTCAACATCTACAAGGGCAATCCCTATCTGTCCGCCGCACTCGATGCCTCGCTGCCGACCGCGGCCGACTTCATCACCGTGGGGCAATATGATGCGGGCCAGCCCCAGCCGATCTCGCGCGAGCAGACCGATTACTGGCTGGCGACCGCCGGCCTCAACGGCAAGCTGAGCAACCTCAACTGGTCGGTCAACTACACTCATGGCCAGTCCAAGCACGCGATGGATAATTCGGGCCTCTACAACTACAAGCGCCTCTATGCCGCGACCGATGTGGTGCGGAATCCGACAAACGGCCAGCTGACCTGCCGCGTCCTGCTCGATCCGGCCGTCGCGTCGCAATATACCGGCTGCCAGCCGCTCGACGTGCTGCACGGCGACCCGTCCACCTCGACGCCTGCGGGCTATGCCTATGCGACGGGCACATCCAGCTATCGCGCGACGATCAAGCAGGATTCGGTCACCGCCAATCTCAGCGGCAGCCTGTTCGAGCTGCCCGCCGGCCCCGTCGATTTCGCGATCGGCGCCGAATATCGCAAACAGTCGTTGCACCTTGCCAGCAATGCCGATCCGGCGACGCTCGCCGGCGCGACCCCGGCCGAAACCGCCGCGATCCGATCCAACTATTTCGCGGGCCTGCGCGGCGTGCCCGGCGGCGCGCTTTATTACTGGCTGACCAATGTCGGCTCGGCCAATGGCAGCCTCAACGTCAAGGAGGCCTATGTCGAGCTGGCGGTGCCGATCCTGAAGGACACGCCCTTCTTCCGCGAACTCAGCATCAACGGCGCCGCCCGCATCACCGACTATTCGACCTCGGGCACAGTCAAGACCTGGAAGGTCGGCGCAACCTGGAAACCGATCGACGATCTGCTGCTGCGCGGCACCTATTCGCGCGACATCCGGGCGCCCAATCTGTTCGAGCTGTTCGCCGGCCTGCAGAGCGGCATAGGCATCGTCAACGACGTGCGCAACGCCACCGGCACCTATGGCAGCGGCCAGAATGTCAACGTCAACAGCGTGACGGGCGGCAACCCGAACCTGAAGCCGGAGACCGCCAAGACGCTGACACTGGGCGCGGTGCTCTCGCCGCGCTTCCTGCCGGGCTTCTCGCTGTCGGTCGATTATTACAAGATCGATGTGCAGAATCTGATCGACTCGCTCACCGCGCAGCAGATCCTAACCAACTGCCTCAATGCCGGCGGATCGGGCGCCGCGGAATGCGCACTCATCGATCGCGCGACGCCCACGACCTTCCCGTCGCTGGTGCGGATCGTGCCCGCCAATATCGCGTTCCTGAAGACCGCGGGCTTCGACATCGACGCCAGCTATCGCACCGATCTCGGCAATGGCCGGCTCTCGGTCCGGCTCTATGCCAATTATCTCGACCGCTTCGACAGCCAGCAATATGCCGGTGCGCCGATCGCCCATTATGCGGGTGTCAGCGTGGTGACAAGCAATCCGGCGGGTTATCCGCGCTGGCGCGGCAATCTGTCGGTCGACTACACCAACGGACCGTTCGGCGTGACGGTAACCGAGCAATATATCGGCAAGATGCGGCTCGACATTCCGGGCAGCGCGGCGCGTATCGCCTTCACCGATCCGCATGTTTCGCCGGTATTCTACACCGACCTGTCGCTGCGCTTCACCATCCCCGGCATGGGCGGGAACATGGAGATGTTCGGCACGGTCAACAATGTGTTCGACAAGCAGCCACCGCTTATTCCGGGCACGGTGCCGGGCGTGAACATCGCAACCAACATCGCAGTCTATGATTTCATCGGCCGCGCCTATACCGCGGGCGTCCGTTTCAAGTTCTGACGTGACCGTGCGGCTTGCAGCACTCGCCGCAGCCAATTTTCTCCTCGTGAGTGCGGCGCCGGCCGAGCCGGTCGCCCGCACCACTCTCGGCCTCGTCCGCGGTACAGCGCGTGACGGGGCCGCCTTGTTTTCGGGCATCCCCTATGCGGCACCGCCCATAAAGGAACGGCGCTGGAAAGCGCCCGTCCCCGTCCTTGCATGGCGCGGCGTGCGCGACGCCACGGACTTCGGACCGGACTGCCCGCAACCCGCCAGGAACGGTGCGGCCAATCGGCAAAGCGAAGACTGCCTGACGCTCAATGTCGCGACGCCCGATCCGGCCGCGAAGAAGCTGCCCGTTCTCGTCGCCATCCATGGCGGCGCCTATTTCGTCGGTTCGGGCCGCGAGCCGTTCGGTCGCGGAATCCCCGGGATCGTGAAGGACGGCGTGGTGCTGGTCTCTCCCAATTACCGGCTCGGGCGGCTGGGCTTCTTCGCGCATCCGGCGCTCACCGCGGAAGCGCCCGGGGCGACGGCCAATTACTGGCTGATGGACCAGATCGCCGCACTCAAATGGGTACGCGCGAATGTGGCACGCTTCGGCGGCGATCCACAGAATGTCACCATCATCGGCTGTTCGGCCGGCGGATCGAGCATCAACGCATTGATGGCGTCGCCCGAAGCGCGCGGCCTGTTCGCGCGTGCCAGCGCTCATTCGGCGGGCGGGTTGTTCAACGCGAACCGGACACTCACACAGGGCGAGGCGCAGGGTCTGGCCTTTGCCGGCCGGGTCGGCGTTGCCGGCAAGGACCTGGCCTCGCTGCCGGCGTTGCGTGCGCTGAGCATATCGCAGATCCTGGCCGGCGATGGCGGCGCCCCCGATTTCGGCGCTGTCGTCGACGGCACATGGCTGCCGCGCCCCTTGTCGATCGCTTTCGCACTCGGAGACATCGCCCGGGTGCCGCTGATCAGCGGATCGACCGGCAACGAAGCCAGCGTGTTCGGCCTGATGGGTTTCGACGCAGCAGTGCTGGCGCAGCGCTTCGGCATCGACATGGCCGCGATCGCGCCGGCCTATGGCCCACTCGATACGAAGGAACTGCTCCGGCAGGTCCAGACCGATTTCATCTTCACCGCCGCCGTGATGGGCATGACCGCGATGGCGGCGCGGACCGGTGTGCCGGCCTGGTCCTATCATTTCGACTATGTGAACGAGGCGCGGCGTGGCGCCGTGCCGGGCGCCGCGCATTGCGAGGATCGGGGCTACTGGTTCGGCACACTGCAGGATCCGGCGCCGCGCGATGCAGCGGTGGGCAGGATGATGCGTGGCTATCTGCTCAACTATGTGCGCAGCGGCGATCCGAATGGCCCGGGGCTGCCCGTGTGGGACCGGTCGGCCGCCGGTGCGGTGAGCCCGCTGCTGATCGGGTCGGAAACGGCGATGGCGCCGGGGTTTCGAGCGCGTCAGCTCGCACCCTGGTATGCGAAATGGGAAGCGGAAACGGGCGAGACGCTGGGGATCGATCGCGACTGAGACACAGGCAAAGAAAGCTAGCCACCTCCTGTTCTGTCAGTCCCGCGCAAGCGGGAATCCCGCTTTTCCGTGAAGCGGCAGCAAAAAGAAGAAGCGGGATCCCCGCTTGCGCGGGGATGACATCACGATTTTGCGGCTCTCTCGAACTTGCGTGATACCCTACTCGACGATCTCCAGCGCCCGCTCTGGACACGATTTGGCCCCACGCCACGCGCGTTCGGCGTCGCCCTCTCCCACCACGATATCGCCCGGCAGGATATAGCCGTCATCGTCGAGGATGAAAATGTCGGGCGCCATCGCCGCGCAGCGCGCATGCCCCTGGCATTTGCCGGGAACGACCCGGATCAATCGCGCGCTTCTCATGACCAGTCGAGCTCCAGTTCCTCGATGCCGAAAACATGGCCGCCGAATGTGAGCGGCGCCGTGCCGGGCTTGATCCGGAAATCGGGAATGCGCGCCAGCCATTCCTCCAGCCCGATCACGATCTCGCGCCGGGCGAGATGCGATCCAAGGCAACGATGCGGCCCGTAAGCGAAGGCGACATGGCGATTATCCTCGCGCTCCAGGTCGATCGTATCGGGATCGGGAAACTCTCGCGGATCGCGATTGGCGAGCATCGTCGGGCACGAGATATAATCGCCCGTGCGGATAGGCGCGCCATGGAGATCCATGTCGCGCGTCGCGACGCGGACGAGCTGGACGGTGGGATAGGCACGCAGCAATTCCTCCACCGCCAGCACGATCCGCGACGGATCGTCGCGCAACGCGCGCTGATCCTCGGGATGCGTCGCGAGATAGTTGAGATCGAAACCGATCGCGGCCGCCACCGTGTCCAGTCCGGCGATCAGGATCAGCACGCCGATGCCGCGCACCTCACGGTCGGTAAGCTTGCGGCCTTCCACCTCGGCCTGGACGACGAAGGTCATGAAATCGTCGGCGGGCTCGCGCCGGCGCAGTTCCGCCAGCTCATCGATAAAGGCGACGATCTTGCGCGCCGCCGCCGGCCGCTTGACGTCGTCGCCATGCAATTGGTCATTGGCCCATTCGACGAATTCGTCGAGCCGGCTGTCGGGCAGCCCGATGAAGCGCAGGAAGATATTGACCGCGAAGGGAAAGGCGAAGTCCGTCATGACGTCGCAGTCGCTGCCCTTGGCCTTCACCGCCTCGATCAACGCAATCGCGCGTTCGCGCACCGCGGCCTCCATCTGCATCACCT
>JASBTC010000169.1 GCA_030148625.1 Sphingobium sp. | reverse complement strand
GCAGGAAGAGGACAAGATCGTCGGCGATCTGCCGCGCCCGTCGATCGACACCGGCATGGGGCTGGAGCGCGTCGCAGCCGTGCTCCAGGGCGTCCATGACAATTACGACACCGACATTTTCAAGGCGCTGATCGCCGAAAGCGGTGCGCTCACCCGCACCGCGACCGATGGCGAGCATCAGGCGAGCCACCGCGTGATCGCCGACCATCTGCGCTCGTCCGGCTTCCTGGTCGCCGATGGCGTGCTGCCGGCGAACGAGGGGCGCGGCTATGTGCTCCGCCGCATCATGCGCCGCGCGATGCGCCACGCGCATATCCTCGGCGCCCGCGAGCCGCTGATGCACCGGATGGTTCCGTCGCTGGTGGCGGAGATGGGCGCGGCCTTTCCCGAACTGGTCCGCGCGCAGCCGCTGATCGAAGCCACGCTCGCCCAGGAAGAGACGCGATTCCGCCAGACGCTGTCGAACGGGCTGCGCCTGCTCGACGAAGCGACGGTGACGATGGGAGAGGGCGATACGCTTCCCGGCGAAACCGCCTTCAAGCTCTATGACACCTATGGTTTCCCCTATGACCTGACCGAGGATGCGTTGCGCCCGCGCGGGTTGAGCGTTGATCGTGCCGGCTTCGATGCGGCGATGGCCGCGCAGAAAGCCGCTGCGCGGGCTGCGTGGAAGGGATCGGGCGACAAGGCGTCGGACGAGATCTGGTACGACATCGCCGAGGAACTCGGCGGCACCGAGTTTATCGGCTATGCATCGTCCGAGGGCGAAGCGCAGGTGCTGGCGCTCGTCAAGGACGGGAAGCGCGTCGAACGCGCGACTGCGGGCGACACGCTGGTGATCTTGACCAACCAGACGCCCTTTTACGGCGAGAGCGGCGGCCAGATGGGCGACGCCGGCGTCATCGACAACGACAAGGGTTTCAAGGCGGCCGTCAAGGACACCTCGAAACCGCTCGGCCGGCTCCACGCGCATCAGGCAGTGGTCGAGGCCGGCGACATCGCGGTGGGCGACACCGTCCATCTGACGATCGATGCCGAGCGTCGCGCGCAGATCCGTGCCAATCACTCGGCGACGCACTTGCTCCATGCCGCGCTGCGCCAGCGACTGGGTGGCCATGTCTCGCAAAAGGGCAGCCTTGTCGCGCCCGACCGGCTGCGCTTCGACTTCTCGCATCCCTCGGCGCTCACGTCGGAGCAGGTCGCCGAGATCGAGGCCGATGTGAATGCGCAGATCCGGGACAATGAGAGCGTGACGACCCGCCTGATGACGCCCGACGACGCGGTCGCCGCCGGCGCGCTGGCCTTGTTCGGCGAGAAATATGGCGACGAGGTGCGCGTGCTCTCGATGGGCAATGGCGATGAGCGCCGCTATTCGGTCGAACTGTGCGGCGGCACCCATGTCGATGCACTCGGCGACATCGCGATCTTCAAGATCGTGTCTGAAAGCGCGGTTTCGAGCGGTGTTCGCCGTATCGAAGCCCTCACCGGCGAGGCCGCGCGCCTCTGGCTCAATGCCCGTGACGAACGCCTCAAGGAAACCGCGGCGGCATTGAAGTCGGCGCCCGATGAAGTGCCTTTGCGCGTTGCGGCGCTGCTCGACGAGCGCAAGCGGCTTGAACGCGAATTGGCCGAGGCGAAGAAGGCGCTCGCCATGGGCGGCGGCGCGGCCAAGGCCGATGCGGCCGGTCCCGAACAGGTCGGCGGCCATGCATTTCTCGGCCAGGTGGTCGAAGGTCTCGATCCCAAGGGATTGCGCGGCGCGGTGGACGAGATGAAGGCGCGAGTCGGTTCGGGTGTCGCGGCGCTGGTGGCGGTCAATGATGGCCGCGCCTCGGTCGCGGTTGGCATCACCGACGATCTGGTCGGCACGATCAGCGCGGTCGATCTCGTCAAGGCGGCAGTGACCGCGCTTGGTGGCCAGGGTGGCGGTGGTCGTCCGGACATGGCGCAGGGCGGTGGGCCCGATGGCGACAAGGCGACCGACGCCCTGGCTGCGATACGCGACGTTCTGGAGTCGGTGCCCGCCTGAACGGAAAGGGTCAGCTCTTCAGTTCGCCGAGTTTGGTGCGCCGCAGCCGCGGCTCGCGGTCGAGCTGGCCATGGTCCTTGATGATCTTGCGATATTCGTCGCGTTTCTCATGGATCGATGCGATCACCGGCCCCATCGCGACGCCAAGGTCGACCAGCACCGCTTCCGATAGCTGGAGCGAGCTTTCGAGCGTTTCGGGGACCGCGTCGGTTGCACCCGCGCGATAGAGTTCGGCGGCATGGTCGGTGTCGCGTGCGCGCGCGACGATGGTGAGATCGGGATAACGTTTGCGAACCTGAGTGGTGATGCGGACGACCTGCACCGGATCGTCCATGGTCAGGATCAGCGCACCGGCATTGTCGAGGTCCAGCCGGTCGAGCAGACCCGGCCGGCCGATATCGCCGAAGATGACGGGATAGCCCTCCTTACGCGCACGGGCGACGGCATCGATATCGGCGTCCACCGCCACCATCGGCTTGCCATGCGCCTTGAGCATGTCCGACACCAGCGACCCGACACGCCCGTAACCGATGACGATCGCGCGCGGGGTGCTTTCGTCATGCGCATCCTCCGCCGGCGCGTCGCGCAGTTCGACCCGGCGCGCGACATCGCGTCCCACGCGCGCGAGCAGGGGCGTGATGGTAAGGCCAAGCGCGGTGACGATCTGCCAGAAAGCCGCGGTCTGCTGGGTGATGAGCTGCGCCTGTACCGCCGCGGCGAGCACGATCAGCGTGGTTTCGGACGGCGACGACATCAGCAGCCCGGTTTCGGCCGCAACGGCCGGGCGTTCGCCGCTGAACCGCAGGATCAATGTGGTGATCACAGTCTTTGCGATGACCACGCCGACCACGGCGGTCACCAGCGGCAGCCAGTTTTCCGCGATCACGCGAATGTCCAGGCTCATGCCGACGGTGATCAGGAACACGCCGAGCGCCAGCCCCTTGAATGGGGCCGTCATCACTTCGACTTCGGTGTGATATTCGGTCTCGGCGATCAGCAGTCCGGCCAGCAGCGCGCCGACGATCGGCGACAGGCCGACGGCGGTGGTGGCGATGCTGGCAAGGATGACGACGAGCAGGCTGGCGGACAGGAACAGTTCGGGGCTCTTGGTTCGCGCCGCTTGTGCGAAGAGCCGCGGCAGCAGCAGGCGGCCAAGCACCATCATCGCCCCGATCGTGAGCCCGCCCAGCCAGAGCGTACGCACCAGATTGTCGACGCCTTCGCTCTGCGCATAGGGTGCGAGCGCGCCGAGCGCGAAGATGATCGGGACGAGGGCCAGATCCTCGAACAGCAGCATCGCGAATGCCGATCGGCCGACCGGGCTGGATGTGCCCGTCATCGGCAACACTAGCGCGGTGGAGGATAGCGCCAGTGCCAGCCCGAGGCCGATCGCTCCGGCCCAGCTTTGCCCGATCAGCGCGAGCGCGATGCCGATGACGGCACCGGACAGGGCCATTTCCGCTGCCCCCAGCCCGAACACCAGCCGCCGCATGTTCCACAGCCGCTTGAACGACAGTTCGAGCCCGATCGAGAACAGCAGCAGGATGATGCCGAGTTCGGCAAAGGGTTCGATCGAATGCGCGTCGGTGATGGTGAAATGATAGAGCCATGGTGCCTGGCCAACGAGCGAACCCAGCCCCGACGGGCCGACAAGCATGCCGACCAGGATGAAGCCGATCACCGGATTGATGCGGAACCGTGCGAATGCCGGAATCACCAGCCCCGCCGCGCCCAGGATGACGAGCGAATCGCTGAAGGCGTGGGATTCAACTGAAATGGCCATGACGCACCATTGCGGCTGAAGCGGTCGATTTCCAGCATTTGGGTAGAAAAAGCATCGCCATGGGGTCGCAATCTGCGAATCCAGCCGTTAGCAAAGGCATATTCCGGGAGAATTGATGCCGCACGCAACGCCGCTGATCGCCACTATCGTCGCGGGCCTCACGCTCGCTTTCATTTTCGGAGCGCTGGCTTTCCGCCTCCGAATCTCGCCGCTGGTCGGCTATCTGCTCGCTGGCGTGATCGTCGGCCCCTTCACGCCCGGCTATGTCGCCGATCAGGCGATCGCCAACGAACTGGCCGAACTCGGCGTCATCCTGCTGATGTTCGGGGTCGGGCTGCATTTCTCGGTTCGCGATCTGCTTTCGGTCAAGAATATCGCGATTCCCGGCGCCCTGGTGCAGATCGCGGTCGCGGTCCTGCTCGGCATGGGGCTGGCGCATCTGCTGGGCTGGAACCTTGCCGCCGGCTTCGTCTTCGGCCTGGCCCTGTCGGTCGCCAGTACCGTCGTCCTGCTCCGCGCGCTGCAGGAACGCCGCATCCTCGACACCGAACGCGGCAAGATCGCGGTCGGCTGGCTGATCGTCGAGGATCTGGTCATGGTCCTGGCGCTTGTCCTGCTTCCGGCGATCGCCGGCGGCACCAGCGGCGATCATTCGATCGGTACGACGCTCGCGATCACCGTCGGCAAGGTCATCGCCTTCGTCGCCTTCATGATGATCGTCGGCCGGCGCGTCATTCCCTGGGCGCTGCATCATGTGGCGCATACCGGCTCTCGCGAACTGTTCCGGCTCGCGGTGCTTGCGATCGGGCTCGGCGTCGCATTCGGGGCGGCGATGTTGTTCGGGGTCTCGTTCGCGCTCGGCGCATTCTTCGCGGGCATGATCCTGGCCGAATCGCCGCTGAGCCAGCGTGCTGCGGAGGAGACCCTGCCGCTGCGCGACGCATTTGCGGTCCTGTTCTTCGTGTCCGTGGGGATGCTGTTCAATCCCTATATCCTGATCACCGATCCGCTGCCGCTGATCGGCACGGTGGCGATCATCATCTTCGGCAAGTCGATCGCGGCCTATGCCATCGTCCGCGGCTTCGGCCGATCGGACAAGACCGCGCTGACCATTTCCGCGAGTTTGGCGCAGATCGGCGAATTCTCCTTCATTCTGGCGACGCTTGGATCGTCGTTGAAACTGATTCCGGCCGATGCGCGCGATCTGATCCTGGCCGGCGCGATCATCTCGATCCTGCTCAACCCCTTTCTGTTCGTCCTGATCGATAAGGTGATCGGCCGGGCAATGGGCGAGGGGGAGGCGGCGATCGGCGGGCAGCCCAAACCACCGATCGCGGGCCATGTCGTGCTGATCGGCTATGGCCGCGTCGGCCGGGCCGTTGGCGAGAGCCTGATCGAAGCCGGTGAGAAATTCACGGTGATCGAGGCGGAGGACGACGTCGTCGCACTTCCCGACGATGAAAAGGCGACGATATTGTTCGGCAATGCCGCCAATCCCGATATGCTCAAGCACGCGGAAATCGGCGATGCCCGGCTGTTGTTCGTCGCGATCCCGCAAAGCTTCGAAGCGGGGCAGATCGTCGCCCAGGCACGCAAGCTCAATCCCAAGATCCGCATCGTCGCGCGCGCGCATTCCGATGACGAGATCGCCCATCTCGAAAAGCTCGGCGCCGATCTGACGATCATGGGCGAGCGGGAGATTGCACGGAAAATGGTCGATCAGGCGTTGATCGGCCGCTGATCGACATCAACCCCCGCCGGGGCTGTGCCTTTCGGCAGGGGCGGGGCCGACCGGCAAGGCATCGGGGTGCGCGTGCCCGGTGTCCCATTCGATATGATAG
>JASBTC010000166.1 GCA_030148625.1 Sphingobium sp. | reverse complement strand
CAGAGGCGCAGTTGCTTCACAGTTTGCGAACCTCCGACGACAGGGTGTAGCCGCCGCCCCAGACGGTCTTGATCAGCGTCGGATTCTTGGCATCGGGTTCCATCTTCTTGCGCAGGCGGCTGATCTGGTTGTCGATCGCCCGGTCGAAGGCATTGGCCTCGCGCCCCTGGGTGATGTCGAGCAGCTGGTCGCGGCTCAGCACCTGGTTGGGCCGGCTGACCAGCGCGAGCAGCAGATTATATTCGCCCGTGGAAAGCGGCACCGAGACGCCGTCGCTGTCGACCAATGTCCGCTCGCCTGCCTTCAGCACCCAGCCCGCAAAGGCATAGCTTTCGCTTTCGGGCGCGCGGTGGCGCGCGCCGCCATTGCCCGCGCGGCGCAGGATCACCTTGATCCGCGCGATCAGTTCGCGCGGCGAAAATGGCTTGAGCACATAATCGTCGGCGCCCATTTCCAGGCCGACGATACGGTCGGTCTCCTCGCTGCGCGCGGTCAGCAGGATCACCGGAATCTCACCGGTCTCGCGGATATGACGGCACAGGCTGAGCCCGTCCTCACCCGGCATCATGATGTCGAGCACGACCAGATCGATCGCATAGCCCGCCAACCTTTGGCGCGCCGCGGCGGCATCGCCGACCGCAGTCACGCGGAAACCGTTCTTCTGGAGATAGGCGGCAAGCGGCTCGCGGATCGAGCGCTCGTCGTCGACAAGGAGGAGGTGGGGACGGTCGCTCATGGCCTGCCTTCGTTCATGCCGGAGGGGCGGACGATGCGCAACGGCGCTCGTCCGCCCGGGATCGGGTCGTCGAAATCAGCTTCCCGCGCGCTTTGCCCGCCACGCGGCGCGCGCCGCCTGACGTTCCTCGAGCGTCACCGTGCCATCCTTATTGGCATCGGTGCGGTCGAACATGGCGAGTGCGGGCGCCTGGAATTCGGCGCGGGTGACGACGCCATCGCCGTCGGCGTCGATCTTGCCGCCCATGCCGCCCATCCGGTCGCGACCAAAGCCGCGATGTCCCATCCGGCCCTTGCCACGCGGACCGCGCTCGCTGCGCGCCTCGCGGCGTTCCATCCGCTTCTCGCGCGCGCCGTCGAACTCGGCGCGGCTGACCTGGCCGTTGCCGTCGGCATCGAGTGCCGCGAACATGCGGTCCGAACGCGCCTTGGCACGGACAGCACGATCCTGCTCGGTCAGCTTGCCGTCCTTGTCGGCGTCCATCCGGTCGAAACGCGCATCGGCGCGCGCGGCGGCGTCGGCGCGGGTCAGCGGCGCATTGGGCGCCCGACCGTCACCGGGCTGCGCCATAGCGATCCCGCCGGCCAGCGCTATCGCGCCCAGGCCGGAGATTGCGATCAACTTCTTCATCCTACGGTCCTTCTTTCGAGACTCGGCACGCATGGATCGCCGCCGATGAGACGGCTTATCCGGCACACCTGTCCCGAAAGTATCGCGGACCAGCGCTATTTTGTCGCAAATTGTCGCACCCCGGATCGATGATCCGGGGCGGAACCGCCTATTTCAGCGACAGCAGATAATCGGCGATCTGCGCCGCGACCTTGGGATCCTTCTGCCCGGCATAGACCATCTTGGTGCCCGGTACCGTCTTGCGCGGATCCGAGACGAAGGCGATCAGCTTGTCGCGCGTCCAGGTAATGTTGGACTGTTTCAACGCAGGCGAATAGGCGAAGGTGGAAACCGCCGCCTTGCGGCCGCCGACACCCCACAAATTGGGGCCCATCGCCGATTTCTCGCCCGCATTCACCTTGTGGCAGACCGCGCACATCGCGAATGCCGGCGGCTTCGGCCCGGGCGCGGCGGAGGCGGCCACCGGGATCGACGCCAGCACGAGCAGACCCAGCCCGGCGGTGAAACCAAACGCTTTCTTCATGAACATCCCTCTCACGATCGAATCTTGTTCCATCCCTGCGCCGGACGACATGAATGGAGCGTGGCCGGTCCGCAAGTGTTTTGCGGGGCGGCGGCGGGCGCATCCGATGACTTGTCCCGCCGCCGGGCCGCCCCCATCTCCACGCCGCGTGGCACGGGCAAGGAGATCCCAATGATCGAACTTTATTACTGGCCGACCCCCAATGGCCACAAGATCACCATCGCGCTGGAGGAAATGGGCCTGCCCTATGCCGTCCATCCGGTGAACATCGGCACGGGCGAGCAGTTCACCCCCGAATTCCTGAAGATCAGCCCGAACAACCGCATGCCCGCGATCGTCGATCCCGACGGGCCCGACGGTGCGCCGATATCGATCTTCGAGTCGGGCGCGATCCTGCAATATCTGGCGCGCAAGACCGGCCTGTTCGGCGGTTCCAAGGCCCGCGAGCAGGCCGAGGTCGAAAGCTGGCTGATGTGGCAGATGGGCGGCGTCGGCCCGATGGCGGGCCAGGCCAATCATTTCCGCCATTATGCGCCCACGATCGAGCCCGATCCCGAAAAGCTGCGCTATGGCCTGGAACGCTACACCAAGGAAATGAATCGCCTCCTGGGCGTGCTCGACACGCGGCTGGCCGATCGCGAATTCGTCGCCGGGCCGCTTTCGATCGCCGATTTCGCGATCTGGCCATGGACGGTGCTCGCCGAGCGCGTCGACCAGGACCTGAACGATTTCCCCAATGCCAAGGCGTGGATCGAACGCTGCGGCGCGCGCGAGGCCTTCATCAAGGGTCGGGCGGTGGGCGCCGAGCTGCGCAAGCCGCTGGAGGCGGACACCGAAGAAGGAAAGAAGGCCCGCGCGCTGCTGTTCGGCCAGACCGCCCGGCGCTGATCGAAAACGCGACAGACTCCCCCTCCTCCTCATCTTCGGCAGGGAAGAGGGGGATTCGCACTTGCGGCGAACCACAGCCGTCCGGCCTTCCCTGCCCGGCTTTCCTGTTCTAGCTTCGCGCGCTCACTATATGGGCCGCGCCTTCATGCATCTTCGCACGCTCTTTCCCGCCCTGCTGGTCTGCACGCTCGCCGCGTGCAATCCGCAACCCGCCAGCGAGAATGCCGGCGCACCCCAGGTCGCCCCCGTGCTCACCACCGATGAAGCGAAGGACAGCCATAGTTTCGCAAAGCCCGAGGAAGCGCGCGTCACCCATGTCTCGCTCGACCTGACCGCCGATTTCGACGCGAAGGTGATGACGGGCACGGCGACGCTCGATCTCCAGACCAGGGCGGGCGCCAAGGAAGTCGTGCTCGACAGCCGCAATCTCGCGGTCAAGCAGGTCACCGACGCCGAAGGGCGCCAGCTCCCCTTCGCTTTCGGCAAGGGCGATTCGATCCATGGCCAGCCGCTCACCGTCCAGCTCGGCGGCGCGAAGAAGATCGTGATCCATTATGCCTCCGCGCCCGGTGCGCCCGCATTGCAATGGCTGTCGCCCGACCAGACCGCCGGCAAGACCTCGCCCTATCTGTTCAGCCAGGGCGAAGCGATCCTCAACCGCAGCTGGATTCCGACACAGGACAGCCCCGGCATCCGCCAGAGCTGGGACGCGAGCATCACCGTGCCCGAGGAACTGGTCGCGGTGATGAGCGGCGACCGGCTGACGCCGGAGGGCGAGAATAACGACGGCGGCCGCACCTTCCGCTTCAGGATGGACAAGCCCGTCGCCCCCTATCTGATCGCGATCGCGGTCGGCGATCTCGCCTTCAAGGAGATCGGCCCGCGCACCGGCGTCTGGACCGAACCCGCCATGCTCGAGCGCAGCGCCAGCGAGTTCGCCGACCTGGAGAAGATGGTGAGCGCCGCCGAGGGCCTCTACGGCCCCTATCGCTGGGGCCGCTACGACCTGCTCGTGCTGCCGCCCAGCTTTCCCTTTGGCGGCATGGAGAATCCCACGCTGACCTTCGTCACTCCCACCGTCATCGCCGGAGACCGATCGCTGGTCAGCCTGATCGCGCACGAACTGGCGCATAGCTGGTCGGGCAATCTCGTCACCAATGCGACCTGGAACGATTTCTGGCTCAACGAGGGCTTCACCGTCTATTTCGAGACCCGGATCATGGAAGCGCTTTATGGCCCCGATCGCGCGGCGATGCTCGCCGATCTCGGCTGGAGCGACATGGAGACCGCCTTCGCCGAAGTCGGCGGCAAGAATGCGCCCGACAGCCGGCTGCATCTCGACCTGAAGGGACGCGATCCCGACGACGGCATGACCGACGTCGCGTACGAGAAAGGCGCGGTGTTCCTGCGCACGATCGAGCAGACGGTCGGCCGCGCGCGCTGGGACGCCTATCTCAAAAGCTATTTCGATCGCCTGGCGTTCAAGCCGCAGACCAGTGCCGGCCTTATCGCCGACATGCGCGCCAATCTGTTCAAGGATGACGAGGAAGCGAAGATCGGCGTCGAGCGCTGGGTCTATCAGCCCGGCCTGCCCGACAATGCCGTCCATATCCGCTCGACCGCCTTTGTCGCGGTCGACCGCGCCGCCGCCACATTCGCGGCGAATGGCGATGCCGCGGCGGTGGACCGGACGGGCTGGACCACCCAGCATTATCAGCGCTTCCTGGGCCGCCTGCCGCGCACCCTGCCGGCCGACCGGCTGGCCGCGCTCGATGCGGCGTGGAAACTCTCCGACAGCGGCAACAGCGAGATCCGCTTCGCCTGGCTGATGCTCGCGATCGGCAATCGCTACGATCCCGCACTTGCCTCGGCCGACCGCTTCCTCACCAGCATGGGACGACGCAAATTCGTGGCGCCGCTGTTCGAAGCGCTCAACGCCCAGGCCGAATGGGGTGGCCCCGCCGCGCGCGCCATCTATCTGAAGGCACGCCCCGGCTATCATTCGGTGACGCGCGGAACGGTGGACAAGACGCTGGGGGTTTGAGGGGGGCACCCGACCTAATCTGTCATCCCCGCGAATGCGGGGATCCAGCTATTGCGTGAAGCATCAGATAGACGAAGAAGAAGCTGGATCCCCGCGTCCGCGGGGATGACACCGTGAGGGCACGATATCGCGACTCATCCTCCGATCAGACCGAAGGCACCGCCGGCGCCGAACGCCATTCCTCGCGGAAGCTGCCATCCTGTTCCTGCACCATCACGCGCGCCTGATAGCCCGTGGTCACCGCCTTTTCCGCGGTGTCGATCGCATCGCGGATCGCGGCGGACTGGGTGGCATAGGGCCCGTAATTCTTGCCGGTCAGGTTGATCCGCCAGACGTCGCCGTCGCGGATCACGGTGTAGTGCGCCATCTGCATATTCGTCATCCTTCCATTCGCGCCAGCAGATCGGCGGCGAACTGGCTCAGCGTGTCGTCACGCGCGCCCATCACCACGATCCGGTCGCCCGGTCTCGCCAAGATGGTCAGTCGTTCGCCACATGCAACACGTTCGGACAGATATTCGGCCTGGCGCCCACCCGCGCTCACCCCCGCAACGATCTCGGCGGCGCCGACGCTGCGGTCGGTGGTGCCGCCATAATAGACCGGATCGGGCATGATCAGCACATCCTCGGGCCCGAGCTGCTCGACGAAACCGGCGACCAGTTCGTCGCGCATCGTGCGGAGCGGACCATAGCCATGCGGCTGGAACATCACGAGCAGCCGACCGGGAAAGGCGTGGAGCGTCGTGAGCGTCGCCGCGATCTTGTCGGGATTATGCGCGAAATCGTCGATCACGGTCACGCCGTTCGCCTGACCGATCACCTCCAGACGACGACGCAGGCCCGCAAAATCGCCAAGCGCCGTCGCCGCGTCGACCAGCGACACGCCGCACGCCCGGACCGCGCCGATCGCGGCCAGCGCATTGGAGACATTGTGGCGCCCCGGCACCTTCAGCCGCACCTCGGCGCGCCCGCCATCGGATCGCTCGACCACGGTGAAGGCGACGCCGTCCGGCGCCTCGACGACCGATTCGGCGCGGAGATAGGCACTGCCGCGATCGATGCCATAGGTCAGCGCGACACCATCGGGCAGGATCGCCGCCAGCTTCGCCACTTCCTCATTGTCGGCATTGATCACCGCGCAATCGGCACGGCCGATAAAGCCGCCGAACAGCGAGCGCAGGTCCTCGATCGACTTGTGGTCGAGCGAGACATTGTTGAGCACCGCGATATCGGGATCGTAGAGCTGGATCGATCCGTCGCTTTCGTCGACCTCGCTCACGAAACTCTCGCCGGCCCCGACCAGCGCGCTGGCAAAGGGGGTTTCCGGGCCGATGAAATTCTTCATCACCGCGCCGTTCATGACGGTCGGATCGCGCCCCGTGGCGCTCAATATCCATCCGATCATGCCGGTGACAGTGGATTTGCCGCTGGTGCCGGCCACGCCGATGCTGGTGCGCGAACCATTGAACAGTTCCGCGAGCAGGTCGGCACGGCGCATTTCGGGGGCGCCGAGCGCGCGCGCCTTGACCACGTCGGGGATATCGTCCTCGACCGCGGCCGAGGTGACGAAGATCTGCTCCGCCCGCGTCACGCCGCTGCCGTTCTGCGCAAAGAGCGCGATGCCCTGCGCCTTGAGGAAGTCGAACTTGGCGGCGGTGCGCCCCTGGTCCAACGCGCGGTCGGATCCCTTCACGATGGCGCCTCGCGCCTTGACGATACAGGCGAGCGGCAACATTCCGCTCCCCCCGATCCCGCAGAAGAAATAGCTTTTGGCCCTGGTCATGGGCGCGCGCTATTGACGCTTTTGACGGGTTGGGCAAGCGCACGGGGATGAAGGCGATGAAAACCAGGATCGGCGTCGTCGCACCGAGCTGTCCGATCGACGAATCGATCGCCGAACGCGTGATCGCGCGCGCCGAAGCGCTCTATGGCACCACGGTCGAACTCGTCTTCCATCCGCAATGCTTCGTCGAGGCGGGGCATTTCGCGGGCAGCGACTGCGTGCGCGAAGCCGCCTTTGTCGAGGCCGCGAACGATCCGCATCTCGATGCGATCTGGTTCGCGCGCGGCGGCTATGGCGCCTGCCGCATCGCGCCCGGCGCGATCGGCCGGTTGACCGACGCCGCACGCGGCAAGGCCTTTCTCGGCTATAGCGACGCCGGCACCTTGCTTGGCGGGCTTTACGGCCTCGGCCTCGGCACGGTCGCGCACGGCCCGATGCCCGTCGATATCCGCCGCGACGGTGGCGAGGCCGCCACCGACAGGGCGCTGCGCTGGCTGGTCGAGCGCGATCCCGGATCGCTCGAGCCCGGCCTCGGCGACGTGCCGAACGCGGCGTTCAACATGACGATCCTCAGCATGCTGATCGGCACGCCGCTCCAGCCCGATCTGTCCGGCCATGTGCTGTTGCTGGAGGAAGTGGCCGAGCATCATTACCGGATCGACCGGACTTTGTGCCACATCACCGGCAACCCCGGCATCCGCGCGGTCGCCGGCATCCGTTTCGGCCGGATCAGCGACGTCACGCCCAATGACCGCGCCTTTGGCCAGGATGTGGAGGAGATTGCGGCGCATTGGTGCCATGTCTCGGGCATCGCCCATCTGGGCGCCGCCGATATCGGCCATGACGCGGCCAATATGGTGGTGCCGTTCGGATAAATAACCCTGGACGAGCGCATGATCCTGTTGGTCGAACCGACCTCCACAGCCTCGCCGGAATCACAAACACTTTCCCCTTGCTCGAACAATCTCTAGGGGCTTGCCGCTTATGGACGTCACCGATCTTCGCATCGCATTGTTCAGCGGCAATTATAATTATGTCCGCGATGGCGCGAACCAGGCGCTCAACCGGCTGGTGGGCTATCTGCTGCGCCAGGGCGCGTCGGTGCGCGTCTATGCGCCGGTGGTGAAGGAACCCGCCTTTCCAGCGACGGGTGATCTGGTCGGCGTGCCGGCGATCGCCATTCCGGGGCGCGCCGAATATCGCGCGCCGGTGATGATCCCGCCCGGCATCAAGCGCGACATCAAGCGCTTCGCCCCCAATATCTTCCATGTCTCCAGCCCCGAAATCCTGGGCCACCGCGCGGTCAGTCTGGCGCGGCGCTGGGACAAGCCGGTGATCGCGTCGGTCCATACCCGGTTCGAGACCTATTTCCGCTATTACGGCCTCGCCTTTCTGGAACCGCTGGCGCTGGCGGCGATGCGGCGCTTCTACCAGCGCTGCGACGCGATCTTCGCGCCATCCGAATCGATGGCGCAGCTCCTGCGCGAACAGCGGATGAGCTACGATGTCGGCATCTGGACGCGCGGCATCGATCAGGAGATCTTCCGCCCCGACCGCCGCGACCTGGACTGGCGCCGTGGCCTCGGCATCGCCGATGACGAGGTCGCGATCGGCTTTGTCGGCCGGCTGGTGATGGAAAAAGGGCTCGACGTCTATTCGGACGCGATCGACCGCCTCGTCCGTCGCGGCGTGAAGCATCGCGTGCTCATCGTCGGCGAGGGTCCTGCGGGCGAATGGTTCCGCAACCGCCTGCCCCAGGCCGTCTTTGCGGGTTTCCAGGCAGGGCCCGATCTCGGGCGCGCCGTCGCCTCGATGGACATGCTGTTCAATCCGTCGGTCACCGAGACCTTCGGCAATGTCACGCTCGAGGCGATGGCCTCGGGCCTGCCGGTGGTCGCCGCCAAGGCGACGGGCAGCGACAGCCTGGTCAAGGACGGCATCAGCGGACATCTGGTCCGCCCGGGCGCGATCGCCGGCTTCGCCGACGCGCTCCAGCATTATTGCGAGGATGGCGAGGCCCGCGCCGCCGCGGGCGAGGCGGGCCGCAAGGCCGCCGATCGTTACGGCTGGGACGCGGTCAACCAGGCACTGGTCGACGGCTATCTCCGCATCGTCCGCCAGCGCCTGGCGGGCAGCCGCGCACCTCGGCAGAGCCCGCTGCCCTATACGGATTGATCCATTTTCTCCTCCCTACGCGAAGCGTGGGGAGGGGGACCGCCTCGGCGCAAGTCGAGGTGGTGGAGGGGAATTACGATATCGCCGTTGATCAGGAGTGGGTGGATGCATCGCATTTCCCCTCCACCACCGGCCTTTGGCCGGCGGTCCCCCTCCCCGCCGCTTCGCGACAGGGAGGAGAAAAAGCGGCTTACGCTGTCACCGCCCGCCAATCGAAGGCCAGCGGCGCTTCGCGAAAGGCGAAGCGGTCGAGGTGGCGCGCGACCGCGCCTTTCAGGCCTTCGAGCTGTTCGTCCGAGGTCGCGTCGATGCGCACCTCGAGCGTCTCCGCCCGCGCATCCATCGTCACCAGCCCGTCGCCGGGGTGATCGGCACCGCGCGCATCCTTGGGAAACACCACGGTGCCGTGCTCGGGCGTGAAGGCGACGTCCAGATTATGCTGCCAATGCTTGCACAATTGCTGGAGGTAACGGCTGCCCGACTGGGTCGGCACGCTGGCCGTCGCTGCGAAGCCGCTCATTTCAACCGCTCGATCTTGCGCGCGGCATCGTCGATCACCTGGACGATCGCATGCAGCCTGTCTTCGTCGACATCGCCTTCGCTCATCCGGTTGACCAGCACCTGGCGGAGATTGCCCATCGCGCGGCGGATCGAGCCGCCCTCGGTACGGGCGCGGTGCTCGCCCAGCGCATCGAGCCTGGCGAAGAGGCCGTCAATCTCCTCGACCCGCTCGGCGAGATGCGCCTCGCCCGCCGGGGTGACCGCGAAGAGTTTCTTCGACCCTTCCGACTGCTGTTCGCCGATCAGGCCCATGTCGTCGAGCAAAGTGAGCGTGGGATAGATGACCCCGGGGCTGGGCGCATAGGCGCCGCTCGTCCGCTCCTCGATCGCACGGATCAGATCGTAACCGTGGCGCGGCTGTTCGGCGATCAGCCGCAGCAGCACCAGCCGCAATTCGCCGCCGTCGAACACGCGGCGCCGGCCGCGACGCCCTTCGCCGTCTTCGCTCATGCCGTGATGACCACGGCGAGAATGATGGCCACCTGTCCAGGCGCCATAACCCATTCCAAAACGCATTTCGTAGTTCCTTGTCTGTTACGAGATAGCTTAAGATATATCTTGATTCGATCTTTTTGCAAGAGCGACATCGATCGACGCATGCAGAAAATCGGAAACGGACCGATTTCAGCGGTTCATGACGCCGAATTACGACGCTCGCGGGCATGACATGGCTGGCGCGGCTGCCTATCTAGGGGCCCGCATGGCCGACCTTTTCGCACCCGACGACTCAGAGAAATTGCTGGACGCGAATGCGCCGCTCGCCGACCGGCTGCGCCCGCGCACGCTGGACGAAGTCGTCGGCCAGGAACATCTGACCGGCCCCGAGGGCGCGATCGGGCGACAGGTGAGCGCGGGCAAGCTTTCCTCGCTGATCCTCTGGGGACCGCCGGGCACGGGCAAGACCACGATCGCACGGCTGCTCGCCGATGCAGTGGGCCTCCGCTTCCTTGCGATCTCCGCGGTGTTCTCGGGCGTCGCCGATCTCAAAAAGGCGTTCGCCGAGGCACGCGAGCATGCGCGGCTGGGCCAGCGCACATTGCTCTTCGTCGACGAGATCCACCGCTTCAATCGCGCGCAGCAGGACGGTTTCCGGCCCTATGTCGAGGACGGCACGGTCACCCTCGTTGGCGCCACCACCGAAAATCCGTCGTTCGAACTGAACGCCGCGCTGCTCAGCCGTGCACAGGTGCTGATCCTCCATCGGCTCGATCGGGCCGCGCTGGAAAAGTTGATCGCCCGCGCCGAGCGGGAGCTGGACCGGCCCTTGCCGTTGACCGATGCGGCGCGTGACGCGCTGGTCGCCTTTGCCGATGGCGACGGGCGCTTCCTGCTCAATCAGGTCGAAACGCTCTATTCCGTCGATCTGCCCGAACCGCTCGACCCCTCTGGCCTGTCGTCGTTCCTGCAGCGCCGCGTCGCGGTCTATGACAAGGATCGCGAGGGGCATTACAATCTGATCAGCGCGCTGCACAAATCGATCCGCGGGTCCGACCCGCAGGCGGCGCTCTATTATCTCGCCCGGATGCTGACCGCCGGAGAGGAGCCGCTGTACGTGCTCCGCCGCCTGACGCGCGCGGCGGTGGAGGATATCGGCCTCGCCGATCCGCAGGCGCTGGTCCAGTGCGTCGCCGCGAAGGACACTTACGACTTCCTGG
>JASBTC010000148.1 GCA_030148625.1 Sphingobium sp. | reverse complement strand
CAATCCAAGACCGTGCCGGGGGCACGATCGACCCGTCACTCGGCGCGAAGCGGCGTGGTGGAGGGGAATTGCGACGCACGATTCCTCGCCGTAACTGGAAAAAATCGTGCGAAAGTCGCCCAAAAGCCGCGCGCGGCGTCGATATCGCATTTCCCCTCCACCACCGGCCGTTGGCCGGCGGTCCCCTCCCCATCTTCGATGGAGAGGAGAAAATCACGCCGTCTCGCGTCTTGAAGAAATTCCGGACACCAGTGCGCGGAGGCGGGGATACCGCTTGTTCTTCTTTTTCCGGACGCTTCACGGAAAAGCTGGATCCCCGCGTTCGCGGGGATGACAGGTGGGGGCAACCCGTTTGACAGGGGCGTGGTCGGCCCATAGCCCTTGGCGGAGCCAATCATCTCTGGGACATGCCGATGAAATATCCGTTCGCCGCCGCCGTCAGCGCGTTTGCGCTTTTCTCCTCCGGCGGGGCGCTGGCCCAGTCGCCCGAATTGCGGCCCGATCAGCTGGCGTTCCGCGATCTCTACAAGGAGCTGATCGAGACCGACACGTCGGTTGCGACGGGGAGCTGCACCCTGGCCGCGGAGAAGATGGCGGCGCGGCTGAAGGCGGCGGGCTATAGCGACGATCAGCTGACGCTGTTCAAGGTCGACACCATGCCGCTCGACGGCGGGCTGGTCGCGGTGCTGCCGGGAACGTCGAAGACGGCGAAGCCGATGCTGCTGCTCGGCCATCTCGACGTCGTCAATGCGCGGCGCGCGGATTGGGAGCGCGATCCGTATAAGTTCATCGAAGAGAATGGCTATTATTACGGCCGCGGCGCATCCGACATGAAGGCGATGGTCGCGGCCTGGGTCGACACCATGGCGCGCTTCAAGCGGGAAGGCTTCAAGCCAAAACGCACGATCAAGATGGCGCTGACCTGTGGCGAGGAATCGGGCGCGCGGATGAACGGCGCGCAATGGCTGGCCGAGAACAAGCCCGACCTGATCGCCGCGGAATTCGCGCTGAACGAAGGGGGCGGGGGCCGCACCGACGGCAAGGGCAAGGTCGTCACCCAATCGATGCAGGTGGGCGAGAAATCCAATCGCAGCTTCGAACTGGAAACGACCAATCCGGGCGGCCACAGCTCGATCCCGGTCGATGACAATGCGATCTACGAACTGTCCGACGCGCTGGTGAAGGTGCGGGCGTATAAATTCCCGATCCGTTTCAACGACACGACGCGCGTCTTCTTCGCCAAGGCGGGGGCGGTGCGCAACGACGATCTTGGCCGGGCGATGGTGCAGCTGAGCAAGGATCCGAGCGACAAGGCGGCGGAGGCGATCGTCTCGGCCGATCGCAGCTTCAATTCGATGCTGCGCACCACCTGCGTCGCGACGATGCTGGAGGCGGGCCACGCGGCCAACGCGCTGCCGCAGCGGGCGAAGGCGACGGTGAATTGCCGGATCGCGCCGGGCGAGGATCAGGATACGACGCGCGCCGCGCTGCAACAGGCGATCGGCGATCCGAAAGTGAGCGTGACTTTGGTCGGGCGGCTGCGCCCGATCGCGGTGACCCCGCCGCTCGACCGCAAGATCATGGAGCCCGCCGAAAAGCTGGTCGCACGCTATTTCCCCGGCGTGCCGCTGATCCCGTCGATGTCGACCGGCGCCACCGACGCCACATTCCTGGCGCCGATCGGCATCCCCACCTATGGCGTGCCCGGCGGCTGGGGCGACCCCGACGGCAATGGCGCGCACGGGCTGAACGAGCGCCGCGAGATCCGCTCGGTCATGGTCGGGCGGGATTTCCTGTACGATCTGGTGAAGGCGTATGCGGGGCAGCCCTGAGGGGGCTTTTCCCCATTGCTGACCGGGGTTTTCGCGGAAAGGGTGCAAGTTCCATCCTCAACGGCCTTCGCGCTTTCGCGGCTTCGCGTGAGCCATGCGGGTTCGGGCGGCTGCGTTGAAATCATCAGGTTCACGCGAAGACGCGAAGGCGCGAAGAGGAGAAGTGGCGAAAGCGGTGTGTCGCTTGGGAATGATCCTCCGCGTCTCCGCGCCTCCGCGCGAACCATCCTCGCCTGGGCGACGTCTGCAGATTGACGGATTCACGCGGAGGCGCGGAGACGCGGAGAATTGAGGGGTGTGAATTAAGTTTATGTAATTTATAGTATTTTTATGAATTTCTGAAAATACTGGAATCCCGCTGGGCGCAAAGTGGCGGGCGAACGGCAGGGTCTGTGCGCGGGGGCAACTAATTTCGGACACCAACTTTTTGTATCAGTTTTTGGAAAAAATTGTCTGATCAGGACAAATTTGTCCTCCATGGGTTGCATAATCTTGCGACTTGGCCGATGGTCCGCGCCATAAAGGGAGGCGCCAAATCATGATCTCGATCGCGCGAATGAAGCATGTCGTTCTGTCCGCAACGGCATTGGCGCTGGTCGCGCCTGCGATTCCGGCCCCTGCCCAGACCGGCGCCCAGACTGCCGTCCAGGCGCCGGCGGATGCGGTGGCGACCGATGTCGCGCTGCAGGGGCTGGACGACTATATCGAGAAGGCGCGCCAGGCCTGGCAGATACCGGGGCTGTCGATCGTGATCGTGAAGGACGACAAGATCGTCTATGCCAAGGGCTTCGGCGTGCGCGAGGCAGGCAAGCCGGGCAAGGTGGACGCCGACACGATCTTTGCGATGGGATCGACGACCAAGGCGTTCACCGCGGCGGCGCTGGGCATGCTGGTCGACGAGAAGAAGATCGCCTGGGACGGCGCGGTGCATGATTATATGCCGTCGTTCGAGCTCAACGATCCCTATGTCACGCGCAACGCGACGGTGCGCGACCTGTTGTCGCACCGCACCGGCGTCGTCACCAATGGCGGGCTCTGGTACGGATCGGGCTTCGACCGCAAGGAGATCATCCGGCGGCTGCGTTTCCAGACCGAGTCGCTCGGTTTCCGCAACCAGTTCCAGTATCAAAACGAGATGTTCATCGCGGCGGGCGAGATCGTGCCCGCGGTCACCGGCATCGGCTATGACAAGTTCATCACCAGCCGCATCTTCGAACCGCTGGGCATGCGCCGCACCAATACCAGCGTCACCGAGCTGAAGGGGATGGACAATGTCGCGACCCCGCACGCGCTGTCCGACGGCAAGATGGTGCCGATCCCCTATCGCCTGATCGACAATGTCGGCGGCGCCGGCGTGATCAATTCCAGCGCGCGCGACATGGCGCAATGGGTGCGGCTGCAACTGGGCGGCGGCACGTTCGAGGGCAAGCAGCTGATCGCGCCCGCGACGCTGGCGGAGATGCACACCGGCCAGATCGTGCCGCGCGGCGGCCCCGGCAAGATCTTCAAGTTCAGCGAATATGGGCTGGGCTGGGGCGTGCAGGAATATCGCGGGCAGAAGATCGTCCAGCATTCGGGCGGGATCGACGGGATGCAGAGCGTGATCGCGATGATGCCCGAAAAGAAGCTGGGCGTGATCGTGCTGACCAACAACCTGCCCAATTTGCTGGCCACCGCCGTCGAACTGCGCGTGCTCGATGCCTTTCTGGGCGGCCCGGCGACCGATCACAGTGCCGTGCTGAAAAAGACGAGCGACGACGCGGCCCGGATCGCGCGCGAAAAGGCGGCGGCGAGCCCGGCCGCGGCGGCGGCACCGACCCGGTTGCCGCTCGACCGCTATGCCGGCACCTATTTGAGCGACCTGCTCGGCGATATCCGGATCACGCTGGCCGACGGCAAGCTGATGCTCGCGCGTCCGGCGTCGACGGCGGTGCTCGACCATGAGCGCGCCGACATGTTCAAGGCGCGGTGGACCAGCCTGGGCCAGATCAGCGTCGTCGGCCAGACCCCGGTGGGCTTCACCTTCGGTGCGGACGGGCAGATCGCGACGCTGGTGCTCGGCGGCGACATCTTCAAGCGGAAATAGGCGTTTCGGGTGATTTCCTCCCTGTCGCGAAGCGACGGGAGGAGAGGGCCGACGGGCAGTCTATCGTGCCGTCCGCCGGGCCCCTGCAATGACCTGCCCGATCGCGGCGATCACCAGGTCGGGGCGCTGGTCCTGGATATAATGGGAGGCGTCGGCGACGCGGCGGTTCTCGCCGCGCGAGGACAGCGCTGCCAATTCGCGATGCGCCTGGGCCAGATCGGCCTGGAAGGCGGGGATCTGGTCGTACACCGCCTGCGGCGTGTTGGGGGGCAGATCCTGCATCCTGAGCGCGGACAGGACGATGAGCGGCATTGAGCCGTAGTTGCGCGCGGGATTGGCGACCAGTTCGGTGCTGCGCGCGAAATTGGCGGTCAGCGAGATCGTCGCCGCCCAGCGCGCCTGATCCATGTCGAGCGTCTTCAGCGCCGAGGAGAGCGGCCCGGGATAGCTTGGCGGATAGGCCAGGCAGTCGTCGGGGTCGGGCGAGGTCGGGGTGAGCGCGCCGCGCGCCACCGCCGCCGCGCAGCCCTGCGCCTTCTTCCGCATTTCGGCATAGATTTCCGCCGCGAAGACGGGGAGCGCGGGGGCGGCCTTTTTCTGGCGGGCTTCCTGATGCGGGATGCTGGGATCGACCAGCACCATGCCGATCACTTGCCTGGGATGGCGATCCTTGAACAGCAAAGTCTCATATCCGCCCAGCGAATGGCCGACGACGATATAGGGGCCCTTGATCCCGGCGCTTTTCAACGCGGCCTCGAGATCCGATGTCGTGTTGTCGACGCCTTGCGGCACCATGCTGCCGTCGCTGAAGCCGAAACCGGCGCGATCCCAGGCACAGGCGCGGACATGATTGTCGCGCGCGACGGCGGGCTGGACGTTGCGCCAGGTCTGGCCCCAGTCGCCGAGGCCCGCGGTCATGATGACGGAGGGCGCGCCGCGGCCCATGCAGTTGAGATGGATGCGGCGGCCGTCGGGCAGCTTCGCCAGGATGCCGGGCTTCACATAGGGCGCCAGCAGGGGATCGGCGGGCGGCGCGGTCTGCGCGCTCGCCATGGCCGCACAGGCGAGGCCGAACGTCACCGCAAATCCCGAAAACCGCATCGCTCTTCCTCCCCCGGACGGCGATCATGGCATCGACGCGAAATCCTGTCGATGCGCCCGCGGATGCTCAGCGGGCGACCCGGACCAGTTCCATGTCGGGGCCTGCGCGGTCCGGTGCGGCGAGGAAGGCCTTGAGCTGTGCCTCGACCAGCGCCCGGTCGCGGAAATTGCAGGTCGATGCGCTGTTGGGATCGCTGCTCACAAAGCCGCCCGATTGCTCGACCGCCGTCCGCACCGACCCGCCGCAGGGCAGGATGGTGAGCAGATAGCGCCCGTCGCGGACCTCCATCAGCAGGAAGGCGGCGCCATCGTCATGCCCTTTGCCGTCCATCTTCTGCACCTGGACGAGATAGCGCCGATCGGCCGGCGACCCGAAGGGCACGCTGACGATGCGCCAAGGGGTTTCGGCGGTGACCGACTGGCTGCCATCATCATTCAGCGCGACGCGGAGGATGTCGTCGCCTTCCGGGGGCGAGCCGGGTTCGACCAGGCGATAATCGCCGGCGGGAAGAATGGTTTCGCCTTCGCTCGCCGCATACCAGGCCTCTCCCTCCCAGCAGGAGGCCAGCAGCAAAGAGGCGATCAGGGTCGCGATCAGCGTCGATATCCTCATGTCGCCCAGCCTTTCACGCTTGCGTCCGATTGTCATGTCATGCGCAGGATCGCGGCACCTGCGGCGATGACGCAGGCGGCTGCGATCCGCGCCGCGCTTAGCCGTTCCTTGAGCAGCAGTCCGGCGATCGCGGTGCCGAACAGGATCGATGTTTCCCTGAGCGCCGCGACGACGGCCACCGGCGCCATGGTCATCGCCCAGAGCGCCAGGCCATAGGATGCCAGCGTGCCGACGCCGCCGATCAGCCCGAGATGCCAGTTGCGCACGGCATAGTCCGCGAGCGTGCGCCGCCGCGCCAGCAGTGCCCAGCCGAGGAGCGGCAGGCCGGTCAGCAGGAAGATCCACAGCGTATAGGCAGCAGGTGCGCCCGACCGCCGCACGCCCAGGCCGTCGATCATCGTGTAGCCGGCGATCACCACAGCGTTGAGCAGGGCGAGCAGCAGGCCCATCCGATTGCCGCCGCGCCGTCCGTCCGCCGCCATGCCGAATATGCCCGCGCAGATCACGGCCACGCCGATCCAGGCGGACGTCGACAGCGGCTCGCCGATCCAGGCCGTGCTCGCCAGCGCGACCAGCAGGGGCGCGCTGCCGCGCATCAGCGGATAGGTCTGGCTCATGTCCGCGACGCGATAGGTGGCGGCGACCAGGATGAAATAGACGATCTGGAACAGCGCGGAGACGGCGATGAACGGCCAGCTCGCCGGGGCCGGCGCGGGCAACAGGGGCAGGGCGGCGACCGCAAGCAAAGCGGCCGATGCCGCCACCAGCACCGTCGTCAGCAGCGTATCGCTGCCACCCTTCACCACCGCATTCCACATCGCATGGAGCGCGGCGGCGAACAGGATCATTCCGAAGACGGCGAACGGCATGTCCTGGCCAATATGGGAAATGGATGCGCTTCGCTACGAACCTCGGCGTCATACGCGATCTCGAAGATGCTGACGCATCCTCGATCGGTTCGCTCAAGCGCCGCGCGGGCTGATACCAGATCTCGATGAGTCGAACTCATCGAAACCTGGTATCAATCGACCAGCTTGAGCCCGATGATCCCGAGCAGGACGATGCCGGCAAAGACCAGCCGTGGTCCGCCGGCCGGTTCTCCGAACATGATCGCGCCCAGTGCGAGCGACCCGACTGCGCCGATCCCGGTCCAGACGATATAGGCGGTGCCGAGCGGCAGGACTTGCAGCGCGCGCGTCAGCAATATGATGAAGGCGGCGAGCAGCAGCAGCGAAACCGCGCTCCAGCCGATATGGGTGAAGCCGGCCGATCGTTTCGCCGCATAGGCCCAGGCGACGTCGATCAGTCCCGAGGCGACGAGCATCGCCCAGGCCATGGCATTGCCCATCGCTTAGGCCTTCGCCGCGATCGCGGACAGGCGTGCGGTCGCCGCCAGCCGCGCCGTCATCATCGCCTGCGGATCGCCGATCGTCGGGCCGGCATGCACGATCTCGGCGTCGGTGAGGCCGATGAACGCCAATGCGGCGCGGAGATAGTCGCTGGCGAGATCGGGGCGGCCCCAGCTCGGGCCCTCGCGATAATCGCCGGCGCTGGCGAGGATGACGGTCACCGGGCGTGGCGCCAGCAGCGGGGTGTAGCCCGTCGCGGGATCGAAGCTGAAGCTCAGCCCCGGCTGGGTGATCAGGTCGATCCAGTGTTTGAGCTTGTAGGGGATGCCGAAATTCCACATCGGCGTCGACAGCAGCAGCCGGTCGGCGCGGCGCAGCCGATCGACCAGCGCCTCGACATTCGCCCATGCCCGGGCCTGTTCCGGATCATGCGGCTTGCCGGCGAGACGGACATATTTGGCATCGAGCATCGCACCGTCGAATTCGGGCAGATCCGCGCGCCACAAGGGCAGATGGTCGATCGTCCAGCCCGACGCCGCGAACGCATCGGCAAAAGGGGCGGCAAGCGCGGTCGAGGCCGATCGCGCGCCGCGCGGCGAGGCTTCGATATGGAGCAGGGTGGGCATGGTGATCTCCCGTTGGATGGTGTGGGTGATCTAGTGTCGCATTCATGCAAAGGCTTGACGTTTCAGTGCATATCAGCTTCGCATGAATGCGAAGATGATCGAGCATGACGATATCAGCCTGGTGGCGACGATCGCGCGCGCGGGCGGGCCCGTTCGCGCGGCGGCGGTGCTCGGCACGCATGTCGCGACAATCTATCGCCGGCTGCACCGGCTGGAGGATCGGCTGGGGCTCGGCCTGTTCGAAAAGCTCGACGGCCGCTATCTGCCGACACCCTTTGCCGAGGAGCTGATCGCCGCGTCCGATGCGATGCAGGCGACGCTCGACGAACTGGCGCGCAGGGCGGCGGGGCATGACGGGCGGTTGTCGGGAACGCTGTCGGTCACCACCACCGACACCGTGCTGCCGATGCTGACCCAGGCGATCGCGCCCTTCATCTCGAACCATCCCGGACTGACGATCGATATTTCCATCGGCAATGCCATGGCGGACATGACGCGGCGTGAGGCCGATATCGCGGTGCGGCCGACAAGCACGCCGCCCGAGACGCTGGTCGGCCGCCGGATCGGCGAGATCGCCTTCGCCGTGTTCGCGGCGCCGGGCGGGGCGGATGCCTGGATCGGCTTCGACGAGAGCCTGTCGGCGGTGCCGGCGGCGGTCTGGCTGGACGAGCGGGCGGAACCGGCGCCGCGCCTGCGCGTGAACAGCCTGTGGGCGGCGGCGCAGGCGGCTTCGGCCGGGCTCGGCCGTGCCGTGCTGCCGACCTATCTGGCGCGCGGCCTGCCGATCGCGCCGGTCGAGGGGCCGATCGACGCGCTCGGCTCCGAACTCTGGCTGCTGTATCACCCCGATCTGAAACGCACACCGCGCGTGCGCTATTTCGTCCGCGAGGTCGCGCCGCGACTGGCGAAACTGTTGGCGGGGTGAAAGGCTTTGTGAAGACGGCGAAGCATGTGCATTGCTGCCGCGATCGATTCAACGCTTCAGGAAATCGCCATGCCCGAAACCCGTGATCATCATCTGGCGCAGATCAACATCGCGCGATTCCGCCTGCCGATGGCCGATCCGGTCAATGCCGATTTCATCGCCAATCTCGATCGCGTCAATGCGATCGCTGAAGCGAGCCCGGGTTTCGTCTGGCGGTTGGTGGGGGAGGGCGGCAATGCCACCGACATCCAGGCGTTCGACGATCCGGACGTGATCGTCAACATGTCGACCTGGGTCGATATCGATGCACTGGCCGGCTTTACCTATCGCGATCCTGCGCATCTGGAGATCATGCGTCGCCGCAAGGAATGGTTCGAGCGGATGGAGTTCTTCATGGCGCTCTGGTGGATTCCCGCCGGCCATCGCCCGACGCCCGCGGAAGGCAAGGCGCGACTGGAGCTGTTGCGCCAATGCGGGCCGAGCGAGGACGCCTTCACCTTCGCGCAACCCTTCGGTCCGCCGGGTACCGGACAGGCCGCGCCGCTGCTGGATCGCTGTGCATGAGCGGCACCGTCATCGCCGCGCTCCAGATTGGCTCGGACCCCCGCGGCAAGGCTGCCACGCTGGATGCCATTCTCGGTTTCGAGGCGGAGATCGCCGCGTCGGGCGCGTCGCTGGTGGTGATGCCGGAGGCGTTGCTCGGCGGCTATCCCAAGGGCGAGGATTTCGGCACGCGGCTGGGTTATCGTTTGCCGGAGGGGCGGGCGGCATTCGCGCGCTATCATGCCAATGCCGTCGATCTCGATGGGCCGGAGGTCGCGGCGCTGGCCGGGCTCTCGGATCGCACGGGCGCTGCGATCGTGCTGGGCGTGATCGAGCGTGCGGGATCGACGCTCTATTGCACCGCCTTGTTCATCGAGCCGGGACAGGGGCTGGTCGCCAAGCATCGCAAGCTGATGCCGACGGGGCTGGAGCGGCTGATCTGGGCGAAGGGCGACGGATCGACCATGCCGGTGATCGAAAGCCGCGCGGGCCGGATCGGCGCCGCGATCTGCTGGGAAAATCATATGCCGCTGTTTCGCACGGCGATGTACGCGAAGAATGTCGAGATCTGGTGTGCGCCCACCGTCGACGATCGCGACGTCTGGCGCAGCACGATGCGCCATATCGCGCATGAGGGACGCTGCTTCCTGGTCAGCGCCTGCCAGGTGATGGCATCGCCCGGTGAACTGGGCACGCAAGCGGACAAATGGGACGCGGGCCGTCCGCTGATCGGTGGCGGCAGCATGATCGTCGGTCCATTGGGCGATGTGCTTGCCGGCCCGATCGAGATGGAGACCGGGCTGATCACCGCGACGATCGACGTCGCCGAGCTGGCGGGTGCGCGCTACGATCTCGACGTGGTCGGCCATTATGCGCGGCCCGATATTTTCGGGCTGACGGTCAACGAGACGCCGCGGCCGGGGGTGACGATGCGGGTCGATCCGGAGGATGTGGCGGAGGGCTGAAGGATTGGCCAGGGGGCAACCAATCCTCGTCACCTCAATAGAGGCTGGGTCGTGAATTCAGAAGCGGGGGTGGCCGAAATTGGTGGAAAGAGGGCGCTCCTTGCCACCTATCGAGCGGCTCCGCATTTCGGGCAATGGTTGGAAACAGGTTCGAGCATGTTTACTCCTGTCAAGTTCCATCCCCCGCTAGAGGGGGTGAAATAGTAGCTGACGCCGCAACTAGAGCACTTCATCCCGAACATGATAAGAGCCGTAAATGGCATGGTCAGAGCCAAGGCGATCGCCATGCCCACCCAGCCGCCGATGCCGAAAAATGTGACCACCAATAACGCCAGTCCCGTGACGAAAAAGCCGGCCTGGACGAAACGGGCTGCGTTCATAGGCGCATTCTGTCGATAAACCGAAATGTCCGCAATCGTTTAAAGTTTCCGACGCCTCGCGGCGTCCGAAACTCTAGATGTTGGCGGAAAGGCCGCCTTCGGAAGTCCGGCTTCAACAAGTGGCGTATTACGGTGCCACGTGCAAAAATCCCTAAATGCTCAATTTGCCAAGCTCGTCATCACTGGTGAATACCAGTGACACGTGCAAAACCCCCTGAACTCTCTGATGACTACGCGGCCAGGCAGCGGAGCGAGAATTTAGGGATTTTTGCACGTGTCACCGAAACCACCACCGAAACCACTCGGGCGGCGAGTTGAGCCGGCCTCTTGTGAAACACTTGTCGCCAAAACGAGTGCGCAGAGGGCCAAAGCAATCTTCATGGGCCGTATCTTAGGTGCAATAAGAATGCCTGCTAGTGGGGCGTTAGCTGACCGACGGGACGTTGGAGGGCGCTGGTACCGGGAGGACGGTGGACATCCTTCTGCCCATTTCTAGGCCCCGGTTGATCACCTCGCCAAGTCTGATCCACCGGCTCGGCTAAGGTTATGGCGAACCTAGCTATCCCGCCGATGTCTGCAAGTGGGGCGTTAGGGCGACTGTCCGGGACTGGCGCGTGAACGAGCCTATCTGTCGTTCCTGCGGCGACCGAAAAGGCCAAGGTTGCAAATCACGCCTGCCCAATAGGCCAGGATCATAACAAGCAACAATCTTCGGTAATCTGGCTGCCAGAAACCCAATGCTTCTCCGGCCACGATTGCCGTTCCAATCCAGACCATGACAAAAAATATGGTGACGTGATGGACGCTGAAGAGGGCATCTGAAAATCGCTTCATGTCCACCTGTTTAGCAGGATCGCCAACGGCCGCTATCGGGATAGACCAGCCATCGATCGAACAGCGACAAATGGGGCGTTAGCCGTCAGGCCGCTTTCCCTCCCGATAGCCGACTGGCAGGATCCGGCGCTTGCGGCTGCGGGGGACATGACCGAGTTTGGGTGGAGAGCGGACCCATGGGATGGTAACGCGCATATATGACACTCATTGGTGCCGCATATCTGGCTTATATAGCATCACCCTCATTCCGCGAAGTCGCGAAGGATTTCGTGGATCCCGATGACTATGGAGTGATCTACACGGTAAGCGTCAGCGGCCCCGGACATCAGGTAACAACGCCCTCAAGAGAGGAGTTGGATGTTGCACATTGGACCATGTTTTTGGCTCTAATGGCCGAGATCAGCCCAGAATTGAAATCTCTTAGTGAAGAACGTGGTTTTGAGGCGTGCTGGAACGCGCATTGGTTGGACATGGAGTCCGGTGCGGATGCGGTCAGCGACGCTCGTTCTTTGAGGGGCTAGCGACCGCAATTGGGGCGCTTGTCGACGGTCCGGATATGAATCTACGACCTCGTGTCCCTTAACCGGATCGCGCTCTGTCTTGATGGGGATACTGGCCTCCGCCGGCAAGTCTCGGATAGCGGGGGGCTGCGGAAATGGTGAAGCATTCCCGACATCCCGTAGGGCTGGAACCTTAAACTTCCGGCAGCCACCAGCGTATCAGCTTGTTGAAATAGCGCACCCCGTCATAAGCCGGTGCGCCGGGCGCGAATTCGAAGCGACCGCGCTGCAGGAACAATGCGCAGGTTCGATTGTCGATATAGGCCGTTCCACGGCCCGACGATGTTATCGGCCGGCAGGTCTTGACCCGGCCGTTCCGGCCTATGCCGAGTTGGACGTTACTGTGGCTTTCCGTGCCGTAGCGAATTGCCACGGGCGGATAGTCGTCGGACTTGAACGAGTATTTGAGCTGTCCATCCGTTGGTTTCAGGCGATCGGCGTCGGGAATATCATCGGGCGGATAGAGGATCGTCGCATTCGTATATCCTGGACGGGCAAGCGCCCAGGTCTTGATCTTCGCCGTGTGATCCCGCGGATTTCTGTAAAAGCCGAAATCCACATCGACAAAACCCCGCCCAAGCGCGGCGACCATGCCGGGCATTCTGCGGAACGTGGCCGACGCCATAAGCTGCGCACAGGCGGTTTGCGTCGCCTGCCGCAGCGACGGCCAGCCGACATCGCACGCGACCGCCTTTTCCCCTGAAGCATCGAACCACAGCCGGACCGTGAGCGAGAGCTCTTTGCCTCCAGGGGGCGGATCGACGTCGAAAGCATCGGGGTCGAATTTGAACGCGAATTCTCCGGCACCGAAAAGCTCGACATTGTCCGGCGTGATCGTGATCGCCGCAGAATCGGCAGGCGCAGGCGTTTCAGAGTCGGTCTGAGACTGAAGCGCGGCAGCGAGCGCGAACCACGGCAAAAGCAAGGCACCCAAGTCCATCGTTCCGGCCCCGTGTGGCGATATGCCCGATCCTATCGCATGAATGGCGGCCCGCAACGGGAATTGGCGGACCGGTGTGGCGCTTTTCTCCCGAAAGCGGCAGGGCAGGTTTGGAGCACTCCGACTCATATCCGTTGCCGGAATGGCGAAGGTTAGAGGGAAGCCATTTTACGCTACAAAAAACTATGGGCGCCTGTTGCAAACCGCTAGCCATAGAGCCGGTAGATAAAGGACGCATGCCCCTCCCAATAGGCAGATTGCCTCAAGACGCTTCTCCGCAACGCAAGCCTCGATGTCCAATGCCGATCCGCAATCGCCCACGGCGATGCCGAGGAAGCAAAGCGCCACAAAAAACCAATATGTCGCTGACGTGATGACAATGCCGACCGGCTTCATCTCTCGATGCTGCCCGATCTTTCCGACGTGTACAATTGGGCGCCAGTCGGCGGTCCGTTTTACGAATCTGCGATCTGGTATCTCCCAACCGTTCGGGCTGATGGTGAACGAGACGCCGAGGCCCGGGGGCGATGCGTTTGGATCCGGAGGATGTGGCGGAGGGGTGAAAGGGCGGCCGTATCGGACGGCCGCCCATGTCGCTATGTCCCGGTCAGAAACTCACGCGCGCACCCGCCGTGAACGCGGTTCCAACAGTGTCATAGTAGATGCTGCTGGTCGTGGTGATCGGCAGCTTGACGTCGAACAGATTGTTGACGTTGCCGAACAGGGTGAAGCGGTCGGCTATTTTGAACTGTGCGCCGATATCGACATAGGTGCGCGAGCCGATCTCATTGTTGACCAGCGTGGTGAGCAGGTGATTGAACTTGCCACCGCCGATGTGCCGCAACCGGGCATCCAGCCCCAGCCGATCATTCTGGTAATTCACGCTGAGGACGCCGCGCCAGTGCGGGATGCTGTTGGCGGTGGCGTCGCCGACATCGCCCGCCGTATCGACCCGGGTCAGGCCGGTGTCGAATATGAAGCGGTCCACATAGGTTGCCAATGCGCGGAAACGCAGTGTGCCCGGCAGATCCACGTCGATCCGATCCATCGAAATCGAATAGGACGCTTCGAAATCCAGCCCGCGCGTTTCGAAGCTCGCGATATTCTGTACGTTCGATAGCACCTGCGTCACCGTGCCGGTCGAATCCCGGGTGATGCGTGCGCAGGCGGCGGCGCTGCCGCGCGCACATGCCAGAGTGAGGTTCGATCCGGAAAGCGTGGCGATCGCGCGCTTCACCTCGATGTCGTAATAATCGACGGAGATGTTGAAGCCCTGAAGGAACGAGGGCGCATAGGATGCTCCGAGTGTCAGCGTCTTGCCGATCTCGGGCACCAGATCGGGATTGCCGCCGCCATAGGTCGTCACCTGCGCCGGGTTCGGATTATAGCCCGGCGTACCGGTGCGGCCGGCCGTGTCCTGGTCGACCAGCGGTCCGATGCCGATCGCCCGATTGGAGAAAAGCTCGCTGACGTTCGGCGATCGGATGTCGCGCGATCGGGTGGCGCGCAGCAGCAGATCCTCGAACAGGCGTACCGTCGCGCCGGCTTTCCACGACCAGATCCCGCCGCTGGTACTATAGTCGGAATAGCGGACCGCGCCGTTCAGATCGGCCTTCACCGCGCCTTCGGCATCGAGAAGCGGCAGGACGATTTCGCCGAAGCCCTCCTTCACGCTGAACCCGCCGGACACGGGCGCGCCGAATCCGGGCAGGCCGAATGCGCCGGCGGCG
>JASBTC010000133.1 GCA_030148625.1 Sphingobium sp. | reverse complement strand
CGCGAGCACGCGCTCCAGGTCGCGCTGCTTGGCCGCCGGCAGATGGGAAAGATCGCTACGCATCGGTGCTTTCGCTTCTCACGGACAGGAGAGTCTTTGGCAAGACTGAGCGCATCCATAATGGCGCTGCCATCCCTAATGTTAGGGAGGGCAGCGCTGCCGCGATATTCAGGGATCGCGCTCGCAAACCCGATCGATATGGGCCAGCGCCAGCGCGAAACCGCGCTCGACCTCATCGATCGTGATGCCGAGTTCACTGGCGATCCGGGAATAATCCATGTCCTGAAACCGGACGCGCTCGAAGATCGCACGGTGGCCCGGTTCCATCATCTCGATGGCTCGACGCATGCGCTCGATCCGTTCGATCTCGGTGCGCGAATGCTTGTCCCGCGCGGTCATGACACGCGCTCCGGTTCGTTTCCGGGTGCAAAGGCGAGCAGATAATCGGCCGCCTTGCTGGCGAGGCTGGCGGCGCGGAAGATATGGCGCTCATCCTCGCGCAGGACATCGAGCCATGCGCCGATATAATCGGCATGCCGCACGGTCGGCGTGATCGAGAGTGCAGCACAGGCAAAGGCACTCGCCATTTCCGCCACGAGTTCCTCACGCGCGTAGGCAGGTGTGCCGAAGCCGCCCGACTGGTCGCGGTCGAGTCTGTTGCGATGCCCGGTCCAGTGGCCCAGTTCGTGAAGCGCGGTACGATGCCAGTTAATCGGCTCGACAAAGGCCTGCTGTGGCGGCACCTGCACGAAATCGAGCGCCGGGGCATAGAAGGCCTCGTTGCCGCCGATCCGGAAGTCCGCGCCGCTCGTATCGATCAGCGCCTGCACCTGGGGCAGGATCTCGCATTCGGGCAGCGGGTCCGCCTCTCCGATCAGCGCTTCGGGCAGGCCTTCGCACTGGTCGACATTGAAGACGGTGAAGCGCTTGAGGAAAGCAATCTGCCGCGCTTCGCGATCCTCATCGCGGGCGCGTTCCTGTTCGGTCTTCGGCGTGAACCGGTCGGCATAGCAGACGGTCGTCCCCTTCTCGCCGCACCGGACATTGCCGCCCACTGCCTGAGCTTGGGCGTAGGTGAGCCAACGCTGCGACGCGTGGCCACCCTCCATCACCGCATGCCACAGGATCAGGATGTTGATTCCCGAATAGCGCCGGCCCGATACCGCGTTGGCGGGCATGCCGCACGCGCAGGCCGCATCGTCCCATGGCTTCACCCAGGGCAGCCGCCCCGCTTCCAGCTCCGCGATCACGCGCGCGGTCACTTCGGCATAGATGCTCTGACGATTGTTGCGATCTCTCTCCATGGCCCTTCACTCCTCCAACCACCGCAACCGGCGCCGGAATGGCGGGTGGGCGGCAGGAGCGGACCGACAGGCCCGTCGAGGAAGGCGGGCCGCACCGGAACGGCCGGAACAGAGTGGAGGACCCAGGCAGAGCCGGGGTTGCGGCACGCCGCGACGGGCCTACAGGGCAGCGACGCCCACCCGACAGACCGACGCCGGAGGCCAACGCCAGCGCGCGCAGCGCGATGTCCTTATCCAGCCTCGATGAACAAGATCGCGCGCGGCAGCGCGCATGCGAGCTGAATGAGCAGACAGCGCCATAGTGACCGTCATTCTGCACCCGCAGTGCCGGGCTGCACCCAAAAGGTCATTCCATGCGTCAGACGGGCGCTAAGCGCGGCCAGGAATTTCGCATATGATTGATCGGCTGCACGATCAGCGATCCTGGTGGGCCAGCTTTGGTTCGGTCTTGCTCCGACCGGGTGATCAACCATTGCTGCGGCAACAGGCGCTGGGACAGCAAGGCAGCACCCGATATAAGGTGACCATAAATGGATGATCATAGCGTGGCACAAAAAATTGAGCCGCTCACCGTTCGAATTCTCACAGCGGTCAAGATCACCGGCCTCAGCCGGTCGCGCATCTATGAATTGATCCAATCCGGTGATCTCGAAACGGTGAAGGTCGGGCGCGCCACGCTGATCAAGTATCAGAGCCTGAAGCGACTCACCGAGCATTGAGCCCTGTAGGGCGCTTTATCCACGCCCTACAGACCCCCTGCCTATCTCGCGGCGGCGATGTTGCCGAAGTCCGCCCGAATGACGTTCCCTCCGTCGCGCAGCTTATCGAGATAGTCCGACCAATGCTGCATCATCACGACGCGCTCATCCCAATATTCGCCGCGTGCATAAATGCGCCGTACCTGATTGGTATCCACATGCGCGAGCTGTCGCTCGATCGCGTCGGGATGCCATTTGCCCATCTCGTTTAGGAGTGTGGCGCCCATCGCCCGGAACCCGTGCGCGGTCATCTGGTCCGATGTATAGCCCAAGCGGCGCAGCCCCTGATTGACGCTGTTTTCACACATGGGGCGGCGTGGCTTGCCCAGTCCAGGGAAGAGATACTGCCAGTAGACAGTGCATGCGCGGAGCTCTTCCAGCATCTCCAGCACTTGCCGGGAAAGAGGCACGCGGTGCGGCCGGCGCATCTTCATTCGTTCCGCCGGAACCGACCAGATCGCTTTCGCGATGTCGACGTCGGTCCAGCGAGCGAGTCGAAGTTCACCCGGCCGAAGAAGAACATGTGGGGAGATCCGCATGGCCATGCGGGTTACTATGTGGCCGGTATAGCCGTCGATGGCGTTCAGGAGCCTGCCGACCTCCTCGGGTTCGGTGATGGCGGCGAAGTGCTTTACCTTGGGTGTCGCAATCGCGCCGCGCAGGTCTCGCGCCACATCCTTTTCGCATCGAACCGTGGCAACGCCATAACGGAACACCCGGCTCAATACGCTGCGCATGCGCCTCGCGCTTTCGTAAGCGCCAGTCGCTTCGATCTTGCGCAGCACGGCAAGCGCCTCGTGGGGCGTAATCTGCGCGATCGGTAGGCTGCCGATGACGGGATAGGCCTTAGCGAGCAGCCAGGCGGTCTTTTCGATCGTGACCGGCGCGAGCCCATCGCGCCCGCACTTCTCCAACCACTCCTTGGCAACGACTTCGAACGTGTTCCCGGCAGCATATTTGGCGGCGATCCGCGCGCGCTTCTTCTCGACCGCGGGATCGAAACCGATTGCAATCTGCTTGCGGGCCTCGTCTCGTTTGGTGCGTGCCTCGGCGAGGCCGAGGCCGGGCCAGGGGCCCAGGTGCAAGGTCTTCTGCTTATCGAGGAAGCGGTAGTTCATGCGCCAGAGCTTTGAACCGTGCGGCTTGATGGTCAGGTAGAGGCCGAGCGAATCGCGCAGGTTGTAGGCCTTCGCCGCAGGCTTGGCGGAGGTGATCTTGATATGTGTCAGCATGTCGGTCTTCCCAGCAAAACCGGGTCGATCCGGAGGACCATCAAGGGCGCCATCGCCGTGATGGTGCTGTTGCTGGTCCCAGCCGGACGTCGCCGGAAGTTTATGCGGCGAGCATCGGTCGATTTTTGCTGTGAAACCAGTCGCTTACTGGACTTTGCTGGACACACTTAGCGCCAGAAAGTGGTGCCCAGAAGAGGACTCGAACCTCCACGCCCTTGCGAGCGCCAGCACCTGAAGCTGGTGCGTCTACCAATTCCGCCATCTGGGCACGGGGTAGGCTGGCGCCGATAGGGGAGAGCGTGCGTGCTTGTCAACGGCGCTTGTCATCATCATCGCAGCTTGGCATGGCGCGGGCACGTTTTTTTGATCGGGAATGGTGCGATGGACCGGCTGGTGGTGATGTTCGGCGGAAGCGGCTTTATCGGCCGCTATGTGGCGCAGCGGCTGCTCGCGGCGGGCGCGCGCGTCCGTTTTGCGGAGCGCGATCCGCGCCGCGCCTTTTATCTGAAGCCCCAGGGCAATCTGGGCCAGGTGCAATTCGTCACCGCCGATGTGACCAAGGCGGAGAGCGTGGCGCGCGCGGTGACGGGCGCGCATGCCGTCATCAATCTCGCCGGCGCGTTCGATCATATGTTCGAAGTGCATAAGGACGGCGCCGCCAATGTTGCAAAGGCCTGTGCGGCCGCCGGCGTCGAATCGCTCGTCCATATCTCCGCGATCGGCGCCGATGCCGATGGGCGCTCCGCCTATGCGCGCAGCAAGGGCGAGGGCGAGGCGGCGGTGCGCGCGGCCTTCCCCGCGGCGACGATCCTGAGGCCTTCCCTGGTGTTCGGGCGTGAGGACAAGTTCGTGAACCGCTTTGCCGGCATGATGCGCGCCCTGCCCGTGCTGCCGGTGATTCGCGGTGCGGTGAAGCTTCAGCCCGTCAACGTCGCCGACGTCGCGAGCGCGGCGGCACAGGCTCTGCTCGATCCCGCCGACCATGCCGGCAAGACCTATGAACTGGCCGGCCCGCAGGTGCTGACCATGGCCGCGCTCCAGCAATGGATCGCCGACGAGACGGGCCGGAGCCCGATGATCGTCGACGTGCCCGATGTCGCGGGCGCGGCGATCGCGCGGCTCGGCTTCCTGCCCGGCGCGCCGATCACCTGGGATCAATGGCTGATGCTGGCGAACGACAATGTCGCCGCGGCCGATGCGCCCGGCCTGTCCGCCTTCGGCATCGTGCCCAGTCCGCTGGCCGCCGCCGCGCCGGGCTGGCTGGTCCAATATCGCCGCCACGGCCGATTCGGCGGGGTGAAGGGCGCGGCCTGAGCCATGCCCGCAGGGGCATCTGCACGCGGCCTGCACCGAATCCGCACTCGACCGCGCCGTTTGCGGCACGATAGATCGTATTGCCAGTTCACTCCCGGCCGGTTTCCGGCATCGGGGGCGTGCGGGCGCGCCCGTTCACGTCACCGGCCCTGTCCTGACCGCCCCCTTCGCGTCTCCCACAAGGATACAGCATGATCAGCCTGCTCTTCACCGTCATCCTGCTCGGCATCGTCGAGGGCCTGACCGAATTCATCCCCGTCTCCTCGACCGGTCATCTCATCCTGGCGGGCGAAATGCTCGGTTCCCCGGTCTCCTCCTCCTTCGATATCGTGATCCAATTGGGCGCGATCCTGGCGGTGATCGTGCTGTATTGGCGGCGCTTCTGGGATGTGTTCGTCGGGCTCGGCCGGTGCGATCCCGCCGCCATCGCCTTCACGCGCAACATCGCGCTCGGCTTCCTGCCCTCCGCCGTGGTCGGCCTGCTCGTCTACAAGATGGTCAAGGCGATGCTCGAAAGCCCGGAACTGGTCGCGGTCGCGCTGATCGTCGGCGGCATCGCGATCCTGGTGATCGAACGCATGGTCAAGGAACCGCGCACGACCAGCGTCGAGACGATGGGGTGGAAAACCGCGCTCGGCATCGGCGTGGTCCAGTGCCTGTCGATGATCCCGGGGGTCAGCCGCTCGGGCGCGACGATCATGGGCGCGCTCGGGCTGGGGGTGGAGCGCAAGGCGGCCGCCGAATTCAGCTTCTTCCTCGCGGTGCCGACGATGCTCGCCGCGACATCCTATGATCTCTACAAATCGGGCGGTGCGCTCGGTTCGGACGACTGGTTCTCGATCGGCGTCGGTTTCGCGGTGTCGTTTATCGTCGCCCTGGTCGTCATCCGCTGGTTCATCGGCATCGTCAGCCGCCATGGTTTCGCGCCCTTCGCCTGGTATCGCATCATCGCGGGCAGCGCGGCCCTGATCTGGCTGCTGATGAGATAGGTCCGAATCGGCTATAATTTTGTTGCTCGGACGGCGCGAGCGACCAAAAGAGCCGAGGGCACGCTAAAATAGGACATATATGCTGTCCTAAAATGCGGAATCCGCGTGACTCCGCCGATTTTGACGCTATGGCGACTCCGGCAAGACCGGGGATGTTTCATGGCCGACAATCCAATGCTGAAATTCGTGGGACGCGGGCAGGCCTATCCGCCCAAGCGCGACGCGGCCGAACGTGCCGCCGATTTTCAGGAGATCGCGCGCAAATATGAAGTGGTGAAGGCCGAGGAACAGTCGGCGCGCTGCTCGCAATGCGGCGTGCCCTATTGCTCGGTCCATTGCCCGCTGCACAATCATATCCCCGATTGGCTGCGCCTGACGGCGGAGGGGCGGCTGCGCGAGGCGTTCGAACTCAGCAACGCCACATCGACCATGCCCGAGATTTGCGGCCGCATCTGTCCGCAGGACCGGCTGTGCGAGGGCAATTGCGTCATCGAATTCTCCGGCCACGGCGCGGTCACGATCGGCTCGGTCGAAAAATTCATCACCGACACCGCCTGGGAAGAAGGCTGGGTGGAGCCGCTGGTGGCGGGCGCGGATCGCGGCCAGTCGGTCGGCATCATCGGTGCCGGGCCGGCGGGGCTGACCACGGCGGAGCTGCTGCGCCGTCAGGGTTATGAAGTCCATGTCTATGACCGGCACGATCGCGCCGGCGGGCTGCTGACCTATGGCATTCCCGGCTTCAAGCTTGAAAAGCCCGTGGTGATGCGCCGCGTCGACCGGCTCGCCGCGGGCGGCATCGTCTTCCATCAGGGATTCGAGGTCGGGCGGGAAGCGACGCTGGGCGAATTGCGCGAGCGTCACGACGCGCTGCTCGTCGCGACCGGCGTGTACAAGGCGCGCGCGATCAAGGCGCCGGGCGTCGGCGCGCCGGGCGTGATCGAATCGCTCGACTATCTGATCGCGTCGAATCGCAAGAGCTTCGGTGACAGCGTGCCGGACTTCGAAAGCGGCGCATTGAACGCGGCGGGCAAGACTGTCGTCGTCATCGGCGGCGGCGATACCGCGATGGACTGCGTCCGCACCGCGGTCCGTCAGGGCGCGAAATCGGTCAAATGCCTCTATCGCCGCGATCGCGCCAATATGCCGGGCTCGCAGAACGAAGTGCGCAATGCGGAGGAGGAAGGCGTCGAGTTCGTCTGGCTCTCCGCACCCGAGGCGTTCGACGGGACGGAGGCGGTGTCGGGCGTGCGCGCGACCAAGATGCGGCTGGGCGCGCCCGACGCCTCGGGCCGCCGCGCGCCGGAACCCGATCCGGGCAGCGAATTCCGGCTCGACGCCGATATGGTCGTCAAGGCTCTGGGCTTCGATGCGGAGGATCTGCCCCGGCTGTTCGGCGCGGAGGAATTGTCGGTCACCCGCTGGGGCACGCTGCGCGTCGATCACAAGACGATGCAGACATCCCTGGACGGCGTGTTCGCGGCGGGCGACATCGTCCGCGGCGCCAGCCTGGTCGTCTGGGCGATCCGCGACGGCCGCGACGTCGCCGATCATATGCACGCCTATCTGAAGGCCAAGGCGAAGGCGCCGGTGCGCGCGAAGGTGGCGGCATGATGCGCGCGGCGATGGTGACGCCTCATACCCTCTCCTCTTCAGGGGAGAGGGTGATCGAGCGTAGCGAGATCGGGAGAGGGGGTGTCGGGAGAGGCTTCGGTATTGGTGTTTATCCTGACTCGACGGTCCCCACTCCCCAGCCCTCTCCCCTGAAGAGGAGAGGGAGCATTCTGCGCTTCGCGCAGATGTTCGGCGCGGCGATGCTCGCGCTGACGTCGCTTGCTGCCCACGCTCAGGATAAGGCCCCCGCCGCGGCGCCGATCGCGCCCGCACAGCTCGACGCCGCCACGCTGGTGGTCGCCAAGGTTTTCCCCGTCGGCACGTACAAGCGCATGATGGGTGAGACCATGGACAAGATCATGGGCAGCATGATGGACGGCATGATGGATATGCCCATCGCCGACATCGCCCGGCTGGGCGGGCTGGAGACCGAGAAGGTCGCGGAGATGGACAAGAGCTCGATCGCCGAGATCATGGCGATCTACGATCCCCATTTCCGCGAACGCACCCAGATCGGCATGCGCGCGATGATGGATTCGATGACCGGCGTGATGAACGATATGGAACCGCGCTTCCGCGCCGGGCTGGCGCGTGCCTATGCGCGCAAGTTCAGCGCGGCGCAGCTCGCCGATCTCTCCCGCTTCTTCGATACGCCGACGGGCAGCGTCTACGCCGCCGAATCGATGCTGCTCTACATGGATCCCGAAGTCATGGGCGAGATGCAGACCATGATGCCCGAGATCATGAAGCGGATGCCCGACATGATGAAGGCGATGAAGGATGCCACCGCGCATCTGCCGCCGGCACGCAAGAGCTCGGAACTGAGCAAGGCCGAGCGCGAGAAGCTCGCCCGCCTGATGGGCGTGAAGGAACAGGATCTGCGCGACCCCGCGGACACCAAGGACGAAGAAGGCGATGGCCATGACCGGACACACTGATCTGATGGCAAGCGAAGCGGAGCGCGCGCGCATCGCCGAATTCGGCATGTACCGCCCCGAATTCGAAAGCGACGCCTGTGGCGTCGGCCTGGTCGCCGCGACCGACGGCCGCCCCTCGCGCCGCGTCGTCGCCTCGGCGGTCGATGCGCTGAAGGCGGTGTGGCACCGCGGCGCCGTCGATGCCGATGGCAAGACCGGCGACGGCGCCGGCATCCATGTCGACCTGCCCGTCCGCTTCTTCGACGACGCGATCGCCGATTCGGGCCACCGGCCGATGCCGAACCGGCTGGCGGTCGGCATGATCTTCCTGCCGCGCACCGATCTGGGCGCGCAGGAGACATGCCGCACCATCGTCGAAAGCGAAATCATCGAGGCGGGTTACACCATCTATGGCTGGCGCCAGGTGCCCGTTGACGTGTCGGTGATCGGCCGCAAGGCGCAGGAGACGCGTCCGGAGATCGAGCAGATCATGATCGCCGGGCCGGTTCCCGACGCACAGGACGCCGCCGAGTTCGAAAAGGAACTCTATCTCGTCCGCCGGCGGATCGAGAAGAAGGTGATCGAGGCGCAGATTTCGGGCTTCTATATCTGTTCGCTGTCGTGCCGGTCGATCATCTACAAGGGGCTGTTCCTCGCGGAGAGCCTGTCGGTCTTCTACCCCGACCTCACCGACGAACGCTTCGAAAGCCGCGTCGCGATCTTCCACCAGCGTTATTCGACCAACACCTTCCCGCAATGGTGGCTGGCCCAGCCGTTCCGCAACCTCGCCCATAATGGCGAGATCAACACGATCCGCGGCAACAAGAACTGGATGAAGAGCCACGAGATCAAGATGGCCAGCCTCGCCTTCGGCGAGCAGTCCGAGGATATCAAGCCGGTGATCCCGGCGGGTGCGTCCGACACGGCGGCGCTCGATGCGGTGTTCGAGGCGATCTGCCGCTCGGGCCGCGATGCGCCGACGGCGAAGCTGATGCTGGTGCCGGAGGCGTGGCAGGCCGAAGACGACATGCCCGACAACCACCGGGCGATGTACCAGTATCTCGCGTCGGTGATGGAGCCGTGGGACGGGCCCGCCGCGCTGGCGATGACCGATGGCCGCTGGGCGGTCGCGGGCATGGACCGCAACGCGCTGCGTCCGCTGCGCTACACCCGCACCGTCGACAATCTGCTGATCGTCGGATCGGAGACCGGCATGGTCGTCGTCCCCGAAAGCGCGATCATCGAAAAGGGGCGGCTCGGCCCCGGCCAGATGATCGCGGTCGATCTCGACAGCGGCACGCTCTACGCCGATCGCGCGATCAAGGATCGTATCGCCGGCGAGCGGCCCTATGCCGAGATGGTCGGCCGCTTCCTGACGCTCGACGATCTGCCCGGCCTGCCCGAAGGCGCCGCGCCCGACTGGGCGACGCCGCGCTACGAACGCGCCGAACTGACCCGGCGGCAAGTGGCGGCGGGCCAGACGCTCGAGGATATGGAACTGATCCTGTCGCCGATGGTGGAGGATGCCAAGGAAGCCGTGGGCTCGATGGGCGACGATACGCCGCTCGCGGTGATTTCGGACAAGCCGCGCATCATCAGCCAGTTCTTCCGCCAGAATTTCAGCCAGGTCACCAATCCGCCGATCGATTCGCTGCGCGAGACCCAGGTGATGAGCCTGAAGACGCGCTTCGGAAACCTCGCCAACATCCTCGACACCGGGGTGCGGCAGGATGGCGTGCTCGTGCTCGATTCGCCCGTGCTCACCTGTGCCGGCTGGGAAAGGCTGAAGACGCATTTCGCCAGCCAGGCGGCGGAGATCGACTGCACCTTCCCCGCGGGCGGCGGCGGCGACGATATGCGCGCCGCGATCCAGCGCATCCGCGCCGAGGCCGAACAGGCGGTGCGCGAAGGGCGCAGCGAGCTGTTCCTGACCGATGAGCGCATCGCCGCCGATCGCGTCGGCATCGCCGGCGTGCTCGCCGCGGCCGCGGTCCACACGCATCTCGTGCGGCGCGGCCTGCGTTCCTATGCGTCGATCAACATCCGCACCGCCGAATGCCTCGACACCCATTATTATGCGGTGCTGATCGGCGTCGGTGCGACGACGGTGAACGCCTATCTGGCCGAAGCCGCGATCGCCGACCGCCATGCGCGCGGCCTGTTCGCGGGCTTCTCGCTCGACGAGTGCCTGAAGCGTCACAAGAAAGCGGTCGATGACGGCCTGCTCAAGATCATGTCGAAAATGGGGATCGCGGTGATCTCCAGCTATCGCGGCGGCTATAATTTCGAAGCGGTCGGCCTGTCGCGCGCGCTGGTCAACGATTTCTTCCCGGGCATGCCCGCCAAGATCTCGGGTGAGGGCTATTCGTCGCTGCATCTCAACGCCGTGCTGCGCCACGATGCCGCGTTCGATCCGGCGGTGATCACATTGCCGATCGGCGGCTTCTATCGCCAGCGCCATGGTGGGGAGACGCATGCCTATTCGGCGCAGCTCATGCACCTGCTGCAGACCGCGGTCGCGACCGACAGCTATTCGACCTATCTGCAATTCGCGCGCGGCGTGCGCGATCTGCCGCCCGTCTATCTGCGCGACCTGATCGAGTTCAACTATGCGCGCGAAGCGATCGCGATCGACGAGGTCGAGGCGATCACCGAGATCCGCAAGCGTTTCGTGACGCCCGGCATGTCGCTCGGCGCGCTGTCGCCCGAAGCGCATGAGACGCTGGCGATCGCGATGAACCGGATCGGCGCCAAGGCGGTCTCGGGCGAGGGCGGCGAGGACAGCGCCCGCTACACGCCGTACGAAAATGGCGACAATGCCAATTCGGTGATCAAGCAGATCGCCTCGGGCCGTTTCGGCGTCACCGCCGAATATCTCGGCGCCTGCGAGGAGATCGAGATCAAGGTGGCGCAGGGCGCCAAGCCCGGCGAGGGCGGCCAGCTGCCCGGCTTCAAGGTGACCGAGTTCATCGCCAAGCTCCGCCATTCGACGCCGGGCGTGACCCTGATCTCGCCGCCGCCGCATCACGACATCTATTCGATCGAGGATCTGGCGCAGCTCATCTACGACCTGAAGCAGATCAATCCGCGTGCGCGCGTCTGCGTGAAGCTCGTCTCCTCGGCGGGCATCGGCACCGTCGCGGCGGGCGTGGCCAAGGCGCATGCCGACGTCATCCTGGTCGCCGGCCATGTCGGCGGCACCGGCGCCAGCCCGCAGACCTCGGTCAAATATGCCGGCACGCCCTGGGAAATGGGGCTGTCCGAGGTCAATCAGGTGCTGACGCTCAATGGGCTTCGCCACCGCGTGAAGCTGCGCACCGATGGCGGCCTCAAGACCGGGCGCGACATCGTCATCGCCGCGATCCTGGGCGCCGAGGAATTCGGCATCGGCACGCTCTCGCTGGTGGCGATGGGCTGCATCATGGTCCGCCAGTGCCACAGCAACACCTGCCCGGTCGGCGTCTGCACCCAGGACGAGAAACTGCGCGCCAAATTCGTCGGCACGCCGGAAAAAGTCATCAACCTGATGACCTTCATCGCCGAGGAAGTGCGCGAGATCCTGGCGCGGCTGGGCGTGCGCAGCCTCGACGAGATCGTCGGCCGTACCGAGCTGCTCCGCCAGGTCAGCCGCGGCGCCGAGCATCTCGACGACCTGGATCTCAACCCGATCCTGGCAAAGGTCGACGCCGACGACGACAAGCGCCGCTTCAACATCGAGGGCTTCCGCAACGAGGTTCCCGACAGTCTCGACGCGCAGATGATCGCCGATGCCAAGGCGGTGTTCGAGCGCCGCGAGAAGATGCAGCTGACCTATACGGTGCGCAACACGCACCGCGCGGTCGGCACGCGCTTCTCGTCGGAGATCGTCCGCCGCTACGGCATGTCGACGCTGGCCGACGGCCATGTCCAGGTCCGCCTGCGCGGCTCGGCGGGCCAGTCGCTCGGTGCCTTCCTGTGCAAGGGCATCACGCTGGAAGTGTTCGGCGACGCCAACGACTATGTCGGCAAGGGGCTTTCGGGCGGCATCATCACGGTGCGGCCGATGGTCAGCTCGCCGCTCGACAGCCATGCCAACACGATCATCGGCAACACCGTGCTCTACGGCGCGACCTCGGGCAAATTGTTCGCGGCGGGCCAGGCGGGCGAGCGTTTCGCGGTGCGCAATTCGGGCGCGACCGTCGTCGTCGAGGGCTGCGGCGCCAATGGCTGCGAATATATGACCGGCGGTACCGCGGTGATCCTGGGCGCGGTCGGCAAGAATTTCGGTGCGGGCATGACCGGCGGCATGGCGTTCGTCTATGACGTGGACGGCAGCTTCGCACGCCGCGCCAATGGCGAATCGATCGTGTGGCAGCGGCTGTCCTCC
>JASBTC010000131.1 GCA_030148625.1 Sphingobium sp. | reverse complement strand
CCACGCGCGGCAGGCCGAGGCTCGACAGCGATCAATCGCATAGTCAAAAAAGAGTTTCACGGAATTGTTGTTTGATTAACCAGGATCGTTGTTTGGCAATTATTAAATTATGCAGGAGCGAAGGTCGCTAGATTAAATCGCCAATATCGATCGACGACATTGATCGCCGCCGCAAGCTTGCTTTATTTTTAGAGAAGCGGTGTTTTTTCGTTTTCGGTTGGGCGATCACTGTTTCCGGATCCTGATCAGTTCTGCCGTTTTTCTCAGGCGCCTAAATGCCGTGCCTCATTCGATCGTGAGACATGGTGCCGGAACTCTTTATGATGTCGACCCGCGCGACCAATTCTCTTCCGCCTCGTTGACACTCGCCTCCGTTGTTAATATGAATATGAGCTCAATAACAATAATATTGAAAGAGGGTGCTGATGAGGTCGATATTCGTTTCTGTGGGCTGTCTGTTGGCAGCGATTCATTGCGGCAGCGTTGCGGCGCGTGGCGGACCTTCGACATCGTGACCCCAATTCAATTTCCGACACGAAAAGGAAGGCCATCCGTGATCAAATCCGTCGCTAGCCTGGCGCTCGCCGCCTGCCTGTTCGCAACCGCATCCGGGGCTCAAACCTCCAATGCCCAGCCCTCGGCGCCCAAGCCTGCGGAGGCGAAGCAGCCCAAGCCCAAGGGATGGAGCGACAAATCCTATTATCTGACGATGCGCGACGGCACCCGCATCGCGCTCAGCCTCTATTTCCCGCTGCGCTACAAGCCCGCCAATCCGGGCAACGACAAATATCCGGTGCTGCTGTTCCAGACGCGCTACGGCCGCGCGGATTCGGCGGAATGGCAATATATGCCATGGACCCGCAACGATTACGTCGTCGCCGTGATCGACACGCGCGGATCGACGAGCTCGTTCGGCACGCGGCTCGTCGATATCGGGCCGGAGGAAGTGCGCGACATGGACGAAGTGATCGCGCATCTGGCGGTGCAACCCTGGTCGATCGGCAAGGTGATCACGACGGGCGGATCCTATCTGGCGGATACGGCGGACTGGGCCACCAGCCGCCCCGCCCCCCGCTGGTCGGCGCCGTGCCCTACCAGGCCGATTTCGACGTCTATCTCAATCTCTTCTTCCCCGGCGGCGTCGCCAATGACTGGTTCCGCAACGGCTGGGCCGAGAATGCCCGCGAGATCGACCTGGGCCGCGACGGCGAAGGCAATGGGCTCGACTGCCGCATCCGTGCGGCCGACTGTCCCAAGCTGTTCCCGACATTGCAGCCGGTCGACGACGATGCCGACTATAGCCAGCTTCGCCAGGCGCTAAACGGCAAGGGTGCACATTGGGGCCCCGAATCCTATGCCGAGCAGACCTTCCGCGACGACAAGGGCACCAACGGCTATACGATGTTCGGATCGTCGCCGGCATCGGCGCTGGCCGGGATCCGGCAGCAGCGCAAACCCGTACAATATTGGGGATCTTGGATGGATGCGGGCACCGCCGACGCGGCGCTCGCGCGCTTCCGTTCGGCCCCCGAAGTGCCCGCCGAGCTCTGGATCACCGCGAACAACCATTCGCAGCATCTGAACGGCGATCCGTTCGCACCGGCACGCAAGCTGCCCATTCCCGCGCTCGACTCGCAATATGCGATCCGCAGCGACTTCCACCACCGCATCCTCGACGGCGGCAAGGTCGACCGCATCATCCATTATTATGTGATGGGCGCGGATGTGATGAAGCAGACCAGGGTCTGGCCGCCCGAAGGCACTCGCGTCGAACGGCTGTCGCTGGCGCCTGGCAAGACGCTGACATCCAGGGCGCCGAAATCGGCGGGGGTCGACGACTATGCCGTCGATTATGCGGCGACGACGGGGGACAAGACGCGCTGGTCGACCCAGGGCGGCAACCCGCCCGCCTATCCGGACCGGCGCGAGGCCGACAAAAAGCTGATCGTCTATGACGGGCCGCCCCAGGTGCGCGACATGGAGCTTGCGGGCTATCCCGTCGTCACGCTGAACCTGTCTGCCAGCCACGACGATCCCGCGATATTCGCCTATCTCGAAAGCGTCGCGCCAGACGGCCGGGTGACGATGATCACCGAGGGGCAATTGCGCGCCGTCCATCGCAAGATCGCCGATCCGAAGAGCCTGCCCTATGATCAGGGGCCGGTGCCGCGTAGCTTCAACCGTGCCGATGCGCAGCCCGTGGTGCCCGGCCAGGTCATGGAACTGCGTTTCCCGCTGCTGCCGACCGCCGTGCTGATCCGCAAGGGACACCGGCTGAGGCTGGCGATCGCAGGCGCCGATGCCGACACGTTCCGCCGCTATCCCGCAAAGGGGGAGTCGCGGTTCCAGATCCACCATGGCGGCCGGTATGCGAGCAGCATCGAGCTGCCGATGCGGCCCTGGCAGCCCTGATCAGGCGGATCCGGACCGAAGGACGGTGGCGATCCGCGCCCTCAGCGCCGGATGGGCCACCGCCTCGAGGCCCAGAGCATTTTGAAGTCAGGTGGACTCACCTGGCGACTCGCAAAATGCGGAAAACAAATAATAAATTGAGCGCGGAGCGCGTCCGCACTTCACCGCGCCGACTGCCTGTTGCGCAAGGTCAGCCATAGGATCGTGAGCGCCGCCCCGGCCGTGAGATGCCCGATCCACACAAGGACGCCATAGGCCGCGCCAAAGACGCCGATCGCGACAAGCAGCGCGATGATCAGGCCGGTCCAGCCCGCTATCCTTATGGTGCGGGCCTCGACGGTGCCGAGCTTCCGTCCCGCCATCGCGCTGTGATGGCGGGGCATTGCGGCACACAGACAGGCAAATCCGATGGCGGCGCAGGCAAGAATCAGCAACTGGATCATGCGGCCGCCATCTGCGTCCCTGCGCGCAGTCTCGGTTTGGGTGCGGATTTGAAGCGGTGCGCCTTGTGCGCCGCCCAGCCCAGCGCGAGCGCCAGCGCGGCCATGGCAATGTCGAAGCCGACGAACAGCCAGTCGCCATGCAACAGGCTCGCGACGAAATTGCGCGGCGTCGTCAGCGCATTCACCAGGGGGATCGATGCGTAGAACAGCGACGCGGTGGCCAGGGTTTCGACCCATGCGCGTCGAACGGGGCGGGCAATGCCCCAGGCGAGCGCGGCGCCCCAGGTGATGAACAGGCTGTTGATCTCCCAATCGGCGCGATCGACCAGGCTAAGCGGGAGCAGGCGATTGGCGAGGAAATAGACGGCAACCCCCGCGGGCAATCCCGCGATCACCGCGATGTTGAGCCGTTCGATCAGGCGAAAGCCGAAATGCGGCCGCGCCGGATCGGGCAATTTGGCGCGCCGCTTCACCGTCCACAGCACCAGCCCGGTGCCGACCATGATCGTGCCGCCGACGCCCGACAGGAAATAGAGCCAGCGCAGCCCCCAGCCCGCGAACCGGCCGGCATGGAGGCCGATCATCACGCTCTCCGTCGCCGCCGCGCCGCCGCCTGCGGTGCTGGCGTTGAGCAGCTTGCCGCTCGTGCCCGAAAATATCAGCGTCTGGCCGCGCGCGCCGATCGCATCGGCGGACGAGCGGGTCAGCGCGACCGTTGCCGTCGCGTCGCCCGGGCTGACGATCCTGACGCCGCCGACATGCGCGCCGTTCCACTGCGCGGCGGCTTTGGCGAACATCGGCCCGAGCGGCGCGAGTGGCGCGGGCTGCCCGCTCCTCTCGACTTCGGCGCGCGCGGGAAACACGCTCTCGAAGAAGGTGTCGGGCGATGCGTAGTTCGCCGCGATGCCCCAGGGCATGTACATGGTCGCGAGCGTGACGAGGCCGGTATAGGTGATCATCAGGTGGAAGGGCAGCGCGAGGACGGCGGTCACATTATGCGCGTCGAGCCAGCTGCGTTGCCCCTTGCCGAACCGCAGCATGAAGAAATCGGCGAAGATCTTCTTGTGCGTGACGATGCCCGACAGGATCGCCACCAGCATGAACATGGCGGCGATGCCGACCAGATAGCGCGCCAGGAAGACCGGCATGTAATGCAGGTCGAAATGGAAGCGGTAGAGGAAGAAGCCACCGCGTGTCGCGCGGGCCTCCACCCTGTTTCCGTCGCCATCGAGGGTCGCCTGCGTATCGCTGCGCCGTCCGCGCGGGCGATCGCCGGCGGGCTGCCAGAAGACCGAGGTCGCGATGCTGCGTTTGTCGGGCGGCGTGATGAACCAGCTTTTCGCATCGGGCGCGGTCTTGCCCAGATACCGGACCGCCGCCTCGCTCGCCGTCACGGGGTCGGCCGAGCCGCTGATCTCAGGCTCCATCCAGCGCGTGATCTCATGCTGGAAATAGGCCGAGGTGCCGGTCAGGAACATCGCGAACAGCAGCCAGCCGAACAACAGGCCGGACCATGTGTGCAGCCAGGCCATGGACTGGCGGAAACCGTCCTTCACAGCCGCCCTCCCGTGACGATCGACAGCCACAATCCGGCACCCAGCACCAGCATCGCACCGCCGAGCCACAGCCAGAGCCGCAGCACCGATCGCGCCGAGAAGGCGGCCAGAACGATCACGGCAAAGATCGCGAACGATGCCAGTGTCGCTGCGATGCTCGCCTCGTCCGGCGCCATCGGCAGGATGCGCGCCAGGCAGGCGACTGCGAGCGACGTGACGAGATAGCCGCCGGCGATGGCACCGAGCGCGCGTGCGGGCAGGCTGAGAGTCCGTTTGAGAAAGCCGGCACCGGCCCGCTCCCCCACCCAACCACCCGACAGGATCATACTGGATCGGGTGGTTGGGTGGGGGAGCGGGCCGGTGCCGCCCTTGGAAAGCGCTCCTTCGCGCTTTCTCAAACTCAGTCGCCGGGCAAGGTCAGCGAAGAACGGGAGCACAGCCATGGATCAGAAATGGCGCTGGAGTGAGATCATGAAGGTGCGCGGTTCGCCCGGCGTCGTGCGCGTCAGCGAGCCTGTCGGGAAATAGCGCTCGTTGAAGATGTTGCGGATATTGGCCTGCGCCGACCAGTCCCCGAATTTGTAATAGAGCGCGGCATCGACGAGCAGATAACCGTCGAGATAGAAGGGCCGCGTCGCGCCCGGCACCGCCGATGCGGTGCTGGCGGCGCGGTTGCTTTCGTGATGCAGCCCGGCGCCCGCGCCGAGATTGGTGAGCGGCCCGTTCTGGATCGTATAGCGCCCCCAGAGATTGACGATGTGCCGCGGCACGCTGCCCAGCCGCGACCCCACCAGCAGGCGGTTGTCGGCGGTCACCTTGGCATCGAGATAGCTATAGGCCGCGGTCAGTTCGACGCCGGGCGCGGGACGCCATGCGCCCTCGGCCTCGATCCCGCGCGTGCGCTGTTCGCCGGTGAGCACATAGACATTGGGCAGCACCGCGTCGGCGGTGGCGACATTGGCGCGGGTCAGCTGGAACAGGGTGAGCATGCCGGTCAGCGTGCCGTCGCTGCGCGCGATCTTGATGCCGCCCTCGTAATTGACGCCGCGTTCGGGCGGCAGGACTTGCTGATTGACGTCCTTGTAGCTGAATTGCGGCGTGAACGATTTGGAGTAGTTCACATAGAGCGACGCCGAGTTGCTGATTGCCAGCGTCGCGCCTGCGCGCGGGCTGAACGCACTCGCCTTGGTTTTCGCACCCCGGACACCGCCGCTCAGATTGATCGCGGACGCGTCGTCCCAGCGGCCGCCAAGCGTGAGCGTCAGGATTTCGCCCAGCTTGATATGATCCTGTACGTAGAAACCGAGCTGCCGTGTTCGGCTGCCGGCGCTGGTCAGCGGCAGTGCCGGATTATGCGTGCTGACCGTGCCGTAGACCGGCGCATAGAGATTCAGATAATATGGGCTGCTGGTGTCGTAGAGATTGGTGTCGTCGGACTTGCGGCGGCCATAGTCGATTCCGGCCAGCACATAATGGTTCAGCGGTCCGGTATCGAAACGCAGGCTGGCATTGGTATCGACCCGGAAATAGCTGCCATTCTGCTCATAGGGTCCGTAAAAGGCGCGGCTGACGCGGCTATAGGCGGGAATAAGCGGGCTGGTCGCGGTGGCCGGGATATCCTGGGTGTTGATGCCCGTGATGAACAGCCAATTGTCCCACGAATTGTGGAAATCCTGATAGCGCAGCGACTGATGGATCGCGAAGGCGTCGCTGAACTTGTGATCGAACACATAGCCCAGATTCCAATAATCGTTCTTCTGTACGGCGGGATATTCGGTGTCGTTGATCGACAGGCTGATCGGCAGCGGCCCGTTGGGATTGGGCAGCGCGGTGCCATAGGCGGTCGTGGGCGACCAGGGCCTGATATTGTCCTTCTGATAGCGGCCCAATAGCGTCAGCGTGGTGTCCGGCGTGATTTTCCAGCTCAGCGACGGCGCCAGGAAAATGCGCTTCTGCCCCGAAGACTCGACGAAGAAATCCTGGTTGCGATAAACGGCGGCGAGGCGCGCGGTGAGGCTGCCATTCTGTGTCAGCGCGCCGTTTGCGTCCGCGTGCAGTTCGATCAGGTCATAGGATCCCGCGCTGACGCCCACGTCCAGGAACGCCTCGTCCCGGGGGCGCTTGCTGACCAGATTGACGATGCCCGAAAGCGGCCCCTGACCGAACAGTCCGGATGCCGGGCCCTTCACCACTTCGATGCGTTCGAGCCCGATCATCTCCGACGTGCCATAGCCGGTGTCGTCGAGGAGGCCGTCGAGATAGGTCGCGCCCGAAGAGGCGTTGAAGCCGCGGATGTTGAACCCGTCGAAAAAGCCATAAGTGTTGTTGCGCGAGACGCCCGCGACGTTGAACAGCGCGTCGCCGAGCCTGCGGACGCTCTGATCGGCCAGCGTCTGTTCGGAGATGATCGAGATCGCCTGCGCGTTTTCGAGGGCCGGAATATCGGCCTTCGACGCCATCGCGATGGTGTCCGCGGCCTGGGCGGTGACGATGATGTCGTCGCGCTTCTCGTCGGTGTCGGCCGGTTGCTGCGCCAGGACGGCGGCATGCCAGCCGATGGTTGCCGCGCATCCCAGCAAGCATCGTGCGATCGTCGATTGTCTACTCATGGCCACCCCTTTGTCGGTCAAGGGCTGCCCATAGAAGCTAATGCTAATGAGTCGCAATAATAAAATGATCGCGTCGGGAATTGTCATCCGAGCGGGGATGACGAGATTGTTGGTGCTTCTTATCATGCTCGGATCGACCCGGCTTGCCGGGAAAATCGCTTGAGGGTGGAGGCTTTCCGTCCCATCCTCGCCGCAACAGCGCATCAGGGGACCCATACATGCTCAAGACTTTCGCCGGCTTCGTCTCGCTCTTCGCGCTCGCTGCCCCGGCCATGGCGCAGGATGCGCCCTACCAGCGCCAGGCAAGGGATATTTACGAGAAGCTGATCTCCTACCGCACCGCCAAGGGTCATGGTCAAGTTCCGGCGATGGCGGCCTATATCGCTGACACGCTGAAGGCAGGCGGAGTCCCGGCCGAGGACATCGTCATCATTCCGCACAAGGAGACTGCGGCCTTGCTGTTGCGCGTACCCGGCCGCGACCGGTCGACGCGCAAGATCATGTTCTCGGCCCATATGGACGTGGTCGATGCCCGGCCCGAGGATTGGGAACGCAGCCCGTTCAAGCTGATCGAGGAAAATGGGTATTTCTTCGGCCGCGGCACCGGTGACAACAAGCAGGGTGTCACTGCGCTCGTCTCCACCATCCTGCGCCTGAAGGCCGACAAGGTCGTGCCCGGCCGCGCGATCGTCTTCGCCTTTGTCGGCGACGAGGAAACCGGCATGGAAACGACCCGCCTGATCGCCGATCATGAATGGGTGAAGGGCGCGGAATATGTGATCAACACCGATGCCGGGGGAGGCACGCTCGACGAGCAGGGCAAGCCAACCTCCTACGGCGTTCAGGGTGCCGAGAAGACCTATGCCACATATACGTTGACCCTGCGCAACCCCGGTGGCCACAGCAGCCGGCCGCGCAAGGACAATGCGATCTACGATCTCGCCGACGTCCTGAACGGTATCCGGGCGCTGAAATTCCCGGCTCAGGCCAATGAGCTGACCAGGGCCACGCTACGCCTCGCAGCCAAGTCCACGCCCGGCGAAAAGGGCTCGATGATGTCCCGCTTCGCCGAGAATCCAAAGGACACCGAAGCAGCCGCCTATCTGATGGCCGATCCCACCGTCGCCTATGAGGTCAGCACCACCTGCGTCGCGACCATGGTGGATGCCGGCCATGCTGAAAATGCGTTGCCGCAACGCGCGAAGGCGACCGTCAATTGCCGCATCTATCCGGGCGACACGATCGAAGGCGTCAAGGCGCGCCTGGCCGAGGCGGCCGGCAACAACACTGTGGAGATCGAAGTGATCGGCAATCCGGTCGTCAGCCCGGTTTCCGATCCGCGACCCGACATCATGGCCGCGATCACCAAATCGATCCATGCCCGCTATCCCGGCATTCCGATTACCCCGTATCTGGAGGCGGGCGGCACCGACGGCATGATCTATCGCACCAAAGGCATGCCGACCTTCGCAAGCTCGGGCGTGTTCATGAAGAGCAGCGACGTCTTCTTCCACGGCCTCAACGAACGGCTACCGGTAAAGGCCTTTTACGAGGCGATCGACCATGTCCATGATTTGGCCTTGGCGCTGAGCGGCGCCCGCAAATAAGGGCGCGCCCTTAGGCCCCAAATGTCGCTCGGATAATTCACGACGTTCGGTCTCGATTTCTGCTCGTACCGCCATGCCGGATGGCGGCGCATAAAATCATGACAGGATAGCGGTCAAACCCGGTCTATCTGATTGTCGGTCAGAATTTACTGTAACGCATTGCGCTGGAACCGAATCACGTGGACTCGGTTGGCTGGGGCGGCAGGATTCGAACCTGCGAATGCCGGTACCAAAAACCGGTGCCTTACCACTTGGCGACGCCCCAGCAGAGGCGAGCGGCTGCCTTAGTGTGCTGTCCTGCGACTGAAAAGGGGGTTTGGCAGATTGCCGCGCCCCCTTTTCGTCATGGGATCAGATTACCTGCGAGACCCAGCCGTGCGGATCGGGCGCGTTGCCGCGCTGGATATCGACCAGCATCGTGCGGACGCGCTGCGTCAGCGGGCCGGCGGACTGGCCGCCAATGGTGAATTTGCCCTCCGCGCTCGCGACGCTGCCGATCGGTGTCACCACTGCGGCGGTGCCGCAGGCAAAGGCTTCGGTCAGGCGGCCGCTCTTGGCGTCGGCTTCCCATTGTTCGATCGAATAGGGCTCTTCGCGCACCGTGATTCCCTGCGCGCGGGCAAGCGTCAGGATCGAATCGCGCGTGATGCCGGGCAGGATCGTGCCGCCCAGCGGCGGGGTGAGCATCGATCCGTCGTCGAAGACGAAGAACACGTTCATGCCGCCCAGTTCCTCGATCCAGCGGCGCTCGACCGCGTCGAGGAACACCACCTGGTCGCAGCCCTGGCGGATCGCCTCGGCCTGGGCGACGAGGCTTGCCGCATAATTGCCGCCGCACTTCGCCGCACCCGTGCCGCCAGGCGCCGCACGCGTATATTCGCGCGTCACCCACAGCGAGACCGCGGGTGCACCGCCCTTGAAATAAGCGCCGACCGACGAGGCGAGCACCATATAAAGATATTGCGAGGACGGCTTCACGCCGAGGAACACTTCGCTCGCGATCATGAAGGGGCGCAGATAGAGCGCACCATCCTCGCCCTGCGGGATCCAGCCGGCATCGGCGCGGACGAGCGCGCGAATCGATTCGAGGAAGATCTCCTCGGGCAGTGCCGGCATTGCCAGCCGCTGCGCGGAGGCATTGAAGCGGCGCGCATTGGCGTCGGGACGGAACAGCGCCGCGCCGCCATCGGGACGGCTATAGGCCTTCAGCCCTTCGAAAATCTCCTGCGCATAATGGAGCACGGACGAGGCCGGATCCATCGTCACCGATCCGCGTGCGGCGATGCGTGCATCATGCCAGCCTTGACCCTCGGTATATTCGACGATCGCCATATGATCGGTGAACACGCGTCCGAAGCCCGGATCGACCAACTGCCTCGCGCGATCTTCGATCGCAACGGGGGTGGGATTGGGTTCGAACGCGAAAGTCGGTAGGGAGGCAGACGACATGATATTTCCTCTCGTTCTGGCGCGTGCGTTCGCCTTGCGCGGGACTAGGGACTAAGGATAAATACGTCAATATGGCTGTCCCAAACCCGAGCGCAGCTTCGCCGCTTTTTTTGCGCGAGCCCGAGATACGACGCGGCGTCGAACTGCTCTATTTCGGCTATAGCCACATGACCCGCGCGATCGATGAGGAGCTGGGCCTGCAGGGGCTGGGCCGTGCCCATCATCGCGCGCTCTATTTCATCGCACGCCAGCCCGATCTCACCGTCAGCGAATTGCTCAAACTGCTCGCGATCACCAAACAGTCGCTGGGCCGCGTGCTCAACGAACTGTCCGCGCGCGAACTGGTCGAGCAGCGCACCGGCGCCAGCGACCGGCGCCAGCGGCTGCTGCGCCTCACGCCCGAGGGCGCGGCGCTCGAAACGCGGCTGTTCGAGGCGCTGCGTGAAAAGGTCTCCGCGGCCTATGCCCAGGCGGGGCAGGGCGCGGTCGCCGGCTTCTGGATGGTGCTGGAGGGGCTGATCCCCGAAAGCGAACGCGGCCGCATCGTCGCGCTCCAGCGCGAACGCTGAGACGATCATGAACGATACGGATCTTGTCCGCATTGCCGCCGCGCTTGAGCGGCTGGCGCCACCCCCCGCGGCGTCGGCCGATCCCGCCGCGCATCCCGCCTATGTCTGGCGCGACGGTGCGCTGGCTGCCGCGCGCGCCTTCTCGCCATTGCCGTTGGCGCTGCTGACCGGCGTCGATGCGCAAAAGGCCGCGGTGCTCGAAAATACGCGCCGGCTCGCGGCCGGCCATGCCGCGCATGACGTGCTGCTCTGGGGATCGCGCGGCATGGGCAAGTCCGCGCTCGTCAAAAGCGTGGTCGGCGCGCTGCGCGACGAGGGCGCGGATATCGCGCTGATCGAAGTGGCGGGCGATCGCATCGGTACGCTCCCGGCATTGTTCGATGCGATCGCGGCGGTGCCCCGCGCCTTTGCCATCTTCATCGACGATCTCGGCTTCGAGGATGCCGGCGGCGCCGATCCGCGCGTGCTGCGCTCGTTGCTGGAGGGCGGCGCCGAAGCGCGCCCGGCCAATGCGCGGCTCCACGTCACGTCTAACCGCCGCCACATCGTCGCACGGGCGATGGAGGAACAGCAAAGCGCGATCAATCCGCGCGACGTGGTCGACGATCGCCTGGCGCTCGCCGATCGCTTCGGGCTCAATCTCGGTTTCCACAATTGCGATCAGGACACCTATCTCGCGATGGTTGGCGCCTATGCGCAGCGGCACGGGCTGGTGCTCGATCCGGCCGACGCCCTGCTCTGGGCGCAGCAGCGCGGCAGCCGCTCGGGGCGGATCGCCTGGCAATATGCGGTCGAGCTGGCCGGGCGCGCCGGAAAATCGCTGAGTTGAGCCGAATGGGCCCACCTCTCGAGGGGCAAGTTACCGAATCGTGACCATGCTTTCCTTCGGCGCAGTTTGGCGCTAAGGCGGCGCGGATTTTCCCGATGATATTTAAGAGAATGCATGGCGAAGGAAGAACTTCTGGAAATGCGCGGGCAGGTGGTGGAGCTTCTCCCCAATGCCATGTTCCGCGTCCGGCTCGAGAATGACCACGAGATTCTCGGTCACACCGCCGGTAAGATGCGCAAGAACCGCATCCGCGTGCTCGTGGGCGACGAAGTGCTCGTCGAACTCACGCCGTACGACCTGACCAAGGGTCGGATCACCTATCGCTTCAAATAAGGACCGGGCCGTGCGCCTCGTCCTCGCATCGGCCAGTCCGCGCCGTGTCGACCTGCTTGCGCAGATCGGCGTGACGCCCGACGCGATCGATCCCGCCGATATCGACGAGACTCCGCTCAAGGCCGAACAGCCCGCCATCTATGCGCGCCGCGTCGCCGCGGCGAAGGCGGCGATGGTCGCCGCGCGCCAGCCCGATGCGCTGGTGCTGGCCGCCGATACCGTGGTGGCGGTCGGGCGCCGCATCCTGCCAAAGGCCGAGACCGAGGCCGAGGCGCGCGACTGTCTCGCCTTGCTCTCCGGCCGCCGCCACCGCGTGCTGAGTGCGGTCACTTTGGTCCGTCCCGACGGCATTGCGCGTCACCGGCTGTCGACCACTATCGTCGCGTTCAAGCGGCTGAGCGCCGCCGAGATCCAGGCCTATGTCGCGAGCGGCGAATGGCACGGCAAGGCCGGGGGTTATGCGCTGCAGGGACGCGCGGGTGCGCTGATCCGCTTCGTCGGTGGCAGCCCCTCGGGCGTGATCGGCCTGCCCGTGTTCGAGACGCGGGCACTGCTCGAAGCGGCCGGTTATCCGATGGCGCCGGAGCAGGTCCTTGGCTGAATGGCTCTATGAGGACGGGATCGGCGAGGCGCGCGCCGCTTTGGTCGCCGATGGCGAGATACTGGAAGCGATGATCGAGCCCGAAAGCACCGGCCTGCGTGTCGGTGCGGTGGCCGATGCGCGGCTGACCGAGATAGTGGTGCCGCGCCTCAGCGGGCGCGTGATGCTGGACGGCGGCATGGAGGCGATGCTCGACGGCATCCCGCCTGGCACGACGCAGGGCGCGGCGTTGCGCGTCCGCATCGTCCGCGAGGCGATTCCCGAATCCGGCCGGCCCAAGGCGGTGAAGGCAGTGGCAGCGCTGCCCGACGAGGTCGTGCGGCCCGGCCCGAGCCTGCTCGAACGCATCCGCGCCAACGGATCGCCGGTGCGCATTCTCCAGCCGCACGAACCCGATCTGCTCGAGGCGGCGGGCTGGTCCGAACTGATCGAAGAGGCGGAGAGCGGCGAGATCGCCTTTGTCGGCGGCGCGCTGCGCATGTCGGTCACGCCCGCGATGACATTGTTCGACGTCGATGGCGGTCCGCCGGTCGAACCACTCGCCATTGCCGGCGCCACCGCCGCCGGCCGTGCGATTCGGCGGATGGGCATTGGCGGTTCGATCGGCATCGACCTGCCCACCTTGCCCGGGCGCCAGGCGCGTCGCGCCGCGGCGGAAGCGCTCGACGCGGCCTTGCCGCAACCGTTCGAGCGGACCGCGGTCAACGGGTTCGGTTTTCTCCAGATCATCCGCCGGCGGTTGCGCGCATCCCTGCCCGAACTGCTGGCCGCGGATCCCGCCGCCGCCGCGTTGCGCGCGGCGCTGCGCCGCGCCGAACGCGATCCGCCCGTCGGCGGAACGCTGCACCTGACGCCGCGCGCCTATGCGCTGGCAAGCACGCGGCCCGACTGGATCGACGCACTCGCACGCCGCACCGGTCGGCCGATCGCGATCGCGCCGCTTCAATAACGCGGCACGAACGACTATCTGGGCATCATGAGCAATACCGATTCCTGCCCGCTGTGCGGCGCGCCCGCCAGCGTCGACAACACCCCTTTCTGCAGCCGCGGCTGCAAGGATCGCGATCTGCTGCGCTGGCTTGGCGAGGGCTATCGCATCCCCGGCCCGCCCGCCGACGGCGCTCTTGGCGAAAAGCCGTCAAACGGGCTGGACAGCGAGCACTAGCCTTCTCTATAGGCGCCACTTCCGCGTTCGCGGCGAGATGCCCGGGTAGCTCAGTTGGTAGAGCATGCGACTGAAAATCGCAGTGTCGGCGGTTCGACTCCGTCCCCGGGCACCATCTCTTTCCGGCCTTGATCACCGATCGCACGCGCCCCGCATTCAGCGGCGCAGAACCGTGGCTCCTGTCATCGGATCGGTCAGCGTCACATTCTCGAGCGCCTGGATGCGCCATTCGCCGTCGCGACGCGTCACCACCGCGAGGATCAGCGTGTCGACCTGATGCGGTCCGGCCGGATGCGCGGCGCCCGCGCCGAGCCGCGACCAGAAATGCAGGATCGCCGCATCGTCGGAGATCGGATCGACATCGGGCGGATCGATCGCAAGCGTCGAATCGCGATAGATCGACGCGTGGATGCCGGCATGACCGGCGACGATCTGGTCGACCCCGCGCCAATAGGTTCCGAACCGGTTCACGAAGGTCGCATCTGGATGGAACAGCCGGCCAAAGGCGGCCATGTCGTGCCTGTTCCACGCGTCCTGAAACCGCGTGGTGATATCTGCCGGGCCGGCGCTTTGCGTCATCATGACTGACCTCATAATCCTGCCGCGAGGGTCGAGCGGACAGCGCCGGTCTCGATCCGCCTCGAAATCACTCTATGCGGGTGCCGCGCTATTTTGAACTGGTACCCCGGCCTGTCCGGGGAATAATGGGGCGCCAGAGTTTCGTTCCCGGAGGCGCGTTGTGACGATCATCATAGAACCCGATTGTGAGGCGCGGCTTTGCGCGCATCCGATGATCAGCCGTCGTCATCTGCTGTTGGCCGCTGGCTCGGTCGCTTTTGCTGGAACCGCGCGTGCCGCCCCGCCGGGCGATGGCGCCGGGCTGACCGCGCTGATGGACCAGGCGATGCAGGATGCGCTGCTGGACTCGCCGCAATTGATGACGATGACCGGCATGGACACCGGCTCGCATGCGGCGGCCAGGACGCGCCTCGACGACCGCTCGGCCGCCGGCCTGCTTCGCCTGAAGGCGCTGATGCAGCGAATGAAGGACGGGCTGGGCCGGTATCGGCTGGCCGATCTGCACGATACCGACCGCCTGAATTATCAGGTGGCAGCCGATCTGGCGGCCTCGACGTTGCGCGGTTTCGATTTCCCTTATGGCGATCCCGGGGTCGGTGGCGCGGTGCCCTATGTGATCTCGCAGATGACGGGCAGCTATCAGTCGGTCCCCGGTTTCCTCGCGCACCAGCACGGCGTCGCCACCGTCGCGGATGCCGAGGCTTATCTGTCGCGCCTCGCCGCTTTCGCGACGGTGCTCGATCAGGAGACCGAGCGCGCGCGGGACGACTATGCCCGGGGCGCGACCCCGCCGGATTTCGTGCTGCGCCGAAGCGAACAGCAGCTACGCGGCATGATCGCCGGTCCGGCGGCACAGTCGGAGCTGGTGGCGAACCTGACCGGCCGCACCACGGCGAAGGGACTGCCCGGCGATTGGGAGCGCCGCGCCGCCGGCATCGTCGCCGAGCGGGTCTATCCCGCGCTACGGCGTCAGGCTGACCTTCAGGCCCGGGCGCTGCCCGGGGCATCGCACGACGCCGGCTGCTGGCGCCTGCCGGACGGCGAGGCCTATTACCGTTATGGCGTCCGCTCGTTCACGACCACCGACATGAGCGGCGAGGATATCCACCGGCTCGGCCTGGAACTGGTGGCCAGGCTGACCAAGGAGGCCGACGCGATCCTGGCGGCACGCGGCCTGACGCAGGGCTCGATGGCGCAACGCATCGCCGCGCTGCGCAAGGATCCGGCCTATCTCTATCCCAATACCGACGCCGGGCGCGCGGCGGTGCTGAAGGATATCGACGGCATGATCGCCGGCATGCGCCGCCGCCTGCCCGACTGGTTCAACGCGCTGCCCCAGGCCCCGGTCGCCGTCCAGCGCACGCCACCGAGCGTCGAGGCGGGCGCCCCGGGCGGAACCTATCAGCCGCCATCGGTCGACGGGGGGCGGCCGGGCCTGCTCTCGATGAATTTGCGCGACACCGCCGAATGGCCGAAATTCGACGTGCCGACTTTCGTCTATCACGAGGTCCTGCCCGGCCATCATCTGCAGAACGCGCTGGCGATGGAGGCCAAGGGCCTGCCGCTGCTCCGCCGCATGCCTCTGTTCTCCGGCTATAGCGAAGGCTGGGCGCTCTATGCCGAACAGCTGGCCGACGAGATGGGCGTCTATGCCGGCGATCCGCTCGGCCGGCTCGGCTATCTCGCCTCGCTGCTGTTCCGGGCGGCTCGGCTGGTCGTCGATTCCGGATTGCACCACAAGCGCTGGAGCCGCGAGCAGGCGATCCGCTACATGATCGAGACGCTGGGCGACGCCGAGACGTCGGTGACCCGCGAAGTCGAGCGCTATTGCGTCCAGCCCGGCCAGGCCTGCGGCTATATGCTCGGCCATCAGGTCTGGACCCGTTGCCGCGACAGGGCCCGTGCCCGGCTGGGTGCACGGTTCGACATCAAGGCCTTTCATGACGCCGGACTGCTGACCGGTGCGCTGCCGCTGGCGGTGCTCGAAACCCATCTGGACGGCTGGACGGGATAGGCGCGATCGGCGCCCTTCAGGAGCTGTGCGGTACGCGCCGTTCGCAAACATCCGGCGGACGCAATGCTGAGGCAATTCACTGGGCGGAAAGCCCGCCGGCCGCTGCCGCATATGCGGGGCGGTCGACCAAGGTCCAGTGAAGGAAAAACAGATGAAGAGTCGAATTCTTGTTGCGGCAGTATGCGCGATGGTGCCGACCGGCGCATTCGCGCAATCCGCGGATGAAGGCAGCTTCAGCGGTGTGAAGATCGGCGTTTCGGCGGACTATCGATCCTATGAGGGAGACTATGCGCTTCCCCGGATCGCCACTGCCGTCGACGCCGATCGCGGCGGCTTTGGCTATCGGGGGCATGCCGGTTTCGACATGGAGCTGGGGCACATGTTCGTCATCGGCGCCGAAGCCGGGATCGGCCGGGGCGGCAAGAGCCTGAAGGCGAAGAGCAGCACCGGCGAATATTCGCTCAAGCCGGGCTGGACCTGGGATGCCACGGCGCGTGCCGGCTTTCTTCCCGCCAAAAATGTCCTGATCTATGGCCGTGCGGGCTATAGCTGGCTGCGCGTCCGGGAGAAGACCGACTTTGCCGCAACCACCAGCAAGGACATCAAGACCGGCTCTACGGAAAGCGGCCTTCTCTATGGCGGCGGCATCGAGACCGCCATCGCGCCGGGCTTTTTCGTTCGCGCCGAATATGATCGTATCAATTATCGGGACGGACTGAAGGCGTCACGGACGCAGCTGGGCGTCTCGATGGGTTTTTAGAGTGATTTCGAGGCAGGTGGAATCACCTGCCGGCTCGGAAATCACGGCAAACAAAGGGATCTGGAGTCGAGGGGGTGGAATAAATAGAGGAGGGCAAGCCAAAAGAAGAAACAGAGCCGCCACGCG
>JASBTC010000129.1 GCA_030148625.1 Sphingobium sp. | reverse complement strand
GAACCCCTGTCGCAAGGCCGTTTCAGAGGCCGCGCCACCCAGTCGCGCGCCAGCGGACGGTTCACGATCGGTCATTGGTTCGCCAACAATCCCGACGGCTCCACCCATCCCCACTCGCATGAATCGGCGCATTTCCTGTGGATCACCAGCGGACATTTCGAATCCGAGACCGCCACACCCAATCGTTCGCTGCCGCCGATCATCTACACGCCCGCCGATATCGTCCATAGCGATCGCTTCATCGGCAATGGCAGCTTCTTTTCGGTCTCGGTCACCAACGACATATTGGGCGAGATCAAGGATTTCCGTCCGCCCGACCGGGCTTTGCAACCGCATAGCTGGCGCGCGCGCTGGATCCTGCGCGATCTGCTGCGCCTGTGCGGATCGACCGACGATCGCGACGATGGCGAGATCCAGTCGCTCTGCTTCGAACTGCTCTCCGAAGTCTGCGCGTTCGACGGTGAGAGCGGCGCACCCGGCTGGTTCCGGCGCTTCCGCGAACAGGTCCGCGAAAGCTATGGCGAGTCACTCAGCGTGAACGGCCTCGCGCGCGAGGCCGGGGTGCACCCGATCCATCTGACCCGCGTCTGCCGCAAGCTGATGGGATGCACGCCGCTCGAATATATCCGCTATGTCCGGCTATCGGCGGCCGCGGAAGCGCTGCGCAGGAACGACATCCCGATCTGCGACGTCGCCTTCGACACCGGCTTCGCCGACCAGAGCCATCTCAACCATGCCTTCCGGTCCGCCTATGGCGCCGCGCCGGGCCAGTTCCGGCGCCAGTTGAACGCGACCAAGATCTAGATCCCCTGTGTGCCGGCCCCGGCCATGAATTCGGCGCGAACGGCCGCATCATGCTCGCCGAGTGCTGCGACACGCCCCGCCCGCGCGGGTTGCCCGTCATGGATGGCGGCTGGCGCGACGACCTGCACGCGGCCGGCCGGCGTATCCACCTCGGCGAACCGCAGATGCGGATGCCGGGCCGCCTCCGCAATGTCGTTCAACCGGCCATAGGCGATGCCGGCCCGTTCCAGCCTGGCCACCGCACCGTCCAGGCGCATCGACCGGAAGGCGTCCGCCACCACCGCGTCCAGCGCCGTACGATTGGCGATGCGATCCATGTTGGTCGCAAATCGCGGGTCCGACGCGATCGCCGGCGTTCCAAGGAAATCCGCGGCGAACCGCACCCATTCGGCATCGTTCTGCACCGAGATGATGAGCTGCTCGCCACCGGCGCACCGGAATGCGCCATAGGGGGCGATCGTGGGATGAGCGACGCCGCTTCGTGCGACTTCATGGCCACCGTGCAGATATTGCAGCAGCGGCACATTCATCCAGTCGGCGATGCTGTCGAACAGCGACACGTCGATCGCCCGCCCGACGCCGGAGCGCTCCCGCCCCAGCAGCGCCTCCAATATCGCGCAATAGGCGGTCGTTCCGGCATTGATGTCGGCCACCGATACGCCGACCCGCGCGGGTTCGTCGGCGCTGCCGGTGATCGCGCACAATCCTACCTCCGCCTGGACGATCAAGTCATAGGCCTTCAGCCTGGCATTGGGGCCACTCGTGCCGAAGCCGGTGATGTCGCAGGTGATCAGCCGGGGAAAACGCTGCCGGAGCGCCGCCGATGCGAACCCCTTTTTCGCAAGCGCGCCGGGCTTCAGATTCTGGATGAAGATGTCCGCGCGGCTGACAAGCGCGTCGAGCAGCGCACGATCCTCGTCATCGTCGAGATCGATGCGGACCGATTCCTTGCCGCGATTGAGCCAGACATAATAAGCGCTCTGGCCCTTCACATAATCGTCGTAGCGCCGCGCGAAATCGCCGGCGGGCCGCTCGACCTTGATCACCCGCGCGCCCGCTTCGGCCAGCCGCCACGACGCATAGGGCGCGGCCACGGCCTGTTCGACCGAGACCACGGTCAATCCCGACAGGTCCTGCATCATCGATCCCCGCCCGCCGCCAGCATCGCAAGCAGCCGGTTCTGTTCGTTGCCGACGATGGTCAGCGCTTCGTCCACGCCCATGCCGGGCTTGGCGAGCATCATGTCCGCCTGCGTCGCGACCGCGACATGGACGCAGGCCTGCGCGGACACTTCGGTTTCCACGCAACTGCCGCCCAGATAGGCCCCTGCCCCATGCTGCCGGCACGCGAGCACCGCCCGCACGCTGTTGGCGATGCTGCCGAGATCGGGCGTCTTGATCTGCAGGATATGCCCCGCGCGCTCGGCCGCGAACAGTTCGACATCCTCCAGCGTGTTGCACCATTCGTCGGCGACGATCCGTGTCGACACCCCCTTGGCATCGAGCCGTTCGACCAGCGTCTTGTATCCGGCCACATGCGCATCGCGGCTGCCGAAATCGGCGGGGGATTCGATCTGCAGTGCAAAGGGCGCCGCATCCTCCGCCGCCACCGCCAGGAAATCAGCGATCGCCTCCACATCCAGGCCGAATTCCAGCCCGACCCAGCCATAAAGGTCGAAATGCAGGATCGGCCGGTAATCGGCACCGCCCAGCGCGATGCTCCGCGCGGCGACATGACGGATGAATTCGCGGAAAGCTTCGCCGCGCCGGCCGAATTTGGCGGCGGCATTGATCAGCCCATGCGGCAGGATATCGCAGCTCTTCAGGATCATCTTGTCGATATTGACCACGCGATCGTCGCCGCTCTGCGCGAAGATCGGCACCCGCCTGGGCGTGATCGGCAGGCCGAAATCGCGGCAGATGGTCTCAGCCATGGTTTCGCGCCGGGCATGCGCGCTGGCGCGCAACAGCGCCTGGCTGATGCCATATTGCAGAGCCATTCCCGGCGCGGGCAGTTCTTCGACCGGAGTCAGCACGGCTTCGCAGGTCGACCGGAAATCGATCACGTCCCGGCCGATCAGTCCCGGCAGGATCGCCGCGCGCGCAAAAGCCTCCGCCTCCGCCGCATAGAAAAGCGGATCGCGTCCGCCCGCCCCGGAATATTGAACGCTCATGGCATCGCCCCAGACCGTCGCGCCGTCGGAAAGCCGCAGGCCGATGCCAAGAACCTCGGCGGGCTGCCTGATCTGGCGGAAGCCGGGCGTCAGCACTTGTCCGCGATAGGCGAAGCCGTCGCTTTCCACGCCCGCCCGGATGGCAGCCTGGTCGTCGTAGAAATAGGCGCCGGTTCCACGCGCGAAGATGACGTCCGCGATCTGCATATTGCTACCACCCATCAGGTCAGAGGATTCGAATGAAATGCGGCGGCTCCCGCAGATGCCAGTCGGTCACCGACTGGAATATCCGCCCGACATGGAACAGCAGATGCTCGCTGTTCGGCCGCCCCACCAATTGCATGCCGATCGGCATCCCGTTCGGGTCGATACCGCAGGGCAGTGCGAGCACGGGTACGCCCAGATAGCTCAGCCACCGCGTCCACCCCGTCATCGCGGCGACACGTTCGAAGGTGCCGGCCAACCGGCGCTCGTCGGTTTCCGCGCGCGACGGCGTCGGGAAACCGAGCGTGGGGACGACCAGCACGTCGATATCGGCCAGGCTGTGCCGCACGAAACGCGCCAGATGCGCCGACCGCTCGCGGAGCGCCTGATGATAGGCGATAGCGGGCACGAACAGGCCACCCGACAGGCGCTTGCGGACATGTTCGGAATAAAGCTGCCGCCGTGACTGGAGTCCGGCCAGGTGGACGGTACTCGATTCGACCTTCTGCACCAGATCGGCCAGGCCATGCAGCCTGGCGATGTCGGGCAGCGCCGCCTCCGTCACCCGCATCCCCGTCGCGGCGAGCGTGTCGATGGCGGATCGCACCGTCCGTTCGACGATCGGATCCACGGGCCGGCCCGCCGACCGCAGCGCATAACCGATGCGCACCTCTCCCTCGAAAGGCCCGGCGGGCGGTCGTGCGGCGATCAGATCGAAGAGCAATGCGCAATCCTCGACCGTGCGCGCGATCGGGCCGATGCAATCGAGCGAAGCCGATAGCGGCATCGCGCCTGCGGCATCGACCGCGCCCCAGCTCGGTTTCAGCCCGGTCACGCCGCAACAGGCCGCGGGAATACGGATCGATCCCCCGGTATCGGACCCCAGCGACCCGGCGACGATGCCCGCTGCAACCGCCGTGGCCGAGCCGCTTGAGGATCCGCCGGTGATATGGTCGGGGTTCCACGGGTTGCGACAATCGCCAAAGACCAGATTGTGCCCGGTCGGCCCCAGCGCGAACTCCGCCATCTGCAGCGCGCCGAACGTGATCGCCCCGGCATCCTCCAGCCGCGCGACCGCGGTCGCCGTCCGTCGGGCCGGCCGCTGCTGGCCCATCCGCGCGCCGAACGAGCAGCGATGGCCGCGCCTGTCGAACATGTCCTTATGGGCAAGCGGTATCCCGGCAAGCGGACCGCTCGCGCCCTTATGCTCAGGCGCCAAGCCGGGTGGTTCCGGACTCTCAATGGGGATCGCCAGATTGAGGACGCTGTCGAGCTCGGCCATCGCGCGGACCGTCCGCGCAAAAAGATCGGTGCGCGACACTTCTCCCGCAGCGACGGCATTGCGGAGCCGGGTTAGCGTCATGCGCCAGCCTCGTCGTCCGGGATCGTCATGTCGCCGACATGCGCGATGATCACCGCCACAAGGTGGAGCGCTTCGCTCCGCACATCCTCACCGAGCTCTTCGACGGCAAGCCGTTGCAGTTCGTCCAGGTCGATCCCGGCCAGTGCCATCTTCGCCTCTCCGCCAGTTCGGGGACGCCCTGCATGCCGTGTTGGCACGACGCGGGCGTTCTGCGCGCAGATTAGGATCCCGACCATGCGCGAGCAAATAGCGCTTCGTGCAAAGGATCATCTCGAAACGAGATATGCATATCGCCTGATACGCCAGAATTTCATGTATTTCCGAGGGATTCTGAAATACCCTCAATCTCGATTTCCGATGGCATTTGGACATGGTGGGAATGATCGACTTTCGCCAGCTCCGCTATTTTAGGGGTGTCGCAGAGGCAGGCAGCTTCACCAGGGCATCGGCGCGGCTGAACGTCGCACAGAGCGCGCTCAGCCTGCACGTCAGGCGGCTCGAAGAGCATCTGGGCGTGAAGCTGTTCGTGCGCGAGGCCGACGGCGTCCGCCCGACCGTCGCCGGGGCCAAGCTGCTCGATCATGCGCGGATCATCTTCGGCCAGCTCGCACTCGCCGAGCGTGAGGTCGGCGAGGAACGCGCGAACCCGAGCGGAATCGTATCGATCGGGATTCCCTCGGGTGCTGCGCGCGTGCTGGCGGGCCCATTGCTCAGCGCGGGCAAGAAGGAACTGCCGCGGATTTCGATCCGCATCGTCGATGCGATGACGGGGTATCTGGAGGATTGGCTCGCCAATGGCCGGCTGGACCTGGCCGTTCTCTATCGACCGTGGAACGGCTCGGATCAGGAATCCCAGCTGGTCAGGGAAAGTTTTTACCTGGTGTCGCCCGCACATGAGCGCACGGACGAAGCGACGATCCGCTTCGGCGCGCTCGCCGGACTTCCCCTCGCCCTCCCCTCCGGCAGCAACAATGCACGCGCCTTCATATCCGCGCAGGCAAGCGCGCAGCACCATGACCTGAAGGTCGAATATGAGCTCGATTCGCTCGGCGGCATCCTCGATCTGGTGAAGGAACGGCGGGCGCATGCGATCCTGACACCGCCCGCATTCTTGCAGGAATGGCGGCGCGGCGAAGTCGTCGCCCGGGAGATCGTCGATCCACAGATTCATCGTGCGGTCGTGCTCGTGCGCAACGGCGATCCGGAAGGCAGCGCCTGCGCCGCCGTCGAAGCGGTGCTTCGTAAAACGATACAGGAACTCGTCGCCCTCGGTGATTGGCCGGGCGATCTGCCAAAGAGTGCCTGACGGAAAGGGCTTAGCCCGCCCCATGCTCCTCATCGATCCGCGTCGTGACCCCGGTCGCTACGATGGTGCGGGTCGCGTCGATCGATGCATAGGTCCAGAAGATCGACATAGGCTCTGACGCCGAGACGTTGCGAAAGAAGTGCGGCACACCCGCCGGGATCCAGCTCGTATCGCCCGCAACAAGCCGATGCTCGATCCCGTCGATCGTCGCGATCGCGTCGCCGGTGAGAAGCAGCACGCTTTCCTCGCAATTGTGGAAATGCAGCGGCACCGCCGCGCCGGGATCGAGCGTGGTGATGCCGTTGAGCATCTGCGTCGATCCCACGCCGGCGGTCACCAGCGGCGTTGTGCGGATCCCGTTGCCGCGATCCTTCACCGGCAAGACAGCGGGATGGAGAATGGCGGGTTTCGCGGTCATCGGCGTTCGCTCCAGAGTGTCTTCATATTGGTGAATTCGCGGAGCCCGGCTTCGCCGAGTTCGCGGCCATAACCCGATTTCTTGATGCCGCCGAACGGCAGGCGCGGATCCGAAGCAACGATCGCATTGACGAACACCGCGCCGGCATCGATCCGCCGCGCCAGCCTGTCCGCGCGTTCGACGTCGCGCGTCCATAGCGATGCCCCCAGGCCGAACTCGGTCGCGTTGGCGAGGCCGATCGCCGCATCCTCGTCGGGCACGCGCATGATCGCCGCGAGCGGGCCGAACGTCTCCTCGCACCCCGCCGCCATATCGGGCGTCACATGATCGATCACCGTGGGCGGATAATGGAACCCGGGGCCGGGACCGGGCGCACCGCCGAGCCGGAGCCAACCGCCCGCCGCCAGCGTGCGCGCGACCTGAGCGTGGAGCGCGTCGCGCAGATTGGCGCGCGCCATCGGTCCGATCTCGACCGTCCGGCACGCCGCGACGAAACGATCGACAAAGGCGTCGGCGATGGCGTCGACCACGATGAAGCGCTTGGCGTTGACGCAGCTCTGCCCCGCATTGATGAAACGCGCCTTCACCGCCGCCTCTGCCGCACGATCCAGATCGGCATCGGCGAGGACGATGAAGGGATCCGATCCGCCCAGTTCGAGCACGAGCTTCTTGATCGCGCGGCCGGCCTGCGCGGCGACGATCGCACCCACCTGCGTCGATCCGGTAAGCGTGACCGCGGCGATCCGATCGTCGGCGATCAGCGTCTCTACCTCGGCTGGATCGATCAGCAGGCTATGGAACAGCCCATCGGGGCATCCCGCCTTGATCATGACCTCGGCGATCGCCAGTGCGCATTGCGGCACATTGGCGGCATGTTTCAGGATCGCGGCATTGCCCGCCGCAAGCGCCGGGGCGAGAAAGCGGAAGACCTGCCACAAGGGATAGTTCCAGGGCATGATCGCCAGGATCGTACCGAGCGGCTCGAACACCACCCGGCCCATATCGGTCACTTGCCGGTCGGCCAGCATGGCGGGGGCCGAACGCGCGTAGAAATCGCAGTTGAGCGCGCATTTCTCGACCTCGGCCTCGGCCTCGGCGATGGGCTTGCCCATTTCGAGCGTGATCAGCCGGGCCAGCGCCGGCTTGCGCGCACGGAGGACGGCCGCCATCGCGTCGAGCAGCTCCGCCCGCTCCGCCACCGGCACGAAACGCCATGATGCCTGCGCGGCCGCAGCCGTCTCCAGCGCCCGCTCGATCGCGTCGGCGTCATGCGGTGCGAACCGCGCCAGTTCGCGGCCATCGGCCGGATCGATCGAAACGAACATCACAGCGCCCCGCACACCGCCCGGGTGAAATCGGCGGTGCCCAGCGTGCCGCCGATATCGCGGGTCCGGCTCGCCGGATCGGCCAGCGCGGTCTCGACCGCGGCGTCGATCCGCCTGGCCGCCTCCGCCAGATCGGGCCGCGCATGGCGGCGCGCGAGCCAGTCGAGCAGCATCGCGGCGGACAGGATCAGCGACGTCGGGTTCGCGACGCCCTGCCCCGCAATATCCGGCGCCGAACCGTGCTGCGCCTGGGCGACGCAGATATCGTCGCCGGCATTGATCGATCCGCCCAGCCCGAGGCTGCCGGTCAGTTCCGACGCCTCGTCGGAGAGGATGTCGCCAAACATGTTGGTGGTGACGATCACGTCGAACATGTCGGGGGTGCGGATGAGCAGGGCCGCCGCCGCATCGACGATCGTCTCCTTCAGCACCACATCGGGGAAGTCCGCCGCCACCTTGCGCACTTCGCGCAGGAACAGCCCGTCGGTGAGCTTGAGCACATTCGCCTTGTGGACGGCATGGACCGTCCGCCGCCGTTCGCGCGCCAGCGCAAAGGCGGCGCGCGCGACGCGGCTGGAGCCGCGCGCGGTGATCTTGCGGATCGCCAGCGCGGTATCTGCGTCGGGCATGAATTCGCCCGGCCCGGCAAACATGTTGCGATCGGCGTAGAAGCCCTCCGTATTCTCGCGCACGATCACCAGATCCATCGGCTTGCGGAGGATCGAGAGATCGGCACGCGACCGGCACGGGCGGATATTGGCGTAAAGCTCGAACACCGTGCGCAGTTCGGCGGACGGATTGATGCCGCCCTCTGCGCGCGGCGGATAGTCATAATGCGATACCGGCCCCAATATCACGCCATCGACCGCACGGATGCGTGCGAGCACTTCATCCGGCAGCGTCGTTCCCTGTGCCGCCAGGCTTGCCAGCCCGATCGCGCGTTCCTCGAGTTCCAGTCCGAGTTGAAGCGTTTCGTTGGCCATGCGCAGGACCGATAAAGTCGCGTCCGCGATTTCGGGGCCGATCCCGTCGCCGGGCAGAATCAGGATTTGCATGGCTGTGTCCCTTATGGTCACGGCCAGATGTCATATTGCATTTTAAATTACAAGTGAACAATTTTGGAAGATGCCGCGGAATGTGCCATGGCAGGTGCTGGCGGTTCGGACAGGAAACGGAATGAAGGAAAGGCTATCGGCGCGGATCGCCAAACAGATCGTTTCGCATGTCCGCGAGGCCGGCCTGGCCGAGGGACACCATCTTGTCGCCCAGGACCTGGCCAATCTCTTCAAGGTTTCTCGCGCGCCCGTCACCGCGGCGCTGAAGATGCTCGCCGACACCGGCACGGTCGTCTTCCATCCCAATCGCGGTTTCTTCGTCGCCGCGACGGTCGCCGACGATCCGCCGCCGCCATCCGCTGGCGACGGCCAGGAGGATCAACTCTATTTCACGATCGCCGAGGATTGGCTCTCGGGCAAATTGCCCGCGCGCGTCAGCGAGAACGAGCTGATCCGGCTCTATGGCGCGACGCGGATCCGGTTGCAGGTGCTGCTGGCACAGATCGCCGAGGAAGGCTGGGTCATCCGCCTGCCCGGCCATGGCTGGGAATTCCAGCCGATCATATCGAGCACCAGCGATTATGAGGAAATCTATCGCTTTCGCGCATCGATCGAGGCGGAAGCCTTGCGTCAGCCGGGATATCGGCCGGACACGGATGCGTTGCAGGCGGCACGACAGCAGCAGCGCGACCTGCTCGACGGGCAGATGATGACATTGCCGCGCGACCGGTTGTTCGAGATCAATTCACGCTTTCACGAACTCATCGTCGGCTGGTCGCACAATGGCTTCTTCCTCGATGCGATCCGCCGGGTGAACCGCCTGAGGCGGCTGATCGAATATCGTGCAACGATCGATCGCAGCCGGCTGGGACAGCAATGCCGCGACCATCTGGCATTGCTCGACATGATCGAGCGCGGCCGCAACGACGATGCCGCACGCTTCGCGCACGATCATATCGCCGGTGCCTGGCTCGCCAAGAAGACTCTCCCGCCCGATCGCGATCGATAACGCTCCCGCTTTTCTTGACAGGCTGATGACAGGCGAGCGGCCCTAAGCAGCATATGACAAGGCGGGGCGGTCGACGCACGCGCCAGCCGCCGCCGGGGGAAAAGAGAGAGATGCTGGCAATACTCGCCTTCACGATGGTCGCGACCTTCATGACGTTGATCATGACCAAGCGGCTGTCGGCGGTCGTCGCGCTGATCCTGGTGCCGACGCTGTTCGCGATCGCGGCCGGCTTCACCCAGGGCCTTGGCGACATGATGATCGCGGGCGTGCGCGAACTCGCCCCCACCGGCGTCATGCTGATCTTCGGCATCCTCTATTTCGGGCTGATGATCGATGTCGGGCTGTTCGATCCGCTGATCAAGACGATCGTCCGCATCGTGCACGGCGATCCGCTGCGCATCACCATCGGCACCGCGGTGCTCGCGCTGCTCGTCTCGCTCGATGGCGACGGCACCACCACCTATATGATCACCGCCTCCGCACTGCTGCCGCTTTATCGGCATATGAAGATGGACGTGCGGATGATGGCCTGCCTGATCATCATGTCGGGCGCGGTGATGAACATCCTGCCCTGGGGCGGCCCGACCGCACGCGCCGCGACCGCGCTGCATCTCGATCCGCGCGACGTGTTCGTCGGATTGATCCCGGCCATGCTCGTGACCGCCGTCTGGGTGCTGTTCGTCGCCTATCGCTTCGGCATTCGCGAGCGCCGCCGGCTGGCGCAGCTCCCCGCCGATGCGGTCGACGAGGATGCGACGGGCGAGGAGATCGTGGCACAGGATGCCGGCGACGCCAGCGCCCGGCGCCCGCGCCTGATGTGGGTCAATTTCCTGCTCACCGCGGTGCTGATGGTCTGCCTGATCCTCGGCGTGCTGCCGCTCGCCATCCTGTTCATGCTGGGCTTCGCGCTCGCGATCATGATCAACTATCCCACGCTCCAGCAGCAAAGGGACCGGATCAACGCCCATGCCGGCAACGCCCTGGCCGTGGCCAGCCTGGTGTTCGCCGCAGGCATCTTCACCGGCATCCTGT
>JASBTC010000124.1 GCA_030148625.1 Sphingobium sp. | reverse complement strand
GTGGTCAAGCTGCGCATCGTCGATCCACAAGCGGAAGCGCGTTTCTGCGGACTCTGTCAGACCGATGCGGCAACTGCGAAAGCGCGCATTGTTAACGGCGGCAGATGAGCCGAAAATCCAGGGCCAAGCCGCCTAGTCCGTTCCGCTGCTTCAACTCGTCACCCGAGGTGATCCGCCTTGTGGTGTTGATGTATGTGCGGTTTCCGCTTTCGCTGTGAAACGTGAAGGGCCGCACCCAAGCCTCCGGGGAGCGGCGGAGCGGCAATTCCGGGCCTCGAACCTCGTTCGCGCACGCCCCATCGAAGCAGTTGACCTCTCCGAGAATATAATCATACTATATGATATAAAATTTGCGGTTAAAGCGGTCAAGCAGCGTCGCCTGCTTGTCCGCGCGGCAGGAGAGATAGCGAATGTCTGTGAAGGATCTGCAACAGCGTCTGAGCGAGTTTCGAGAGCTTGGCTACACGATTTTCGAAGGCGTATATGATGCCGAACGGATGCAGGCCTGGAAGGATTGCTATGGCGACCTGGTCCGCCGCAACACGCCGCTCGATGCGCCCGAACCACGGCTGCGCGTCACCAGTGCGCTGGAGCAGGAACCCTGGCTGATGCTTCCGGCGGTCAACAACCCGCAAATCCTGGATTTCGCCGAGCGCGTGATGGGGCCTTTCGTTCAGCTCGACAACCTGACCTTCATGGCATTCCCTTCCGAGCCCAGGGAACAGGCCGAAGGCACGGTCAGTTTCTGGCATCGAGACCGCTGGGGCTGGATGCCCGAAGGCCCGCATTATATCCGCCCGACCGCATGCAACGCGATCTGCTATTTGCAGGATCTGACCGAAGAATATGGTCCGCTGCGCGTCGTCGAGGGATCGCATCGGCGCGCCGTAACGATCGAGTCCGAATATCATCGCAACAGGCCGCATCCGGAAGAAACGGTGCTGCGTGTAAAAGCGGGCGATGTGGTGTTCACCCATTGCTCGCTGCTGCACAGCGGCACCCCCAACATTTCGGGCAATCCGCGCTATTTCTTCAGCGCCTATTATAATCGCGTGGGGTTGCCCACGCGCGACAATCACAAGGGCCCGAGCGTCCAGCGGATCGTCGAGATGGCGCGTGCGCGAAACGACCGGCGGCTGATGCGCCTGTTCAGCGTGGACGACGCGATCGAGGCCCGCGCGAACGCCCTGTTCCTCAAGCCCGACGAAGAAATGTGGGACAGATGGATCGCTGAGGACCGAGCCGCCCTGCTGCAATGACGCCCCAGCTCCGCACGGCATATCTTGGGGACATTCCGCTTCTCTGGGCCCAGCCACCCGGCGAGGGGCCATGGCCCCTCATACTCTGGCTCCACGCCTTCAGCTGGTCGAAGGAGGATGTGGGGCCGCAACTGGTCGATCTCGCTTCGCACGGCTTTCTGGCGCTGAGCTGGGATCTGCCGCAGCATGGCGCGCGAAGCGTCGAGGCGCGCGACGACATCAAGCGCCGGGTGCGCGCCGATCTTCGCCGCCATTTCTGGCCGATCCTGGCGCAGGGCGCCGATGAGACACCCAGGATCATCGACTGGGCCCTCGCCCATTTCGACGTCCGGTCGCGGGTCGCCATCGGCGGCGTCTCGATGGGCGGCGACATCGCGATCGCTGCGGCAGGGATCGACCGGCGAATAGACCGCGCCGCTGTGGCGCTGGCCACGCCGGACTGGTTGCGGCCGGGTTCACATGAACCACAGGGAATCGCAGGCGAGGCGGAATGGGCCGCATATCGCCGCCTCGATCCGCTGACCAACCTTCACCATTACGCGCACCGCCCCGCGATGCTGTTCGCCTGCGGTGCGGATGACCGGCAGGTTCCGCCCGAAGGCGCCGACGCTTTCGTTGACGCGCTGGGCGAACTCTATGCCGACGCCCCCGAACGGTTGGCGGTGACGCGCGAACCGGAGACCGGGCATCGATTCACGCCCGATATGTGGGACCGGGCCCTGCAATGGTTCGAGGGCGGCCGGAACCGCTGACGGCCTTTCCGTAACGCCGGTCCCGCTTGCGATGGGTTGACGGAAAAATCCGTTGGGCATATTAAATGTTTTATGTGAGGCGAAACAATATGGCATAATTGCCCCACATAGTGCGAGCTACGCAGTCTTAGACAACGAAAACTCGGCCGAAACAGCGGTCGAATCGGGGGAGGAGGAAAGATGTCGCGCAAAGCATTGTTCGTTTCCGTGTCCGCTATCGCCATGACGGCGCTGGCCGGTGTGCCGAGCGCCCATGCGCAGGCACCGGCCCAGCAAGGTGTTTCCGCCGAGGCATCCGATGACGCCGCGGAAAACCAGGACATCATCGTCACCGGCGTCTTCAACGCGACCTCGATCGAGCGCGCGCCCATCTCCATCACCGCCGTTACCGAAGACGTGCTGAAGCGCCAGGCGCCGATCAGTTCGGCCGATGCGCTGAAGAGCGTACCCGGCGTCTTCGTCAATTCCTCGCTCGGCGAGATCCGCAACATCGTCTTCTCGCGCGGCGTCTCCGCCCGGTCGCTGGAAGCCGCGGGCGGTTATTTCTACGTGTCGCTGCAGGAGGACGGTCTTCCCGTCGAACCGATGACGACGACCAATTTCGGCCCCGATTATTTCAGCCGCCTGGATATCCTGACGAGCCGCGTCGAAGCGCTGCGTGGCGGCACGGCGGTCGTGACCGGCGCCAACGCGCCGGGCGGCATCTTCAACTATATCTCCAAGAACGGAAAGTCGGCGCCGGGCACCATGTTCCAGCTCAAGCTCGGGCTCGAAGGCGACGGCAAATCGCCGCTTTACCGCCTGGACGCCTATACCGGCGGCCGGATCGGCGAAAGCGACCTCTATTATACGATCGGCGGCTTCTATCGCGAGAGCGACGGCGCGCGCTATCCGGGTTACAAGCTCAACAAGGGTGGACAGGTTCGCGGCAGTCTGTTGTGGGATTATGACGGCGGATCGCTCACCATTCGCGGCAAATATCTCAACGACCATAATGGCTGGTTCGAGACGCTGCCGGCGCGCAATTTCAAGGATCCCAAGATCCTGGCGCCCTATACCAATTTGTCGTCGGTCCTGCCGCCCGCTTCTCCGCACGCCTATCCTGAATTTGGAACGGGCAAGCAGCGGACCTGGGACGGGTCGAACCTCGTCAACGAAAGGACGATCGCCTTCGACGTCGACTGGCGCCACGAGCTGAGCGACACCATCACGATCCAGAACAAGTTCCGTTTTTCGCGCAACAAGGCGCATTGGAACACCGTCGCCGTCAACTTTGCCACGCCGCTGACCGACGCCGATAGCGGTATCCGCACGATTCAGAGCACGGCAGGCATCGACGGCACATACACCTATCGCTTGCCGGATGGTTCCGTCGCCGCCGTTGTCTCACAGGTCGGCGCGACGCGCACGATCGTCACCAACAATCTGCCGAGCCAGAATATCCTGACCGGGGGTGTCATGGCCGGCCTGGCCTATCAACCCGACATGCGCTCCGAGAGCTTTCAGGATCAGCTCACCCTGACGGGCGATTTCGGGCGACATCACCTGGCGATCGGCGCCTATTTCAACAAGTCGAACCTCGACGTGCGCTTCTCGGGCGCCGGCGGCGGCGTGATGACGCTCACGCCGCGCCCGGTGATGCTCAGCACCACGCTGACGCGGCCCGACGGCACCATCTATCAGGTGACCGATTCCTCGGGCTGGGCCGGAATCGGCCAGGGCCTCGCCATCCGCGAGAACGGCACCGAGGTGACCAACATCTCGGTCTATGGCGGCGACACTTGGGAAGTGACCGACCGGCTCACCATCGATGCCGGCGTCCGCTACGAGAACTTGAACTATGATTCCTATTTCTATCTGCCGGTGGCCTTTACCGGCAACAAGCTGACCACGGGCGGCCGCGACGGCAACCCTCTGACGCTGTACGACAACGCCACCACCGGCCGCGGCGCACGCATGCCGTTCACGCGTAAATATGATTATTTCGCCTATTCCGGCTCGGTCGCTTACAAGTTCAGCGACAGTTTCCAGGCCTATGTCCGCTACACCAGCGGCCAGAAGGCTCCCGATTTCGGCATCCTGTCCGGCATCACCACGGCCGCCGCGATCCAGACGATCTTCCCATCGGCGGAAAAGATCCAGCAGATCGAGATGGGGCTGAAATATCGCAATGACGGCATCTTCATCCAGGTCTTCCCCTTCTGGAGCAAGAATTCGGACATCGCCGACAACCAGACCTTCACCTACAAGGCCGGGACGCCCAATGCCGGCGTGAACTATTCGCCTCCGCCGGTTTTCGGCCAGGTCGAGACCTATGGCATCGAGATTTCCGGCGACTTCGACGTCTCGCCCAAGCTGAACCTGCATGCGGACCTGACGCTCCAGAATCCCAAGTCGAGCGGGTTCAGCACCTATACGCAGGGGCCGAAGGGAGACGGGACCGACGATATCGTCAGCACGGTGCCCAAGGGGACGGCAGACAACAATCCGAAGATCATCGCCCGTGCCACCGCTACATATCGGCCGGTCGAGGCGGTATCGCTGTTCGCGACCTATTCCTATCTCGGCAAGCGTGCCGCCAATCGCCGCGACGCCTGGTACCTGCCGGGCTTCAGCACCGTCGATGCCGGCCTCGCCTGGGACGTCACCGACAATTTCAGCCTGCAGGCCAATGTCACCAACGTGCTCAACACTGTCGGCATCATGGGCTGGGCGAAGAGCGGCAGCCTGCTGACCGCGCTCGATCGGCAAACGCTGACGCCGCAGCAGGTGGCGGCCGATCCGAACCAGCTCTTCTCGGTCCTGCCGAACCAGCCCCGGGCCTTTTACATGACGGTTTCGCTGAAGCTCTGATAGGTCTTCGCGAACGGGCAACGGATGACGGCGACGGGAAGGCGGGCGACGAATGGATGATGTGAGCCCGCCTGTACCGCAAACGCGAGGCCTGTTTTCGGGCTGGGCCCTCGTCGCCATCCTGATGCTCTTCTATTTCCTGTCGTTCGTCGATCGCGCGCTGATTTCGCTGATGGTCGAGCCGATCCAGCACGACCTGAAATTCACCGACATGCAGATGGGCCTGTTGCTCGGCCCCGCCTTCGGCATCTTCTACGCTGCGGCGGGCATTCCGCTCGGCCGATTGATGGACCGTTATTCAAAGCGCTGGTTGTGCATGGCGGTGGTGTCCTTCTGGGGACTGTCGACCGCCATTTCCGGCATGGCGAGCAGTTTTGCCATATTCTTCGCCAGCCGCCTCGGCCTTGGCGCGGGTGAGGCGGGGCTGTCGCCCGCGGCCTATTCACTGATCGCCGAACAGGTGCCGCGCAAAAGGCTGGCGACCGCTTATTCCTTCTACACGGTCGGCGCCTTCGCGGGCGGCGGGCTGGCGATCGTCGGCGGCGGATGGGTCGTCCACGCGCTCTCAGCATCGGGCAGCGTCACCATTCCCCTGCTCGGCCAGTTCCATCCATGGCAGCTCACCTTCCTGCTAGTCGGTGGATTGACCATATTGGCCGCCCCGCTGGCCCTGTTATTGCGTGAGAATGTGCGCCCGGCATCGCCGGAAACACCATCGGACGGCGAAGCCTCGGTCGCACCCGGCCTTATGGCGCTGATCCGGACCGATCCGCTCTTCTATCTCGGCTATCCGTTCGCGTTCGGATCGGTGAATGTGATCGTGACGGCCTTCCACGTCTGGACGCCCGCCTATATGGGGCGCACCTATGGCTGGCCCATCGAAACGGTAGGCCTCGCTTATGGTACGACGCAGGGGATCGCCGGCGTGATCGGCCTGCTCGGCATGGGTTGGCTGGTCGAGCGGCTGTACAATCGCGGCATGGTGGATGCGCATGCGAAGGTTCCGGCGATCGCCCTGTGCCTTTCGGTCCCAGCGATGATTGCCGGCATCCTCTCCCACAGCCCGACGGGGTTCCTGCTCGCCTCGATCGTGTTCTGGGGCGCGACCTATACCTATGCGGGCTACGCGCCGGCCGCGCTGCAACTCGGCACGCCGGCGGCGTTCCGCGCCAGCGTCGGTGCGGTCTATGTCACCTTCCTGTCGGTGATGGGACTGTTCATCGGGCCGACCATGGTCAGCTGGTTCA
>JASBTC010000107.1 GCA_030148625.1 Sphingobium sp. | reverse complement strand
GGGCGCGGGCGCGGCGGGCGCCTGGCCCGCGGCGGCTGCGCCGGGCGTACCGGGCGCCGGGGTCGCGGCGGCTGCCGCCGTCGGCGCCGGCGCGGGCGGCTTGACCGGCGTGCCCTGCGGCGCACCGGGCACGAGCTGGGTCGGCGGCGGCGGCGTGTTGGACAGCGCGCCGGGCACACCATAACCGATGGTGTTTTCGACCACGGGCGAGGATTGCGTGGTTTCGGAGCGGACGGCGCCTTCCTTGTTCCAGCTCTCGCGCGCCGAGGTGACCGCATTCATGTCGAGATCGACCTGGATCTCGGTGGAGAAATTGCCGTCGCCGAACATCGGCGCCAGCAGCTGGGAGACCTGGCTGCGCAGCTTCTCTTCCATCCGCGCCTGCATGTTCAGCCGGTCGATATTGGCGCTGCCGGCATTCCGGTCCGAGACCAGCCGGCCATGCTGGTCGATGACCTTGACCTCGTCGTTCGACAGGCCCGGCACCGATCCGGTGACGAGATTGACGATCGCACTCACCTGACCGTCGGACAGCTGGCGCCCGCGCGCAAGCTTGAGCATCACCGAGGCGCGGGGCGGCGAATTGTCGCGCACGAACACCGATTTCTCGGCCTGCGCCAGATGGACGCGGACCGATTCCACGCCGTCGATCTCCATGATCGTCAATTGCAGCTCACGCTCGCGTGCGGCGCGGAGGCGTTCGGCCTCGACGCTGCGGCTGGCGCCGATCGGCATGGAGTCGATGAGATCGGTGCCGCTGCTCGGCGCCGCGACCGCGCCGTCGGACGCGACCATCATGCGTGCGCGATAGATATCGCCCTCCCCCACGGTCACCGCGCCCGAATTGGGATCGAGCTTGTAGGGGATCGAAGCCTTGTCGAGCGCCTGCGTCACCGAGGCTTTCTCGGAATCGCCGAGTTCGGAATAGAGCACGCGCTGCGGCGCGGGGCTCAGGATCATCCAGGCAAGCGCCGCCGAGCCCAGCACGCCGACGGCTGCGGCGTAGGGCAAAGTGCGTTTGACCGCAGGCTGGGCGGCAAAACCGCTGACCTGCTGGAGAAAGGGCAGGCGCTGTTCCCCGCCGGGGCGGGGATTGCCGAGCGGCACGGGCGCCGTGGGAACGAGATCGCTCATCTATCAGACTCCCATGCGCAGGATATCGAGATAGGCAGACAGCAATTTGTTGCGGACCTGCAGCGTCGCTTCGAAGGCGATGCCCGCTTCCTGGCGGGCCAGCATGACCTTGGACACGTCGGTGACTTCGCCGCGCTCATAGGCGGCGGAGATATCGGAAGCGCGCTGCTGCGAGGCATTGACGCCGTCGAGCGCGGTCTTGAGCGCGTCGGTGAAGCCGCCGGCCGGGCCATTGCCCTGTGCGGGGGCAACGCCCTGCGGTTCGGACTGGGCACCGCCGACGCGCAGATTCTGGAGTAGCTGGCTCTTGTCGATCATCTCCTGCCGCATCGACAGGATCTGCTGAAGGCCGGCAGTGCCGCCGATCGGGGACGTCATGCCGTGCCTCCCGCAATCATCTGGCCGGCGTCACGGAAGCGCGCCAGGCGGTAGCGCAAGGTGCGCTCCGAGATGCCGAGGCGCTTCGCGGCGCGAACGCGGCTGCCGTCACAAGCCTCCAGCGTCGCCATGATGGCGCGCGCTTCGGACAGCTGGACGACCTTGCTCAGTGCCTCGCCGTCCGTCGCGACCGCATGGACCGCATTGGGCAGCTGCATCGGGGGGATGGCCGGGTTCGCGGCCACCAGCCGCGCCGGACGATCGAAATGGATGTGGCGCAACGCGATCTCGCCATCGCCGTTCGACAGCAGCAGCGCCCGGCGCATGACGTTTTCGAGCTCGCGGATATTGCCCGGCCAACTATGCGCCTTGAGCACATTGAGCGCGTCGGCGGCGAGCCAGGGCAGCGGCGCGCCGGCCGGCGCGTGGCGCAGCGCCAGAGCGAAGGCGAGCGGCGCGATATCCTCGGGACGCTCGCACAGCGGGCGCAGCGAAAGCGGGAAGACGTTGAGCCGGTAGAAAAGGTCGGCGCGGAACCGGCCTTCCTCGACTTCGAGCGGCAGGTCGCGGTTGGCGCATGCGATGATGCGGACGTCGATCTTGATCGGCCTGGTCGCGCCCAGGGGAACGACTTCGCCTTCCTGCAGCGTGCGGAGCAGCTTCGCCTGAAGCGCAAGCGGCATCTCGGCGATCTCGTCGAGCAGCAATGTGCCGCCATCGGCCGCGCGGAAAAAGCCCTCGCCGGCAGCGTGGGCGCCGGTGAAGGCACCCTTTTGATGGCCGAACAGCAATGCCTCGAGCATCGCTTCGGGAACCGCAGCGCAATTGACCGCGATAAAGGGCTTGTCGGCCCGCGCACTGCGCGAATGGATGAAGCGCGCCAGCACTTCCTTGCCGGTGCCGGTCGGGCCGTTGACGAGAACGGGGATGTCGCTGGCGGCAAGACGCTCGGCAAGCGAGAGCACCGCAAGGCTTTCGGGATCGGCGGCGATCGGGTCGCCCGCCTTGGTGACGCAGGCGATGAGTGCCGCGAGCGAGGCTTCGGATCCGCCATCGTCATAAGCGAGCTTCAGCCGGTTTGCGGTCAGGCGCTCGATCGACGGCATGTTGCTGCGTTCGAGAGCGACGATGCGGCCGCGATGGCCCGCGGGCTGCTCGGCGTCCGATGCGATCACCGTGCAGCCGGCGTCGCCACGGTCGCCCGCCGATGCCGCGAAGATGGCCGATGCGCGATGGACGAGCTGCCCATGGGCGCGCAACACGATATCGTCATGATCTAGTCTGGTCATCGTTCGATGCCCCCCAACCCCGGCAACTTCAATACGATGGTTATGGGTCCGTTAAGGTTAACGATGACGCAAATGGGGGTACCGCAAAATCCCTGTAGCGATTAATTATTCTCGTTATTTTTCAAAGAAATAACTGGTTAATTTCGGGTCATCCCCTTAACTCCCGGATGCATTCGCCGCTCTTGCTGACGGCACGTGTTGCCTGAAGCGACATCAGGCCCACCGATGGGGCGTGGGTCGGCAAGAATTGGAGACCAGACATGACAGTGATCAATACGAACATGGCGTCGCTGCGGGCAGCGAACGCTTCGAACTCCGCCAACAAGGCGCTGGGCTCGGCCATGGAGCGCCTGTCGACCGGCAAGCGCATCAACAGCGCGAAGGACGACGCCGCCGGCCTCGCCATCTCGACCTCGATGACCTCGCAGGTCCGCGGCATGAACCAGGCGATCCGCAACGCCAATGACGGCATCGCGCTGGCGCAGACCGCCGAAGGCGCGCTCAACGAAGTCACCAACATGCTGCAGCGCGTCCGCGAACTGGCCGTCCAGTCCAAGTCGGGCACCTATAGCGGTACCGACCGGACCAACATGCAGACCGAAGTGACCGAGTTGACCAACCAGATCAGCAGCATCGTCAGCAACACCAAGTTCAACGACGTCACGCTGTTCAGCACCTCGGCCGCGACCACCGTCACGATCCAGACCGGTGCGGAAAGCAGCGATACCGTCGGCCTGTCGATCTCGGCGCTGACCGGCGTCACGACGGCGTTCAGCGTCACCAGCGACACCAATGCCGGCACCGCCATCGGCAATGTCGACACCGCGCTCGACTCGGTCAACGCGGCGCGCGCTTCGCTCGGCGCCGGCCAGAGCCGCCTTGAATCGGTGGTCAACAACCTGACGACCAACTCGACCAACCTGTCCGACGCGAAGTCGCGCATCGAGGACGCCGATTATTCGGCCGAGACCGCTGCGCTGGCCAAGGCGCAGATCCTGAGCCAGGCGTCGACCGCGATGCTGTCCCAGGCGAACCAGAGCCAGCAGAGCGTTCTCTCGCTCCTGCGTTAAACCGGGCACCGCTGGATCCGGCGCCGATAAAGCGCCGGATCCGGTTTGCGGATCGGGCCGCGCTTCAGTGTCGCGGTTTCCAGTCCGCATTCCCAGCCATTCGAGACCGGCCCTCCTCGCGCCGGGTTTCGCTGGCTTCGGGGGGACGGTCGTTCCCGGTCATGCGGCGTCGTGGGGGTGCTGCTTTCGTCATTGCCCATCCAGCCAGCGGCAATGGCACATCGTCCGAAGGACGGCCGAAAAGACGCCCGGTGACCGACAGGTCGCCGGGCGTTTCCTTTTGGGGAATCGAAGCGGACACAAGAACCGCGATTCCTCCTGGCATTCGTCTGCGGCGACCGGCTTCATATCCCAACCGTCGTGCCGGCGGAAACGAGGCCTTTGCAGAAGTCTGATTGCGATGCTTCCAACCTGTCATCCCCGCGAAAGCGGGGATCCAGCTTTTCCGTGAAGCATCAGAAAGAACAGGAAGAAGCGAGATCCCCGCTTTCGCGCACTGGTGTCCGGGATTTGCTGCGGGCTGCTCGGCGCGAACCCAGTAATTCGGAGGAATGCACTGACGATCCTGCTGTAGAGACATGGTTTACAGTCGCAGCCCAACCTCTCCTCCCTATCGAAGATGGGGAGGGGGAGTGTCGGGTTGGATTGCCCCCGGCAATCCAAGATCGTGCCGGGGGCACGATCGACCCGTCACTCCACGGCGTGAGCCGTGGTGGTGGAGGGGAAATGCGATGGCTTATCCAGCGCCGTAGCTGCCAGAAATCACAAGAGAATCCGGCTCGAAGGCAGCGCGAAGCGGAGACATCCCATTTCCCCTCCACCACCAGCCTTTGGCTGGCGGTCCCCCTCCCCACGCTGCGCGTAGGGAGGAGAATTCTCGCCGTCGCGCGCCTCCAATGAAATTCCGGACAGCAGTGGGCTTTCGCGGGGATGACACCGTGAGGGCACCGTAAAGCGCCCTATGCGAAGATGCCGTCTCCGCGTCTGAGCCGATGACGCGTCAGGCGACGGCGCGCAGATGCGGCTGGTCGCGGTGGCCCATCCAGATGCTCACCGCTTCGGCAATCGAATTGGCTTCCAGCCGTTGCCGGATGCGGCGGCGGAACATCTCGACGGTGCGCGGGCTGAGCTCCATGCGGTGCGCGATCTGCTTGGTCGCGAGGCCGGCCGCGAGCAGGCGCAGCACTTCGCGCTCGCGTGCGCTGAGCGCATCGATCCGCTCGCGATGGGCATTGCCCTCGACCTGAGCGGTTTCGCGCTGACGTGCCTGTGCCGCGGCCTGGAAGATCTGTTCGCGCGCCTCGCGCATCGGCTGGCGCTTGTTGACGAAATCGATCGCGCCGGCGCGCATCGCATTCACCACGACCTTGATCGACGGCGACGAAGCCGCCGCCACCACCATCGTATGTTCGGACTGGGTCTTGATCTGGGCGATCGCGTCGAACGCGCCTTCGCTGCCGTGATCGAGATCGAAGATCACGCAATTGGCGCGGCCCGTGTCGAAATGCTCGCGCCAGCGCGCCGGGCTGGCCGGGGTCAGGGTCGGCAGATGGTGGTCGCGCAATTCCTGCGCCAGCGATGTCGCCCATTCGCGATCGAGCGTCACGATCGTGGTCTGCACGCCGCTGCCCAGCCCAAGCGACTGGACCATGGCGGCACCGATCAATCCCGCTGCGCCCATCAGGCGGGCGTCACGCGACGGTCGATCAGACCGGATATCAGGAAGGAAACGCCATCACGGCGCCGCGAAACATCCAGCAAGTAGCCCCCCACAGGCCAAAGCAACCCACAAGCCCCCCACAGGCTATTCCGGTTGCATATCCCCTTTTCCCATATTGGGACATACAGGGATTCTACGCATGTAGAGTCATTGGCAGTGGAAAGGCAAGCCGGAATTCAGTCGGCCAAGGTGATGGAAATCCTACGATTTCTGGGGTCGGTCGGCGCCTTCACGATCAGCGGCTCGCGATCGGCGACGCCCTCGATCCGCCGGAAGCGCGGTTCGGCCACGCCGAAGCCCATCAGCGCCTGGCGCGTCGCCTCGGCACGCCCCGACGACAGCGACCAGTTGCTCGCCACCTGCCCCCGCCGCCAGGGCAAGGCATCGGTATGGCCGCGGATGGTCAGCGCGCCGGCCTCCCCCTTCACCGCGTCACCGATGATGCGCAGCAGCTCGACCGCCTCGGGCACCAATACGGTGGTCCCCAGCCGGAACATCGAGAAGTCGGCATCGTCGACCAGGTCGATGCGGATGCCCTCCGCCGTCTGGACGAAGCGGATCTGGCTCGCCAGCCGCTTGAGTTCGCCGGTGGTCTCGACGCGCTTGGTGACGCGCTGGCGCAATGCGTTCAGGCGCAGTGCCTTCTGCTCCGGGGTCGGCCCCTGCGCGATCTTGCGATCCTCGGTCGCGCCTTCGCGCGGCCCGCCGGTGGTATCGCGCGGAATGGTGAGCGAGCGCGTGCCGGTCTGCGATGCGCGGTGCGGATAATTGTCCGCCGAGGTGATCGAATCGCCGCCGAACATGCCGTTGCTGCCCGCGCTCTGCTCGCGCATCTTGACGAGCGTCGGCGAGAAATAGTCGGCAATGCCCTTGCGCTGATTCTCGTTGGTGGCGCCGAGCAGCCACAGCAGCAGGAAGAACGCCATCATCGCGGTGACGAAGTCCGCATAGGCGACTTTCCAGGCGCCGCCATGATGACCGCCGCCACCCGCCACGATGATCTTCTTGACGATGATCGGCGGTGGCAGGTTCGAACCCTTCTTGGCCTTGGTCGTCACCTCAGCGGCTCCTCAGTCCGTCGAGCATCTCGGCCAGGCCGGGACGGAAGGCATGGCTGAGGCCCGAGCGTGCGGCCTCGACGACCAGCGGCTGCGGATAATTGTGGAGCGATGCGATGATGATCTGCTTGACCGCATGGAAGATCTGCTCGTCGGCGTCCGCCACCTGCTTGAGCCGGGTCGCGAGCGGGCCGACGATGCCATAAGCGAGCAGAACGCCGAGAAAGGTACCGACCAGCGCCGAGCCGATCATGCCGCCCAGGATCGCCGGCGGCTTGTCGATCGACCCCATGGTCTTCACGACGCCGAGCACGGCCGCGACGATGCCGAGCGCGGGCAAGGCATCGGACAGCGACTGGAGCGTGTGGACCGGTTCCTGCATCTCGTGGAAATGCGTCTTCATCGCATTGTCCATGACATCCTCGACGGCATGGACCTCGAGCGTGCCCGACGACACGACGATCAAGGTCAGCGTGTCGCAGATCAGCGAGACCAGGGCGTCATTGCCAAGAATGCGTGGATATTCGGCGAAGATCGCGGAGGATTTGGGATCCTGGACATGCGCTTCCATCGCCACCGGGCCGTCGGTGCGCAGCATGCGCATCAGTTTCGACGTGAGCAGCATCGCGTCGATATGATCCTGCTTGTTGTGCTTCGGCCCCTTGAACACCTTGCCGAGCCCGCTGCCGAGCGCCTTGAGCTCATGCATCGAGTTGCCGGTGATCAGCGCGCCGGCCGCGGCGCCGCCGATGATCAGCATCTCGTGCGGGATCGCCTCCATGACCGGGCCGAGCGCGCCACCAGTGATGGTGAAGCCTCCGAAGACCATGACGATCAGAACGACAATGCCGATGGCTACGAACATGCTTCCCCCAGGGGTGGCCGGTGCGCGGCCAAGACTTTGAAACGGTTCGCCCCAATGGGAGCGACATTTGTTAGAACGGCATGGTCAGCGCCACGTTAACCGCGAGGCGCTGCGAAATTTCACCGCAGATAGTCGAACAGCGACATGCTCGAGAGCTTGGTGAAGCTCGCCTGGCTCGCATCGAGGACCGTCATCATTTCCTGAAGCTCGGCGATGGCCGTCGGCAGATCGGTCGTGCCCAGCCGGGCCTGATCGGCGGCGCGGACTTCGCCGCGCTCGGTCGCCAGCGAAGTGGCGAGTTCGATGCGCGACTGGCGCGCGCCGATGATCGCATGCCCCGTGCCGATCGCGCCGAGCCCGGCCGTCAGGCTCTTGAGCGCAGCATTGGCGTCGCTTGCGGCGGTCGCGGAGCCGGACTGGAGCGACGCGGCGAGATTGCCGACCACGGTGAGCAGGTCGGTATCGGTGCCGTCGACCGAGAAATTCATGAATTCGGGACCGGTCAGGCTGCGCGCGACGGTGATGCCCTCACCCACGTCGAGCTCGCCCGGCGTGGCATTGCCCGCATAGCTGGCGCTGCCATCGGCCGCGACGACATAAGCGGGGCCGTTGGCAGTCCCCGCGAAAAGCGGATGGCCCGTCGAATCCTTGCCGTTCAGGATCGCGACCATGCTCTTGTGGATCTGCGCGATTTCGTCGCCGTTGATCTTGCGCTGTGCGGGATTGAGCGTGCCGTTCGCCGACTGGGTCGCGAGTTCCTGGACACGGATCGTCAGATTGCCGAGCTCGGTCAGCGCCTGATCGGCCAGCGACATATCCGAATCGGCGATCGCGGCATTGGTCTTGTGCACCGCCGCCAGCGTGTCGTCATGGCTGAGCGCGCGCAGCTGCCGCGACGCGACCGCATCGTCCGATCCGCGCTGAAGCCTCTGCTTGCTCGCGATCTGGGTCTGGAGCGTCTCCGCGCGCGCGCGCAGCGATGCCAGGCTTCCGATCGAGCGATTGTAGTATGCGTCGGTGCCGATGCCAGTCATGGGTCAGCCTCAATTGATCGAGAGGATGGAATCGAAGAGATCCTTCGACACCTGCATGATCCGGCCCGAGGCCTGGAACGCCTGCTGGTAGCGAAGCAGATTGGCGGCCTCGTCATCGAGGCTGACGCCCGCCTGGGTGGCGAGCGCCCCTTGTGCGCCATTGGCGATGACGCCGAGCGCATCGCGCGTCACGGTGCGCCCCGCCACGGCGGCGCTGACGTCATTGAGCAGCGCATCGAACTTGCGGAGCGCGTTGCTGCTGCCGAGCGCCGCGATCATGGTATCGAGATTGCCGGTGTTGCGGCTGTCGGCGCCCGCCCCCGAAGGCGCTGTGGCGATCGCGTCGCCACCGGTCGCGACCAGCGCGATATCGCCCGCACCGGTGCCGCCGAACAGCGGCTGTCCGGCACTGCCGTCGAGCGCGACGCCCGATGCCTGTGCGCCGTTGACCGCGCCGATGATCGTGGCGGCGACGTCGTCGAGCCGCGCGCGCGCGTCGTTGACCTGGACGAGGCCCGACGCGGTCCCCGCAAGCGATCCCGAGGCGATCGAGACGCCGGTGGCGCCGACATCGAAGGCAAGCGATCCGTCGGCCGCAACGCCGACGCCGACGGTCGAAACGCCGGCGGGCGAGACGAGCGAAACGCCACCCAGGCTGACCTCGGCAGTGCGGTGCGCGCCGATCGTCACCGAGACGCCGGCAACCTCGCTCATCGATTTCAGAATGGAATCGCGCTTGTCGAGCAGGGCGGCCTGATCGCTGCTGCCCTCGGTCGAGCGGACGAGGCGCGTGTTGATCTTGGCGAGATCCGCCGAAAGCTGGTTGAGCTTGCCGACGCCGTCCACCGCATCGGCCTGCAGCGCCGTCTTCGCCGAATCGAGTCCGCCCGCCGCCGCCTTCAACGCGTCGGCGACCGAGTGGGCATTTTCCATCACCACAGCGCGCAACGCGGGATTGGTCGGGTCGGCCTTCAGCCCCTGCAGGCTCGCCGAGAATTTCGAGATCGCCGAGGAAATGCCGGGCTGCTCGATCGCGGTCTCGATGTTGGACAGCGCGCCCACTTCGGCATTGGCGCGGGCGAGATCGCTGCCGGTGCGACGCACTTCGGCCAGGCGGAATTCGTCGGCATTGCGCACGATACCCGAAACGCGCACGCCGTGAAGCGAGACGTCGTTCTGGGTGTAGAGCATGCCGCTGCCGGAGACCTCGGCCATCGCGACCGAGCGGCGGACATAGCCCTCGGTGCCGGCATTGGCGATGTTCTGCGCAGTGACCTCGAGCGCGACGCGAGCGGCATTGGCGCTGCTGCGTGCGATCGACATGAGATCGGAGCTCATGGCACCTTACCGCCGATCTGGCGCGAGAGCTGCTGCTCGATCGTCCTGGCAAGGCCGAGGCCGCCATTTTCGGAGACGATGTCCGCGAACCGCGAATCCTGCATCGACTGGAACTGTTCGACCGCGCTGTTGTCGAACAGCCCGTCGGCCAGTTTCGCCTTGTGCGCGGCCGCCAGCATCTGCCGGACGAAGATCGCCTCGAACTGCTGCGCCGCCTTGCCGAGCTCGGCCTTCTGGTCGGCCGGCTTCGGCGCCACGGACATGGAATTGGTGATCATCATATCACGATCAACTCCGCCTTGAGCGAACCCGCCTGCTTCAGCGCCTCGAGGATCGCGACGAGATCGGGCGGGCTGACGCCCAGCTTGTTGAGCGAATCGACGATCGAGGACAGCGACGGACCGGGATTGAGCAGCGCCATGTGATTGCTGCTCTGCTCGATCGAGATCGTGCTGTTTTCCTGGACCGCGGTTTCGCCGCGCGAAAAAGGTGCGGGCTGCGAGATCTGCGGCGCTTCGTCGATATGGATGACGAGCTTGCCATGGCTGACCGCGGCGGGCGCAAGCCGCACCGCGCTGCTGATCACCACCGTGCCGCTGCGGCTGTTGACGATGACGCGCGCGGGCGCCTCGGCGGGCGTGATGTCGAGCATCTCGATCGCCGCCATCATCGCGCCGCGCGTGTTCGCGCCGGTCGGCAAGGCAAGCGAAACGGTGACCGCGTCCTCGAGCGTGGCGACGGGTCCGAATTTCTGGTTGATCGCGTCGCGCACGCGCTGGGCGGTCAGGAAATCGGCTTCGTTCAGATTGAAGCGCAGCACGTCGCGGGTATCGAAACCCGTCGCGACGGCGCGCTCGACCGTGGCGCCCAGGGGAATGCGCCCGACGGTCGGCACATTGACCGACAATTTCGATCCGTCGCGCGCCGAAACGCCGAGACCGCCGACGACGAGATTGCCCTGCGCCATCGCATAGGTCTGTCCGTCGGCGCCGGTGAGCGGCGACAGGATCAGCGAACCGCCACGCAGCGACTTCGCCTTGCCCAGCGCCGAGATCGTGATGTCGATGCGCTGGCCGGGCTTGGCGAAGGCGGGAAGATCGGCAGTGATCATCACCGCCGCCGCATTCTTCAGGCCGGGCTGGACGCCCGGCGGCAGTTGCAGGCCGAGGCGGCTGGTCATGCCCTTCACCGCCTGCGCGGCATATTCGAGATTGTCGTCACCCGTGCCTTCGAGACCGACGACGATGCCATAGCCGACAAGCTGGTTGGTCCGGACGCCCTGAAAGGTGCCGAGATCGCGCACGCGCTCGGCATGCGCCGGCACGGCGGGCAGCGCCGTGGCAGCGAAAAGAGCGAGGAAAAGCTTCGGCAAACGGGTCATGGCGTGGGGTCCTTGAACCTTAGAAGGGACTGATCATGTTGAAGAAGCGCTGCAGCCAGCCTTCGCGGCTGGCGCGCGCGACCTGGCCGTTGCCCGAATATTCGATGCGGGCATCGGCGACGCGGGTCGACGCGATGCGATTCATCTGGTCGATGTCGGCAAGCCGGACGATTCCCGAAAACTGCACCCATTCCTCGCCCTGGCTCAAGGTGAGCCGTTTCTGGCCCTTGACGATGGCGCTGCCGTTTCCGAGCAGCTGGGCGATGGTCACGCTGACCTCGCCGCCCAGCGCGCTTTGTTGCGCGGCAGTGCCATTGCCATTGAACGACGAACCGCCCGAAGCCTTAAGGGCATTGGGGTTCAGAAAATCGAGCGGGCCGGCGGTCGGCGGCGTGATCGAGAAGCCGCCGTCGCGCGCCGTCTTCGACGTCGCGGACTTGGTCGAGGTGATCCGTTCGACCAGGACGACGGTCAGCAGATCCCCGATCGCGCGAGCGCGATTGCCCTCGTGAAGCGCGGCATAGCCGCTGCTGGCCTGGAAGATCGCGCCATCGGCGATGGCCGGCGCCTGTGCGACGGGCAGCGGCAATGTCGCCTCGAAGCCCGGCTTGGGCTTGGCCTTTTTCGCGTCGGCGGGCGACAGGAAAAAGGCCAGGCCGCCCGCGAGCAGCAGCGCGACCGTGCGGTTAAAGCGTCTGGTTTGCATTGCGCAGCATTTCGTCGACGGCGGAGATCATCTTGGAGTTCACCTCATAGGCGCGCTGGCATTCGATCATGTCGACCAGCTCCTCCACGACATTGACGTTCGATCCTTCGAGCATGCCCTGGCGGATCGAACCGCGGCCGTCCTGGCCGGCGATGCCGACCTGAGCGGCGCCGCTCGCCGCGGTCTCGAGCAGGAAATTGTCGCCCGTCGCCTGCAGTCCGGCCGGATTGGCGAAGCTGGCAAGGGTGAGCTGGCCGAGCTGGCTCGGCTCGCTCTCGCCCGCGACGGTGGCGGAAACCGTGCCGTCGAGACCGACGGTGATCTCGGTCGCGTTCTCGGGAATGGTGATGCCCGGCTGGACCGCATAGCCCTGCGAGGTGATCAGCTGCCCTTCGGGCGAGCGCGCGAAATTGCCGGCACGGGTATAGGCGGTCTGGCCGCCGGGCATCTGCACCTGGAAATAGCCATTGCCGTCGAGCGCCAGATCGAGCGCGTTGCTCGTGGTGTTGAGCGAGCCCTGGGTCTCGATCCGCGCGGTGCCCTGCACCTTCACGCCGGTGCCGAGATTGAGACCGATCGCATATTTGGTCTCGCTGCTCGACTGGGTGCCGGCGACGCGCACGTCCTGATAGGCGAGCGTCTCGAACGAGGCGCGATCGCGCTTGAAGCCGGTGGTGCCGACATTCGCCAGGTTGTTGGCGATGACGCGCATGCGCGCATCCTGCGCCTCCAGGCCGGTGCGGGCGATGTGCATTGCGGAAGTGGGCATGGATAGCTCCTTGGCTGAATCAGTTGATGCGCATGAGCGCCGCGCCGCCCTCGTCGAGGTCCTTCGCGGTGGTCAGCATCTTGGTGCGCATGTCGAACGAGCGCTGGTTCTCGATCATCTCGACCAGCATCTGCGCGCTGTTGACGTTGGACTGCTCGAGCGCGCCGGTGGTGACGCGGGCATCGAGATCGGAAGGCAGCACGCCGTCGCCGACCACGCGGAACAGTCCGTCGACGGCCTTTGCGATCTGGGTGCCTTCGGGCGACACCAATTTGATGCGATCGACCGTTTCGGGGTTCTTCGGATCGCCGCCGGGCGCCAGAACCTGGACCGAGCCGTCGGGCGTGATCGAGATCGAAGCTGCGGCGGGGATCGAGATCGGGCCGCCATTGCCGAGGACGAGATGGCCGTCGCCGGTCTGGAGCAGGCCCGAGGGCGAGACCATCAGGTCGCCGCGCCGCGTATAGCCTTCCGAGCCGTCATCGGCCTGGACCGCCATCATCGCCTTGCCGTCGATCGCGACGTCGAGCGACCGCCCCGTCTGCACCACCGCGCCCGCCGTCATGTCGACGTCCTTGACCTCCATGGCGCTCGGCGCGCGGGCTTCGATGGTCGGGCCCTTGAGCGTCTGCGCCTCGAACGCGGTGCGTTCGGCGCGAAAGCCGATCGTGTTCGCGTTGGCCAGGTTGTTGGCGATCGCGCTCTGCGCGGACAGCGATCCGCGCATGCCCGAATAGGCGGTGTAGATGAGGCGGTCCATGTCGCTTAGGTCCGGATGCCGATGATCGTCTGGGTGATCTGCGACGCGGTGTCGATCGCCTTGGCGTTCGCCTGGAAATAGCGCTGCGCGGTGATCAGGCCGACGAGTTCCTCGGTGAGATCGACATTGGAACGTTCGACCGCGCCCGACATCAGATCGTTGAAGCGGCCGTCGCCGGGCTCGCCCCAGCTCGGCTCACCCGACAGGCCGGTCGGCGACCAGTTGGACGAGCCCATCTGGCGCAGGCCGGTGGGCGCGGTGAAGCTCGCCATCGCGACGCGGCCGAGCGTCTGGTTGGTGCCGTCGGCGAAGGTCACGATCATGTCGCCATTGCCGCTGACGGTGATGCCGGCGAATTTGGATCCGTCGGCGCTCTCGGCCGGGATCTGGGCGTCGATCGTCGCGCCGGTGTCGGCGGTGCCGTCGGCGGCGACCGCGAACAGCTGGAGCCGGTCGTTGGTGCCGCGCTTGATATAACCGTCCTCGTCGACCGAGAAGGAGCCGTTGCGGGTGAACATCACCTCGTCCGACGCGGCCGACTTGGTGGCGAAGAATCCTTCGCCGGTGATGGCGAGATCGAGCGCGTTGCCGGTCTGCTCGATCGGACCGCTGGAAAAGATCTGGGTGATCGAATCGACGCGCGTGCCGACACCCATTGCAAGCTGCGGGTTCGTCGTCGACGAGGTCGCGAAGACGTCGGCGAAATTGGCGCGGCTCCGCTTGTAGCCGGCGGTCTCCGAGTTTGCGAGATTGTGCGAGACGACTTCGAGCTGGGTCTGGGCGCTCTTGACGCCGCTCAGCGAGGTATAAAAGGACATGGTGTTTCTCCTGTGAAGAATAGGTTCAGGCGGCGGGTGCGTCGCCGCCGAGCTTGGTGTTGATCAGCTTCAGCGTGTCGTTGATCTCGGACAGGCCGGCGAGGCTGGAGAATTGCGCCATCTGCGCGATCATCTCCTTGTTATCGACCGGGTCGAACGGATCCTGGGTCTGCATCTGCGCGGTCAGCAGGCGCAGAAAATCCTTCTGGCCGAGCTGGTTGGATGTCTTGGCGTCAGCCGGGACCTTGGTCGAGCTGTTCGCCGCTATGATGGAATTGAAGTTCATTTGCCTAGCCTCATCGTATCGAGCATCAGGGTCTTGGTGGTCTGGAGCACCTCGATCACATTCTGGTACTGGCGGGCGCTCTCCATCATCTCGACCATCTCCTGGGTCTCATCGACGGGGGCAGCCCACACATCGCCATTCTCGTCGGCGAGCGGGTGATCGGGATCGTGCCGGCGGATCGCCTCCGCATCGCTGCGGATCACGCGGTCGACGCTGACGCTCATCAGGCCGGTCGAACGGTCGAGCTCGGTGCGGAACACCGGCTTGATCGGTTTGTAGACCGCATCGGCGCTGCTCGCGACGCTGCCGGCATTGGCGAGGTTCGACGCCGAGCTGTTCATGCGCACGAGCTGTGCCGACATGGCGCGTCCGGCGACGTCGAAGATGGTCATCGGGTTCGCCATCGTCATTCGCCCTTGAGCGCGCGGGTCAGCGTTTCGACCCGCGACTGGATGAAGGACAGGGTCGTCGCATAGCCGACCGCATTTTCGGAAAAGGCGACCTGTTCGCTGGCGAGTTCGACGGTGTTGCCGTCGAGCGAGGGCATCAACGGCACGCGATAGCGTTCGGCCTTGGCCATGGCGGCGTCGGCGCCGTCACCGTTGAGGCGCGCCTGCAGCGCGGTCTCGAAATCGATGTCGCGTGCCTTGTAGCCGGGCGTCGCCGCATTGGCGATGTTCGACGACAACAGGCCGAGGCGGTGCGAACGCACCTCGAGCGCAGCGCCATGGATACCAAAGAGACTCTCGGCCATCGGCCTTGCTCCCAAATTGATCCGACATGGGCCGGACCTTCGCCGGCACATACGCAACAGGCGTGCCAAATCGCGAAAGGGTGCGATTTTCCGCCGATCGCGGCCGAAAGCGGCAAAGGCCCGGCAAGATCTTGCCGCATCGAGGCAAGATTTTTCCGCCCGGCTGCCGCCGCCGGGCCGGATCGGCAGCGCAATCGGCTCATCCCCGCGATTGGCACGCCCCTTGCTCAATCCCGTCTTCGCGAAGTGCGGGCGGCTGCGGCCGCTCCGGATCGCGAAGGGAGATTGAGGCATGTCGTTCGACAGGATGTTCGACCTGAATGCGCTGTTGCTGGTGCTTTGCGGCACGCTGGCGGCCACATTGCTGCGCTCCGGATTGTCCGAGATCGCCAATACCGGCCGCGCGCTCGGATCGCTGTTCCGACCGCGCTTCTCGGAAGCCCGCGCCCGCGCGGCGCTTGCCGCCCAGGTGCGCCATATCGATCGCGAAGGGCTGTTGCGCGCGCCGCTGGCGACGATCCCCGACCATGACCTGTCCGAAGCGGTCGAGACGATGCTCCAGCGCCGCTCGATCGACGCGCTGTTCGATCATCACGAGGCCCGTCGCGCCGTGCGCGAGCGTGTCGCCGCCGACGGTGCCCGGCTGCTCAATCTCGCCGCCGATCTCGCGCCCGTTTTCGGCCTGGCCGGCACGCTGGTGGCGCTGACCCAGTTGCCCGCCGGCGGCCTGGCGCCCGAGGCGATTTCGGCGGCGGTCTCGTCCGCGGTGCTGACCACGCTTTACGGCGTGCTCAGCGCCAACCTGCTTTATGCACCGCTCGCCCGCCAGATCACGCGGATCGCCGAGCGCGAGGAATCGGGACGCCAGGCGATGATCGACTGGCTCAGGATCCAGATGGCCCCCGCCCCGGCAACGGCATCCGTGCGCCCGGTCACACCATCACGCGCGCCCAGGACGCTGGCGGCATGATCGCACAGCCCGGAACGAGCTGGCAGATCATGCTGGCGGATCTCTCGATCATCCTGTTCCTGACCACATTCTCGGCATTGGCACGCGTCGAATCGGCGCCGGCGAAACCGGCCCGGCCGGCCCCTGCCGCCGTCGCGGCGCCCGCGCCGGAGCCTGCCCCGATCTTTGCCGAACCCGTCGCGATGTGGCGTGCCGGCGAGGGTGCCCCGCCGCTTGATCAATGGCTGAAGGGCCAGGCGATCGACGCGCATATGCGGATCAACGTCCATGGCGGCTACCGCCCGGGACGCCGCGACGCGGTGCTGGCCGATGCGGCCGCGATCAGCGCCGATCCCGCGCTGACCGGCCGTTCGGTGCGGCTGATCCTGGAACCCGCGACCGCGGATGCGGTCACCGTGACACTCAGTTTCGACCAAGGCTGATGGCAACATTGGCACATTCCTTGCTTCAACCAACCGTGAAATATTGAAAGGCTCGACATGATCCGTTTGATTCCAGCTCTCGCTCTCGTGACGGCCGCCGTCCCGGCCAGTGCCGTCACGCCGACCATCGACCACATCGCGCTCGATCAGGCGATCCAGCGCTTCACCGGCAATGCGCTCGGCGCACCCGGCGGCGCCGCGGCACCCGTCGATCGCAGGCTTCGGCTCGCATCGTGCGGCGGCGACGTCCGGCTGTCGTGGCGCTCGATGCGCCGCGATACCGTGATCCTCGAATGCCCCGTCGGCGCGGGCTGGAAATTGTTCGTGCCAGTCGTGCCGACCAATGCGGTGATGGGCGCTGAAACCGTCGTCCAGACGGGCGGCCTGGCCGTCGCCAAGGGCGATGTCGTGACCATCGAGGTCAAGGGCACCGGCTTCACGATCAGCCAGGGCGGTCAGGCGATGGAAGCCGGGCCCGTCGGCAGCTGGATCAAGATCAAGGCGGGCGGCAAGGGCGAAGTCCTGACCTGCCAGGTGCTGCGCCGCGGCCTGGTCAGCATGCCGTCGTCCTGATCGGGCGCATGACTTCGCCCTCCCCGTAAAAGGGGGCGGCAATTGCCGGACCATGGTCTCCGGGGTGCGGATCCGCGCCCCGGATCGACCGGTTTTGGGCGCAGACGGATCGATCGCGCCAGCACATCATCATTTATCCCCTTAAGTCACGCCCATCGCTGCCGTTCTGGTGTCCTGAAAGGCTTGGATCAGGACTTGAGCAGCATGGACACGTCACCCATCAGCCCGGCACGGCGGATCGCCAATGCCAGGGAGCAGGCTGCGGCCGGCGCGTCGCAACAGACCGGGCAGGCCGGCCGGCCGACGGCCGCCGCACAGCCGGTCGTCGCCGCCGAAACGCTCGGATCGGCCGCAACGCCACCCGTCGACCAGGATCGCGTCGCGCTGATCCGCAAGGCCATTGCCGACGGCAGCTATCCTGTCGTTCCGGCCAAGATCGCCGATGCGATCATCGCAGCCGGCATATTGCTTCGGACCGCCAAATGACCGCCATCAAGGACAGCCTGCGGCAAATGCTTGCCGCCCTGCAGGACGAACGGCAAGCGCTTGCCGCCATCGACCTCGACACCATCATGGTCTGCGCCAATCAGAAATCGGCGCTGGTCGGGCGGATCGCCGCCGCGGACATGAACGAACTCGACGACGAATGCCGCGGCATGGTCGAGGCGGCACATCGCCTGAACGAGGTAAACCGCCAGACACGCAATCTTCTGGCCGCCAATGTGAGTGCGCGGCTGAACATGTTGACGGGTCGCAACGACGTCTATCGCACCGGCGCGGCCAGCCCGCATATCGGCCGCCGCCCCGCCTGATCGAAAGAACTGGCACGGCTATTGCTTAATTCCCTCCCGTCCGGACGCGCCGTTGCGCCGGGCCAGGAGGATGTCGAGCAATGCCGCAAGTCCAGCCAGTGGCGAGCCAGGTCGCGGTGCGCGCGGAGATCCGGCGCGCCTCGTCCAGCACCGGCGTCGATTTCGACTATCTGCTCGGCCAGGCCAGCCTCGAAAGCAGCCTGGATCCCGACGCCCGCGCCTCGACGTCGAGCGCCAGCGGGCTGTTCCAGTTCATTTCCAGCACCTGGCTGAACACGCTCGAAAAGCATGGCGCCGAGCATGGCCTGGGCTGGGCGGCCGCGCAGATCGAACAGACGCCCAAGGGGCCGATCGTGCGCGATCCCGCCATGCGACAGCAGATCCTGGCGATGCGTTTCGATCCGCAGGTCGCATCGCTGATGGCCGGCGAATTCGCCAACGACAATCGCGCGACCTTGCAATCGGCGCTCGGCCGCGAGCCCAACGGCACCGACCTTTATCTCGCCCATTTTCTCGGTCCTGCGGGCGCCTCGACATTCCTCCAGAATGCGCAGCGCAATCCGGAAATTTCGGCGGCCTCGCTATTTCCCAAGGCCGCGGCCGCCAACCGTTCGATCTTCTTCGACGCCAGCGGCGATGCCCGCTCGCTCGGCCAGGTCTACGGCCTGTTCCAGAACAAGCTGGGCAATGCGATCGAGCGCAATGGCGGCGACACTGGCGGGTTCGGCAGCTTCGATATCGCGGCGATCAATGCCGGCGCACCACCGCCCGGCCCCATGCACCGGCAGGCCCGGCCGATCGACGCCGTCCAGCCGGCGGCGCCCGCGCCGCGCCCGACCATGGCGGAAACGCTGCGCGCCAGTTTCGGGCTCGACATCGCCGGCAATGACACCGGCCGCGGCAATGTCCGCCAGGCCTATGCCCGTCTCCAGGCGTTCAACCTGTGAGCGCGCTCGCTCTGCCCCGCATGATGATGCCCTCGGCGCGCGGCTTCGCGCTGCCCGGCGGCATATTGGCGCTGATCGTGCTGATGATCGTGCCGATCTCCTCGATCGTGCTCGACATCTTCTTCGTCATCAACATCGGCCTGTCGATCGCAATCCTGATGGCGGCGATCAATGCGCGCAAGCCGCTCGATTTCTCGTCCTTCCCCACCGTCCTCCTGTTCGCGACATTGCTGCGCCTGGCGCTCAACGTCGCGTCCACGCGCGTCGTGCTGGTGTCGGGCCATGAGGGCACAGCCGCGGCCGGCCATGTCATCGAGGCGTTCGGCGCTTTCCTGATCGGCGGCAATTTCATCGTCGGCCTGTTCGTCTTCGCCATCCTGATGATCATCAACCTGGTCGTCGTCACCAAGGGCGCCGGCCGTGTCTCCGAAGTATCGGCACGCTTCACGCTCGATGCGCTCCCCGGCAAGCAGATGGCAATCGACGCCGATCTCGCCGCCGGGTTGATGACGCCCGACGAAGCCCGCGCGCGCCGTGTGGAAGTCACGACCGAAGCCGATTTCTACGGTTCGATGGACGGTGCCTCCAAATTCGTGAAGGGCGACGCGATCGCCGCCCTGCTGATCCTGGCGGTCAACATCATCGCCGGTTTCTGCCTGGGCATGATCAGCCACGGCCTCAGCGCGTCGGAAGCCGCCGAACATTATGTCACCTTGGCGGTCGGCGATGCGCTCGTCGCGCAGGTGCCGTCGCTGCTGTTGTCGATCGCGGCGGCCGCCATCGTCACCCGTGTCACCAGTTCCGAGGATCTGACCGGCCAGATCGGCGGCCAGTTCGCCAATGCCGCGATCTGGGTTCCCGTCGCCTTCATCCTGGGCGTCATCGGCGTGATCCCGGCGATGCCGCAGACCATCTTCCTGCCCGCCGCGGCGATCTCCGGCTATATCGCCTGGCATCTGTCGAAACGCGCCAAGAACCCGCCGGTGGCAGCGCCCGAACCGGTCGCGGTCGCCAATCCCAACGAGATCCGCCTCGACGATGTCAGCGATCATACGCTGGTCACCATCGAGCTCGGCTTCGGCCTGGTCCATCTGGTCGACGACAAGCGCAGCGCGCCGCTGGTCAGCCGCATCACCGGCGTGCGCAAGCAATTGTCGCAGCTGTTCGGTTTCGTCGTGCCGCAGATCCGGGTGCGCGACAGCCTGGATCTGGCGCCGACCGCCTATCGCGTGCTGCTCGGCGGCGTCGTCATCGGCGGCGCCACGATCCGCCCGGACAAGCTGCTCGCGATCAACGCCGGAGAGGGCAGCGCACAGCCCGCCTTCACCGGCGAACCGACCCGCGATCCCAGCTTCGGCTGCGACGCGCTGTGGATCGACGCCGGCCTGCGCGACCTTGCCATTGCCGACGGCTATCTGGTGGTCGACGCCAGCACCGTCATCGCGACCCAGCTCAACCAGCTGCTGATCGATCGCCCACAGGCCCTGCTCGGCCCCGACGAAGTGCTGGCGCTGATCGACGGGCTCAAGGATCGCGCCTCGGGCCTGG
>JASBTC010000087.1 GCA_030148625.1 Sphingobium sp. | reverse complement strand
GAGGGCGGCGTGCTCAAGCTGCCGCCTGGCGTGCAGGGCGGCGGCGAACGCTTCATGCCGCGCTTCGACCCGCGCGAGGACCTGGCGCCGCGCGACGTGGTCGCCCGCGCGATCGATCATGAGATCAAGCGGCTCGGCCTCGACTATGTCCATCTCGACATCAGCCACAAACCGGCCGATTTCGTGAAGGGGCATTTCCCCAATATCTACAATCGCCTGATCGAGCTGGGCATCGACATCACCCGCGATCCCATCCCGGTGGTGCCGGCGCAGCATTATACGTGCGGCGGCGTGATGATCGATCTCGACGGGCGCACCGACCTGCCCGGGCTGTACGCCGCGGGCGAGGTGACGCAATCGGGCCTGCATGGCGCCAATCGCCTTGCTTCCAATTCGCTGCTCGAATGCTTCGTCTTCGGTGAAGCCGCTGCGCGGCACATCGCCGAGCATTGGGACGAGTTTCCGGCACCGCCGCCGATCCGGCCCTGGGACGAAAGCCGCGTCACCGATTCGGACGAGGAAGTGATCGTCCAGCACAATTGGCGCGAGATCCGCCGCTTCATGTGGGATTATGTCGGCATCGTCCGCACCACCAAGCGCCTTGAGCGCGCCGCGCACCGCGTCGCGCTGTTGCGCAAGGAGGTCGAGGATTATTACGGCCATTTCCGCGTCACGCCCGACCTGATCGAGCTGCGCAATCTGGTCGAAGTGGCCGACCTCATCGTCCGCTCGGCACTCCATCGCAAGGAGAGCCGGGGGCTGCACTATACGACCGACTATCCGGAGATGCTGCCCGTTGCAGTCGACACCGTCCTGGCGCCCTGATCGACGGGCGCGGGGATCACATCGCGCAGATCTTAGCGTTCAGGGCTGCCCATCCACGCTGGAATATCCCGCTGAGCGTGGAGGACGCGCCAGATGTCGATATGATCGTCTCGTTCGAGATAGAAAATCAGATATGGAAATCGCGCGATTTTGCGGCTGCGCAGTCCCGGCAGTTCCAATTCATGGGCATATCTCGGCGAGCCGGTGGCAGGTCGCGATGATATTGCGCGATAGGTCGTCTCAAGCGCATCGATGAAGCGGAGCGCGACATCGGCTCCGGCTTCCTCCGCATAATAATCTACGGCTTCATCGACGTCACGACGCGCCGCAGCGCGAGGGACGACGGGTTTTGCGCTCACTTGCCGGCAACACCCTGCACACGATCACGCAAGCCATCGAAATATGCGCCGTCAACGGGCTCGGTCGGCGCGGACGCCGCCCCGTCGAGCATTAACTGGCGCAGCACCTGACGATCCTGATCCTTTCGGATCAGCTCGCGGACATATTCGCTGCTCGTGCCAAAGCCACGCCCGGAGACCTGTTGATCGACGAACGATTTGAGCGTTTCAGGCAGTGAGATATTCATCGTGCTCATGCCGTTCCAGATAGCGATTTTGGCAAAAATTGGCAAGCTTCGACACCATCGACATGGAGAAGTTCGAGGGAAGGCGGCTCAAAGGGCCATCGGCATTTCCCCATCTCGCGAGTGGGAAGCTTTAGCGGTTCTCTGATCGACGGGCACGGGGATCAGTGCCGCGCGCGGCGGCAGTGTCTCGGGTGTACGAACGTTCCAGGCAAGGCCGGCGCGTTCGAGCAATTGGATGAAGACGAAACCCCAGTCGCTCTGGCCGCGATAGAAGATCCTGGCCTATCTGGCGCATGCCGAGCTCAATGCCGGAGAGATCGCGGCACGCTTCGAGATATCCAAGCCGGCGGTGTCGCAGCATCTCTCCATCCTCGAAAATGCCGGATTGATCGCAAGCGAGAAGCGCGGCCAATATGTCTATTACCGGCTCGTGCCGGAAAGCCTCGCCAACACGCTCAACGGCTATGTCCAGGAAGTCTGTCCGGTTTCGCGCCCGCTCAAGGCGGAGAGCGCGGCGATCGCCAGCCGCAAGGCGACCGACGGTAAGACCGACTAGATCACGGAAGGCCAGTGCGCGCTGTGCTCTTGCCTCATCATGTGTCTCGCTTCACAGAATTCTATCGGCGCTGGTCATTGGATGGCGCGTGATCTCTTGGGGGGGGCGAACGTCGATGCACGGTTATGCCAATCCGCGCCGCTTTCTGGCGATTGCGAAATCCCTGACCGCATGGCTGACCTGGGGTGGCCTGATCATCTCCTTGGCGGGCATGCTGGGTGGTCTCTTCTACTCGCCGCGCGATTATCTTCAGGGTGAAAGCGTGCGCATCCTCTACGTCCATGTGCCGGCCGCATGGCTCGGCATGGGCGGTTGGGCCGGGCTGGCGATCGCCAGCCTGGTGCAGCTTGTCTGGCGGCACCCCCTGTCGGGCATAGCGGCGCGTGCGATTGCTGTGCCCGGTGCGTTGTTCACCGCGATCTGCATTGCGGCGGGTTCGGTGTGGGGGCGTCCCACCTGGGGAACCTATTGGCAATGGGACGGGCGGATGACCTCGATGCTCGTCCTGTTGTTTCTCTATTTCGGCTATATCGCATTGGCCAATGCAAGCGCGGAGCGCGGCAATGTCAGCCGGGTGGCGGCGATTTTCGGTCTGGTGGGGATCATCAACGTGCCGATCATCAATCGATCGGTGGTCTGGTGGAATTCGCTCCATCAGGGGCCGAGCATCACCATGAAGGGATCGAGCATCGACAGTTCGATGTTGTGGCCGCTCGGATTGACGACTCTCGGCTTCGGTTTGGTGTTCGGCGCGATCGTGATGATGCTGATGCGCGCGATGCTGGCACGCATCCAGACCGAGGCGCGCCTGAAACGGATGGCTTCGCAATGAACCACTGGCCCTTCATCATTGCTGCTTATGGCATCGCGGTCTTGGGCATTGGCGGCGTCATGCTGTGGGCATTCATGTCGATGCGGCGCGCGGAAAACGACCGGCAGGATCTTCGATAGGGGCCGATCTTGCGGGTCAGTCGCGGGGCGCCGGCAGCCTGACATCGCCATTGGCGGTTTCGCCGAAATCGATCACGCACATCCAGCGATAGCCGCGATGCGTGCCGCAGGCCGCACCGGCATGGCGCCAGCGCGTGTCGAACAGCATCTTGCGGTGACCGCGTGTTGGTACGGCATCGTCGATGATGAGCTGGCGCACCGCATCCTCGGCATTGTCGGGGCCATAGGTGATCGATTCGCCAACATAGATATGCCCGCCACGGCGCTGCACGCGAATGCCGGGCGTCGATCCGTCCGGTCCGACATGACCCATGGCGCCCCGGTTGCCCTGGCTCCGCACATGATCGGCGGCGGCGCGCGCGAAGATCGGGCTCGGCAGCAGCGGCGGCAAAGGCGTCTGCCGGTCGAGGAAGCGGATCGCCTCGTCCACCGCCGCGACGCCTTCGTGCGTCAGCAGCCGGTCGTCGCCACCGGGCAAGGTCACCACCCTGCCGTCATAGCGTTCGCGATATTCGCGAAGCGACCGGGCATAGTCGCGCGGATCGGCGCGGACGCGGTTGATTTCGGCGACGATCGCGTCGCCATGCTCTTGCGCCGCCGCGGGAAATGCGGTCAGCGCGCCGAGCAGCAGCGCCGCGATCGGATCAGCGCGCGGCAAGGAAGCTCCGCACCGCCGCGTTGAACCGGGCGGGCTGGTCGAGCATGACCATATGGCCGCTTTCGGCGATGGGCACGAGCCTTGCCTGTTTCGCGCCACGATAGGCAGTCGTATAGGTCTGGCGTATCTGTGCAGGTGTGAGCGCGCCGCCGGGCGCCGGCGTGGCGAAGGCCACGGTCATCGGCGCCGTGATCCTGGGCAGTTCGGGGGTCAGGTCGATCGCGGCCAGCTCGCGCAGGCTGCGGGCGGTGACGTCGGGATCGCTCGTCGCGCCGCTGCCTCCGAACATCCGCATCAGCGACCCGAAGCTGCGTCGCCCCTCGGGCGTGGCGGTGAACATCTCGGTGAGCCGGTCGGCAAGCGGGCCCCAGCCTTCGGCATTGCCGCCGAGCAGTCCGGCGGGGGCGGGCAGCATGTCGACCACCATCAGCCGGCCGACGCGCGCGGGCCAGCGCGACGCGACCATCATCGCGATCGTGCCGCCCATCGAATGGCCGATCAGCGCGGGGCGGATCAGCCGGGCATCGGCGATATAGCGCGCGATCTCTGCCGCGAGCGCGCCGACAATCTGTCCCTTGGCATTGCCCCCGGCCGGAACGCCCGCAAAACCAGCGATCTGGACGAGATGGCTGCGGCAGCCGGACAGCGCAGCCATCGTGCCGTTCCAGATTGCGCGCGACGAATCGACGCCGTGGATCAGGATCACGTCGGGGCCGGCGCCCTGAACGGTGACGGTCAGCCGGGACGAGGTAAAGGGTGCGGCAGCCGCTAGGCGCGGCATCAGCCCGGCGGCGAGCGTGCCCATCAACAATGTTCGGCGGCCGATGGTTCTTGGCATGTCCATCGTGCTTCCAATGAAGATGGGGCTTTAACACAGGCTGAAGCGGGCCGGCGGTGGCAGTGAAATTCGCCCGACCATCCGTGATCTGGCGCAGGTCCGGATTGGTCGTAGACTCTCAGACGGCGAGGATATCCCCTGTCACTTGTTCGAGCAGATCCAGAAATGGACCGGACTGCAGTTCGGGGATCAGCGCCATTTCGATCGCGGCGCCGCTCGCGAGCGCGTTGACGAGGCGCAGCCGCAGTTCGAATCGATCGATATCGGTCTCGTTCGTCGACAGGGCTTTCAGCTTCGCGTCCAGCGCCTTGGATGCTTTGTGCTGCAATTGCATGGCGGAGCGGACCTTGTCGTTCCGCATCATCTCTGCCGCGATCTCGAGTATCAAAGCCGTTCGGTCCCGATCCAGCATCGTCGAACGCAGTGTCGCGACGAAGCGGGCGATCGCGGCGGCGGCCGTGGGAGGACTGTCTTCGAGAACCTGCGAGAAGCGTTGAAGCTGTTCCTCAGAATCCGCCTCTATGATCGCTTCCACCAGTGCCTCCTTGCTGGGGAAGAAACGGTAGACCAAGCCCACGCTGACGCCGGCCTCCGCCGCTATGTCGGCGACCTTGGTGGACGCAAACCCTGATCGGATGAAGCACGTCCTTGCGGCGTCGAGAAGCTGGGCCCTTCGTACTTCGGGAGCCTCTGTCCGTTTTCGCTTCATTCGACACCTCCGTGCCACACGATAGCGGGATCGGTGGGTCATTCCAATGAATGAGTGATCAATCATTTTTATTGACATGAGAGCATCAAAATCGCAGTGAATAATTATTCATTCACTGGTGGAGATTGAAATGAGCGATGAGGCTGTCGAAAATCCGATGCGGGGCGTGACGATGAACGGCCTTTGGAACAGCCGCTATTTCGAGATGGCGGCCGCCGCCAATGCGGAACGCTATCGCATCTTCGTGGGAGCGCCCAATCCGCCTTTTTTTGGCGGTGCGCCAGATCCGTATGCGCGCCATCCCGTGATCCTGGTCCTCGACGCGAAACTCAATTTCGCGATGGTCCACGCTCAGGTGCAGACGATGAGCGCCCTGGGGCAATTGCCTCCTGCCTACGTCGTCGGCATCGGCTATGCTGGCGACGAGAGCTTCTTCGAAAAGGATGCCTTCCGGCGTCAGGCCGATCTCACGCCGAATCGCGGCGGAGATCGTGAAGCCCTGATGGCCGCCACCAATCGTGCGGACGATATAGCTCATGGCGGGGCGGGGGCGTTCCTCGCATTTTTGCGGGACGAGCTCCTGCCTCTCCTGCGGGAAATCCATCCGATCCTTCCCGACGACGTCACGCTCCTGGGCAACTCACTGGGCGGCCTGTTTCCTTCATGGGTCCTCTTTCACGATCCCGGGTCGTTCCGACGCTATGTGATCGTGAGCCCGGCGCTGTGGTGGAACGACTATGAGATTTGGTCATGGGAAGCGGCCTATGCTGCTCACCAGGACGATCTGCCTGCACATGTCTTCATCACTTTCGGAGGACTCGAAACGGCCGAGAACCATCGTGCGGGCGTCGAGCGGGCTATCGACGCCGCGCCGCAGGATCTCAAAAAACTGTTGGAAACGACAGTTGCGAATTCTGACGCGGCCGGCTGGGTGCTTGGTGCGGAGCTGATCCCGGAGGTCGACGCCAGGTTGAAGCGCCGCGATTATCCGGGCCTGAAATTGACGACCATGATTCTGCCCGACGAAACGCATGAATCCATTCCGGGCGCGGGCTTTTCGCGTGGCTTGCGGTCGGTATTCGAAAGCTGGAAGCCGTGCTGAAGGGCGGTGCCGGGCCGGACGGAAGGATGCGGGCACGGATCGGCGGCGACGTCTTCATATTGAAGCCTAATCGCCATTCGTCTTCAAGCCCGGCCGAAGGGACCGCGCTTCCCACACTGGACCGGGCACGTTAAGGGTCCAGACCCATGATTTATGAGGCCGTGACGAGGAAGAATTGGGTTGATGGCTAGGCGCGAGTACGCCGGATAGCATCGCTATCCGGCAATCGAGCAACGACGTCAGGAACCCAATTCCCCCTCGCCCGAAGGGTGGCATCATATCGGGCGATCCGCGGCGTCGGAACGCTTGCACGTGGCGAATGCCACGCGCTACGCGCTCCTCCTGGCGGCTCATCCCGATCTGATACCATCACGACCTCATAAATAATGGGTCTGGACCCTAAAAGCCGCGCCCCGACGGAGTTCATACATGACGGCCGCATCCCCCGGGCGACGCAATGCCGCGATCGCCTTCATCCTGGTGACGGGTGCGCTCGACGTGATGTCGATGGGCCTCGTCATCCCTGTCCTGCCCTCGCTGATCGAGGAGTTTGCGGGATCGAACGCCAGCGCCGGCGTTTGGAACGGCGTGTTCATCGCGCTCTGGGCGGGCATGCAGTTCATCTGCTCGCCGATCATCGGATCCCTGTCCGATCGTTACGGCCGTCGCCCGGTGATCCTGATCTCGACCGCGGGGCTGGCGGCGGACTGGATGCTGATGGCGCTTGCGCCCAATCTCTGGTGGCTTGCGGTGGGGCGGATCATCGGCGGCATCACTTCGTCCAGCTTCACCACCGTCTTCGCCTATATGGCCGACATCACCGAGCCTGAAAAACGCGCCAAGGCCTATGGCCTGATCGGGGCGGCGTTCAGCGGCGGCTTCGTGCTGGGGCCGCTCGTCGGTGGCGTGCTGGGGGAAATCTCGCCGCGCGCGCCGTTCTGGGCGGCGGCGGCGCTGTCCGGTCTCGCCTTTCTCTACGGGCTGTTCATCCTGCCCGAATCACTGAAGCCCGAAAGCCGGATGGCGTTCTCGTGGAAGCGCGCCAACCCGTTCGGTGCATTGCAGCTGTTGCGCTCGCATCCCGAACTGTCCGGGCTCGCGGTCGTCAATTTCCTGCTGTATTTCGCCCATCACGTCTTTTCCGCGGTGTTCGTGCTCTATGCCGAATTCCGTTATGGCTGGAGCGCGCTCGAGGTCGGCGTGCTGCTCGCGATGGTTGGCGTGCTCGACATGTGCGTGCAGGGGCTGCTGGTCGGGCCGGTCACCAAAAGGCTCGGGGATCGCGGGACGATGGTGTTCGGCCTGTTCGCCGGATCGATCGGCATCACCTGCATGGGGCTGGCGCCGACCGGCTGGCTGTTCGTCGCCGCGATGCTGCCCAATGCGCTGTGGGGGCTGGCGATGCCGACGCTGCAGTCGCTGATGACCCGGCATGTGTCGGAAAGCGAGCAGGGCCAGCTTCAGGGCGCCAACAACAGCGTGGCGAGTGTCGCTGGCGTCGCCTCTCCCTTATTCTTCGGCATCGTCTATTCGATGTCGGTAAGCGCCGATCCGGTGCTGCCGCACCCGGGCTCACCCTTTTTCATCGCCGCGCTGATCCTGCTGGGCGGGGCGTTGATCGGTCGCGTGGTGACGCGGCGCGCGGTTGCAGCCTAGGCAGGATTCACTGAGCCAGAAACGCCTTCATCGCGGCGTGAAAGGCATCGCGATTGTCGTACATGATGAAATGCGCGCTGTCCGGCACGCGGACCAGCTTCGCGCCCTTCAACCCGGCATAGGATGACTGATAGGTCGCATCGATCTGCGCGTCGGTGAACGGGGTGCCGGCGGGGGTGACGTAGAGGATCTCGGCGGGCACCGCGATGCGCGGCAATTCGGGGCGCAGGTCGGTCACGACCAGTTCGTGAAAGGTGTTTTCGGTCACCGCCCGGTCGCTGTCGAGCGCGCTTTGCACCACCGCGGGTCGCTCGCCATCGGTCTTCACCATGCCGCCCGTCATCGCTCCGATCGACTTGGCGCGCGCTTCGGCGGTGGCGCCGCGCATCTGCGCCAGCACCGCGTCGGCGGTGGGGCGGACGGTTTCGGCGGTGGTGCCCGGCGGGCCGAACATCATGCCCATGAAGGGCACCTGATCGACGACCATCAGGCGCGAGATCGCGGTGGGGTGACGCGCGCCGATCATCAGCGCGATCGTGCCGCCCATCGAATGGCCGATCACCGCCGGCCGCTTGAGCTTCGATTCGGCGATGTAGCGCGCGATTTCCGACGTCACGCCATTGAGCAGATCGCCTCTGGCATTGCCCTCTGCCGCGGTGCCGGCAAAACCCTTCACCTGCACCAGATGATAGCGATAGCCCGGAACCGCCTCGACCGCATATTTCCATGCGGCGGGGCTGGAGGTGAGGCCGGGGATCAGAATCACGTCGGGGCCCTTGCCCTGCACCGTCACCGTGATTCGGTCCGATGCGAAGCCCTTTGCCTGCGCCGCGACCGGCCCGAACAGTCCTAGGAGCGCGAATAGCGCGAGCAGCATCCGGCGAGTCATGATTTTTCCCCTCGATCGTATGCCACAATAATCTGCGGGGAGTGGCGGCGCCAGCCGGCTTCGGCTATCCCCGCGCGCATGGCCAGCAACCATCTCTATCTCGTCGACGGCTCCGGCTACATCTTCCGCGCCTATCACCGGCTTCCGCCGCTCACCAACAAGCATGGGGAGCCGGTCGGCGCGGTCTATGGCTATACCGCGATGCTGTGGAAGCTCGCCGATGAAGTGCACAAGGCGGACGGGCCGACGCATATGGCGGTCGTGCTCGACAAATCGTCGCACACCTTCCGCAACGAGCTTTACGACAAGTACAAGGCGCAGCGTCCGCCGCCGCCCGAGGACCTGATTCCCCAATTCCCGATGATCCGCGATGCGACGCGCGCCTTTTCGCTGCCTTGCATCGAGGAAGCGGGCTGGGAAGCCGACGATCTGATCGCGAGCTATGCCAAGGCGGCACTGGCACAGGGCTGGCAAGTGACGATCGTCAGTTCCGACAAGGATCTGATGCAGCTGATCGAGCCCGGCCTCGACATGTACGACACGATGAACAACCGGCGGCTGGGTGCCGAGGCGGTCGTCGAGAAATTTGGAGTCATGCCCAAGCAGCTCGGCGACGTGCTGGCGCTGATGGGCGACAGCGTCGACAATGTCCCCGGCGTGCCGGGGGTCGGGCCCAAGACCGCGTCGAAGCTGATCCTCGAACATGGCGATGTCGAAGCGGTGCTAGCCGCAGCGCCGACGATGAAGCCGGGCAAGCTGCGCGACAATCTGATCGAGCATGCCGATATGGCGCGGCTCTCGAGAAAACTGGTCGAACTGGCCAGCGAGGTGCCCTTGCCCGATCCGCTCGAGGATCTGGCGCTCAAGGGCATTCCGGAGGCGCCGCTGCGCGCGTTCCTCGATCATCACGGCTTCAAGTCGCTGCTGATGCGCCTGGGCACCGTCGCCGATGCGCCGCAGCCCGCGCCCGCATCGACGATCGAACTGCCCGCCGATCCGCCCTGTGACCATGATGCTTATGAAAGTGTCATCGATCTCGACGCGCTCGATCGCTGGATCGCCACGGCGACGGCGCAGGGCTTCGTCGCTTTCGACACCGAGACCGACGGGCTTGGTCCGATGGCGCGGCTGGTGGGGATCAGCCTGGCGACCGCGCCCAACAAGGCCTGCTATATTCCACTCGGCCATGGCGGTAACGACCTGCTGTCCGAAACGCCGGTGCAGATCCCGACCGATCAGGTGCTCGCGCGGCTGAAGCCGTTGTTCGAGGATCCGGCGGTGCTCAAGATCGGGCATAACGCCAAATACGACATCAGCATCCTGGGGCGTCAGGGCATTGCCGTGGCGCCGATCGACGACACGATCGTGATGAGCTTCAATCTCGATGCCGGCCTGCACGGCCACGGCATGGACGAGCTGGCGGCGACGCATCTCGACCATAGCTGCATCGCGTTCAAGGATGTGGTCGGCACCGGCAAGTCGCAAAAGGGCTTCCACGAAGTGCCGTTGCGCGAAGCGACGCGCTATGCCGCCGAGGACGCCGACGTCACGCTGCGGCTGTGGCGGCGGTTGAAGCCGCGACTCTCGCCCGAGCATGTCACCCGCGTCTACGAGATGGTCGATCGGCCGCTGGTGCCGGTGATCTCGGGCATGGAGCGCGCGGGCATCAAGGTCGATCGCGAGGAACTCGCACGGCTGTCGGCCGAATTCTCGGGACAGATCGCCGAGCTGGAGAAGGAGATCCACGCGATTGCCGGCGTGCCCTTCACCATCGGCAGTCCCAAGCAGCTCGGCGACATATTGTTCGACCGTATGGGGCTGAAGGGCGGCCGCAAGGGCAAGTCCGGCGTCTATTCGACCGATGTCAACGAGCTCGAGCGCATCGCCGGCGACAAGGATGGCGGCCCGGGCGTCGAGATGGTGCGCAAGGTGCTCGACTGGCGCCAGCTCTCCAAGCTCAAATCGACCTATACCGATTCGCTTCAGGCGGAGATCAAGCAAGAGACCGGACGCGTCCATACCAGCTATTCGCTGACCGGGGCACAGACCGGCCGACTGTCCTCCAACGACCCCAATCTCCAGAACATCCCGATCCGTAGCGAGGCGGGGCGGCGCATCCGCGAGGCGTTCGTCGCCGAGCCGGGCAATGTCCTGCTCTCCGCCGACTACAGCCAGATCGAGCTGCGGCTCGCCGCGCATATGGCGGACGTCCCGCAGCTTCGGGAGGCGTTCCAGCGCGGCGACGACATCCACAACATGACCGCGCAGGAATTGTTCGGAGAGGTCAATCGCGACACGCGCGCGCGCGCCAAGACGATCAACTTCGCCATTCTCTACGGCATCTCAAGATGGGGCCTGGCCGGCCGGCTCGAGATCGCGCCGGACGAAGCGCAGGCGATGATCGATCGTTATTTCGAGCGTTTCCCCGGCATCCGCAACTATATCGCCGAGACGCTTTCGAGCGTGCGCGAATGCGGTTTCACCACCACATTGTTCGGTCGCAAGACGCATTTCACGCGGATCAAGTCGAGCGTCCAGCATGAGCGGCAAGGGGCCGAGCGTGCCGCGATCAACGCCCCGATCCAGGGCACCTGCGCGGACATCATCAAGCGGGCGATGGTCCGTATGAGCCCCGCATTGCTCGACGCCGGGCTGCCCGATGTGAAGATGCTGCTCCAGGTGCATGACGAACTCGTATTCGAGCTGCCCGAGGGCGACGTCGACAAGGCAAAGCCGGTGATCGAGCATGTCATGGCGACTGCCGCCGCGCCCCTGGTGACGCTGTCGGTGCCGCTGGGCGTGGAGATCGGCACCGGTCACAGCTGGGGCGCCGCGCATTGATACGGGGTTCGACGCCCTTTTCCTGTCGTTCCCGCGAAAGCGGGAATCCAGTGCGGTACTTGATACGGCAAAGTGGCGGACATGCCGATCTGGATTCCCGCTTTCGCGGGAATGACAGGGTTCGGCGTTGACCGCGCCCACCGAAAGCACCGAGGATATCCAGGCGCTCGCCAAGGGCGGACGGACGAATTTCTTCGGCTTCCTGCTGCGCCTTGCCGCGCGGCTGCCTTTCCTGTTCATCGCGGGGCGCTGGTATGGGGCGGATGCGCTGGGCCGTTTCGCCTATGCCGTGCTCGTCATCGAGTTCGCCGCGCAGATCGCGACTTTCGGGCTGAAGCGCGGGCTGGCCGAACAGCTTTCCAAGACCGACCGGCCGCATGTCCATGTCGTGTGGGATGCGTTGCTGGTGGGCGGACTCGCCTCGGCGGTTGTCGCCGGCATCCTGATGGTCTTTCCCCAGGCGATGTTCCCGAACAGCCAGATCAACGGGCTGGAACTGTTGCTGCCGCTGACCATCTTCGCGCTGGTCGGTTCGGATCTGACGCTGGCGGCGCTGGCCTATCGTTTCGATATCGGGGCGACGGTGCGGGCGCGCTCGGTGATCGAGCCCTGGACGATCAGCATCGCCGCATTCGGCTTCGCTTTCTATTCCACGCGCGACGGTCTGATCATCGCCTATGCCGTGTCGATGGCGGCGGCGCTGGCCGCGTCGCTCTGGCCGTTCTTCCGCAGCTATGGCGTGCCGCATGGCTGGCGGCCGCGACCGGCGCCGATCTTCCGGCTGATGCGGCAGAATATGCCGCTCGCAGCCGCCGATGCGGTCGAATGGGGATCGCGCCGGCTCGACCTCGCCATTCTCGGCCTGTTCGTTTCGCCCGCGATCGTCGGTATCTATTATGTCGCGCAGCAGGTCGCGTCGCTGCCGCAAAAGCTCAAGACCAGCTTCGATCCGATCCTGGGCCCGGTCATCACCCGCAATCTGGAGGCGGGGGACCGCGCGGCGGTCGCCCGCCAGGTGAGCCAGGTCGGCTTCTGGATCATCGCCGCGCAGGCGGGAATCGCGCTGGCGCTGGGTATTCCCGGAGAAGGCGTGATGGGACTGGTCGGCCCCGGCTTCGTCGGTGGCGTCGGCGCACTCGCTTTCCTGCTCGGCGCGGAAGTCGTGGCGGCAACCGCGGTCGTCAGCGAATCGGCGCTGATCTATGTCGCGCGTCATCGCAACATGATCATCTCGCTGGTGATGATCCTGATCCAGGCGGTGTTGAGCGTCGTCTTCATCGTGGCGATGCAGGAAATGGGTTGGCCGGCGCTCTGGGTCGCGGCCGGCCCGCCGCTCGCCTTGTGCTGCGCGCTCGGTCTCGCCTCGATCGTGAAGGCGCGGCTGCTGTCGCGGCTGCTCGAGGCGCCGGTCAATGGCTGGCGCTGGGCGCTGGTCTGGGCTGCTGTGGCAGCGGGAATGGTCGGCTATCTCGCGACGCAGCTTCCCGAATGGCTGGAGCTCGGGGTCGGCATTCCGGTGATCCTGGGTGTCTATGGCTATATCATCTGGACGCGCGGCTTCGGCCCTGATGACCGGGCACTGTTCCGGATGAAGGAAAAGGCGGTTTAGCCGCGAGCCCCTGATGTGCGTTGCCCGCAAGATGCCAGCCTTCGCTGGCATGACGGTTTAGTGTTCTGGAACAACGCCCCACCCCCGTTCGTGTCGAGCCCTTCGACTGCCCGCCAGGGCGGGCGCTCAGGATGAACTTCGGCCCCGTGGGCCGAAGTCGAGACACGCGGCGCGGAATCCAACGTCCCTCGACTTCTCCGCGAAGCGGAGAAGTTCATCCTGAGCGCCTGCCTTGGCAGGCAGTCGAAGGGCTCGGGACAAGCGGTGAAATTCAGCCCGACAGGCCCCTCAGTGCCGGAAGTGGCGCATGCCCGTGAACACCATCGCCAGGCCCGCTTCGTCGGCGGTCGCGATGACTTCGTCGTCGCGGATCGATCCGCCCG
>JASBTC010000085.1 GCA_030148625.1 Sphingobium sp. | reverse complement strand
CCGAACCCCTCTATCTGTTTGAACGTCCGCTCGGCGAACTCCTTGGGATAACCCCGCTCGACCATGCCACCCACGAGCATGTCGTAGAAATGGCTGACGCCCCCAGTGAGCTTGAACGTCGCCATAGCGCGACGCAGCTGGTCAGCCTCGACGGCGGTAAAGCCGGCACCGACGATGGCGACCTTCATCGCCTGCTCTTGGAACAGCGGCACACCCAGCGTCTTCTCGAGCACGGCGCGCAGCTCGGGTCGGGGATATTCCGGCGTCTCCTTGCCTTCCCGGCGACGCAGATAGGGATGGACCATGTCGCCCTGAATCGGGCCGGGGCGGACGATCGCTACCTCGATGACGAGATCGTAGAATTCCTTGGGCTTCATCCGCGGCAGCATCGACATCTGCGCCCGGCTCTCGATCTGGAAGACGCCAAGCGTGTCCGCCTTCTGAATCATCGCATAGACGGACGGATCGTCGTCCTGCAGGTCGGCCATTCCGACATCAATGCCCTTGGCGTCGCGCAGCAGGTTGAACGCGCGGTTCATGCACCCGAGCATGCCCAAGCCCAGCACGTCGACCTTCATGAACTTCAAGGCATCGATATCGTCCTTGTCCCACTCGATGATCTGGCGGTCCTCCATCCGGGCAGGCTCGATCGGCACGAGATCGTCGAGCCGGTCCTGGGTCAGCACGAACCCGCCGGGATGCTGGGAGAGATGGCGCGGCGTCCCGATCAGCTGCCGTGCGAGGTCGAGCGTCATCCGGAGACGGTGATCCTCGGCATTGAGATTGAGCGTCGCGATCTGTTCGGGGGTGATCCCGTCCATCGACCAGCCCCAGACCAAGCCAGTCAGCATCTTGGTCAGATCACGCGGCAGGCCCAGCGCCTTACCCACCTCGGCTACGGCGCCGCGGGTGCGGTAGCGGGTGACGACGGCGGTGAGCGCGCTGCGCGTCCGGCCGTAGGTCTCGTAGATCCACTGGATGATTTCCTCGCGCCGCTCATGCTCGAAGTCGACGTCGATATCGGGCGGCTCCTTGCGCTCGCCCGAGACGAAGCGTTCGAACAGCAGTTCGTGACGGATCGGATCGATTGAGGTGATGCCGAGCAGATAGCAGACGCAGCTGTTGGCGGCCGAGCCGCGCCCCTGGCAGAGGATGCCGCGCCGCCGGCTCTCGGCGACGATCGCGTTGACGGTCAGGAAGTAGGGCGCATAGCCGAGTTGGTCGATCAATCGCAACTCGTGATCGATCTGCTTCACATAGGCTGGCGGTAATCCTTCCGGAAACATCCGCGCGGCCGCATTCTCCGTCAGCGCCGCCAGCGCCTCCTGCGCGGTGCGGCCGGCGATCACCTGCTCATAGGGATATTGATACTGGATTTCGCCGAGATCGAAGGTGCAGGCGGCGGCGATGTCGGCGGTCGCCTGGATGGCGTCGGGAAAGGCCGTAAAGCGCCGCTCCATCTCGGCAGGCGACTTCAGGTCGCGGTCCATGAACCGCTCGCGGCGAAAGCCGAGCGCGTCGATCGTCGTCTTCTCGCGGATCGCGCTAACCACGTCCAGCAAGGGCCGGCGTTCAGACGTATGGTAGAGCACGTCGCCGGTCGCGACGCTGCGGACGCCAGCCATTCGCGCCATCGTGTCAAGCTCATGCAGGCGCGCCATATCGTCGGGGCGTCGGCGCAGCGATAAGGCGCAAAAACCCTGCTTGCCGAACAGATCGCGCAACGCGGCGAGGTCCGACGCGGTCCGCGCGTCAGGCATGTCGGGCAGCAGGATCGCAATCACGCCTTCGACGTGCGCTGCAACGTCGGCCCAGTCGAGGATGCAGAACCCCTTGCCGCCGCGCGCCTTGCCGACGGACAGCAGCCGGGTCAGCCGTGACCAGGCCGGGCGCGTCATGGGGTAGAGCAGCATGGCGCGACCGTCGGTCAGGTCGACGCGCGCACCCGCGATCATGCGCACGCCGGTCGCCTTCTGGCCGTCCCAGCCGCGAACGATGCCGGCGACGCTGCCGCGATCGGCGAGCCCGAGCGCGCTGTGTCCGAGTAACGCGGCCGCCGCGAATAGCTCCTCGGGCGACGACGCGCCGCGCAGGAACGAGACGTGGCTTGTCACCTGCAGCTCGACATAGGAGGTCATGCCATGACGCTCGCGGCGGATACGCGAGCGCGACCGCAACCCGCGCCATGGACGTCATCCGCCTTCAGGAAAAATTCGCGCTGATCGATGAGCACTGGCGGCCCAAGGTCGCCGGTCGCCTCAACGGCCAGGAGGTCAAGCTGGTCAAGGTGCAGGGCGTGTTCCCGTGGCACAGCCATGCCGATGCCGACGAGATTTTCCTCGTCCATCGCAGCCGCTTCCGCGTCGAGTTTCGCGACCATATCGCAGACATGGGACCGGGCGAGTTCGTGCTCGTCCCGCGCGGGGTGGAGCATCGCACCGCCGCCGACGAGGAGGCCGAGGTGCTGATGTTCGAGCCCACCGGCGTCGTGAACACCGGGAACGTGCAGGACGCGGTGTTCACCGCGCCGAACGGTATCGAAATCTAGGCTCATCCGAACAGGCCGTGCAGATACCAGCTGAGGTCGCCGGTCGCGGCCTCGACGCCGTCGCCGCGCCGGAACAGCCAGAAGCGCTCGCCGCCCTCCGCCTCCACCCGGAAATAATCGCGCACCGCCCAGAGCTCGCCCGGACGGCGCCACCATTCGCCGTGAATGCGCTCGGGGCCGTCGCCGGCGACGACGCGGTAGGCTTGTCCGCGCCAGGTGAAGCGGCGCGGTGGATGATCGGGCAGGAGGGCGACGACGTTGGACAGCGGCTCGGGTTGGCGGAGCAGGCGCACCGGCCGCTTCCATGCTGGCCAGCCGGATGTCGGCGCCAGCGGCGCGTTGCGGCGAACGGCGCGTTCGGGGACGTCGCTCTCTACCGAGGACAGCCGGAACAACTGCTCGGGGCCGACCCTGCCGCCAAGCTGGTCGACCAAGGGCGCGATATCGGGCGTGCGATCGCCATCGACGAAAACGGCGGTCAATGTCTCCGGTGCGAGCGCCTCGACGCGGGGTGCGGCAAGCGTCATCCCCTCGATGCCAAGCCCAGGATCGATCCGCTCGACACGCATGGCAAGCATGCGCTTGAGATGCCGCGCGTCGCGCGTGGCGCGCGCGGTGCCGATACCGATGCGCTGGGTGCCACCGTCGACGACGCTTGCGGCGAGAACCGCGGCGCGGACACCCAACCCCCGCGCCTGCAACACGGCGGCTAGGTCGTCGACAAGATCTCCGATGACCTGCGTGATCGCCTCCGCGGTGCCGATCGGTTCGAGCAGGCGGCGTTCGACGCGCGGCATGTCGAACGGCACGATCGGGATGATCGGCTCGCCAATGACGCCTCGCGCCTGGTCGAGCCGCTTGACCGTCGATAGCCCCAGACGGCGGGCCAGTGGCCCGCGCGGCATCGGGTACAGGTCGGCGACACGCTCGAGTCCGAACCGCGCCGCGGTTGTCAGCGCGTTCGGGGGCAGCCTCAGCGCTGCCAGCGGCAAGTCGGCAAGCGCTTCAGCTTCCATGCCGGCAGGCAGAATGGTGATCGCGGCCCCGCCATAGCGGGCCAGCGCATGCGCCGCCCCCGGCGCGCCGGCGATGGCGACCATCGCGGTGAAGCCAAGCCGGCGCAGGAAGGCGAGCAGCCGTCGGCAGAAACGTTCTTCGCCGCCGAACAGGTGCGTCGTTCCCGCCAGATCGAGCCAGAGGCCATCGGCGCCGGCCACGCTGGCGGTCGGCGTCCAATGGCCGACCGCATGCAGCGCGAGCCGGTTGAGCAAGGCCCGGTCCGCCTCGGGCGCGGCCTCGCGCACGTCTAGTTCGGTGACGAGCGCGCGGGCGTGCGCGGCCGCCATGCCAGGCCGCAGGCCACACTCCAGCGCGATCGGACATGCGGCGGTGACGACCTCGCGCTGACCGCTGCGTTCGATCAGGATGGTCGGCCGGCCCCACAGCGTCGACCATGTCGGCGCCATCCCCGTCGAGGCTGACCCCGGCGCGCCTTCGTCCGGCGGCATCGCCTTGAACGGATGCTCGGCGGCTTCGCTGCGCCGGCCCATCTCGCGCATCGTCGGACGCTGATGCGCGGGCATCGTGTCGATCTTGGCTTGGTCTGGCCTGCCTGTCGCCGCGCGGCCGCGCGGCCATTCGGCGGCGCCGTGATCGGCCAAGGCCCAGCACGCGCCGGGCCGCCAGCCAAGCCCGCGCGGGACCGAGCAAGCGCCGGGGTCGCCGTCGATCGGCGCCGGGAAGCGCGGCTGGGCCGGGATGAGCGCTCGCTCAGGCGGCTTGGCTAGCCGCTCCGACCTGCGCAGCCGCTCGATCGCGAGCTGGGGCAGGTAGAGCGAGGCGACCCTGGTCATCACAAGCTTCACATTCGAGGAAAAAGGGGTTACCGCCCCGCTGGCGGACCAGCTCGACCGACCAGCGCGCACGGCCGACGCCGGGATAGGGCAACCGCGCGGACGACGCGCAGCCGATCCGCCAGCGCGTCATCGCGGCGGACGGCTGGTCGAGCGGGCAGCGATCGCGCGCCCGGTGTCGGCGGTAGAGCAGCATCGGCGTCTTGCCGTCCGAGGCGGCAAGCTGGAGTCTACGGGTCGCGGTCTGGTCGGCCGCCTTCACCTCGGCGATCACGCAGGCGAGCGCTCCGTCACGCAAGGCATCCTCGGCCAGTGCCAGCACGTCGCTGTCCTTGCGACCCGACGCGTAGAAGATGCGATCGGGGCCGAGCCCGACCTGCTCGAGCCCCGGCGCATAGAGATCGAATTTGGACAGTGCCCAAAGTACCGAGAAGCCGGGCTGGCAGGCGAACCGGGCCGCGATCCCGGCGGCGAACAGGGTGGCCGCCGCATCGTCGCTCGATGACGGTCGTGCCGCAGCGATCTCGTGAAGGCCGGCGCCGTCAAGTCCATGGTCGGAGAGTCGATCGTCAACGGCGGCGATCCCGAACGCCAGCGCTGGCCCGCGTGCGATCTGGGCACGCGCCAGCTCGGCGCGGAGGGCGACAATCTGGTCGGCGCGTGACGGCTCCGCTATTTGGACGACATGGTTCATAAGCAATCGACTCGGGTGTTCGTGTTATGTTCCACGAGCCCGATTGATTCCGCAAGTCAGAAAAATCCTTGAGGCGGCCACCGCCGGACGTTCGAAAACATCCGGGTCGGAGTCGGGCCTAATCGCCCATCCACTCACCTCCCTGTTGGATCGGCGCAGCGCATCGCTACTTTGAAACGGGTAGCGCTGGGGAACGCTGTTAATCCCCGAGCGCTTCTCCAGCAGCGCCGACGCCTGTCGGCTCCCCGCAGAACCGCCCTTGAAAAGCGTAGAACCGAAAGGCTGAGCATGTCCCTCAAAGGCAAATCGATCGCGATCCTCATCGCACCGCGCGGCACCGAAGAGCCGGAATTCGTCCAACCCAAGGAGGCCGTCGAACAGGCAGGCGCCAGCGTGACCGTGATCAGCCTCGAGAGCGGGCAGGCAAAGACAAACAATCACGATCTCGATCCCGGCGGCGAGTACGCGGTCGACACGACCTTCGCCGACGTGTCCGCCGATGACTTCGACGGTCTGATCATTCCCGGCGGCTGTGTCGGTGCCGATAAGCTGCGCGCGGATGACGACGCGGTCGCGTTCGTCAAAACTTTTTTCGACCAGAAGAAGCCGGTCGGCGTCATCTGCCATGGCCCCTGGCTTTTGGTCGAAGCCGACGTCGTCGAGGGCCGCACACTCACGTCCTTCCCGAGCGTGCGCACCGACATCGAGAATGCCGGCGGCAATTGGGTCGATCAGGAAGTCGTGGTCGATGAGGGCCTGGTAACGAGCCGGAAGCCCGACGATCTGCCGGCTTTCTGCGCCAAGCTCGTCGAGGAGTTCGCTGAAGGGCGTCAGGTCGACGCCTGATACCGGCTGACGATGATGGGAGCGTCAGCGCGAGGGTGGCGCTTCCTCCAGCAACGACAAGGTAGCGTCGTCCCGCTTTCCCGCGAACCAGCGATCAAGCGCGGCCGCGAACAAGGCAAGCAGGCGCGCCTGCTCGAAAAGCGTCAGCGACGAACGTAGCTTCATGGCGTCGATCTCGCCGAACACCGCGATGGGGTCGCTCACCGTCAGATCCTGCAGCGCCTCGACACATTCAACATAACGGATCCCGAGCACCGGATTGTCGAGATAGGCGCGGGCCTCATCCAGCGAGCGGATCGCGAAATGGCGCGCGGTCGGGCTTTGACCGAGACCGGCGATCTGCGGGAAGATGAACCACATCCAGTGCGAGCGCTTGGCGCCGCGCCGAATCTCGGCGAGCGCGGTCGGATAGGCGAGGGTCTGCGCCTCGACGAAGCGATCGAGCGAGGTCTCGTCAGGCATCAGGCCAGCATTCCCTGTGTTGCTTCGGGCGGGAAGGCTCGCGTGACGGCCAAACTGCCTTTCGGCAAGACCCGCAGCACCTCATTGGCGGGCACAGCGCCGTCGAGCCAGTCCGCCCACCGGTCGCGCGGCAACGGGATGATCTGCCGATGATGGTAGGGAGCCACATCCTCGCCCGGCTCGGTGGTCAGCATCGTGAACGCCTCGCCGGTCTTAGGATCGGTGCGCCAGATGCCCGCGATGCAGAACCAGTCGTGATCCTTGAGCGTGAACAGCCATTTGGTCTTACGCTTCTCCCCAGGCAGCGGATCGGTGAATTCGTAGAAGCCGTCAGCGAGGATAAGGCACCTACCACTGTTGAACGCGCGACCTTCCGAGCGGAAATTGTAGACCGGCTTGCCGCTCTGACCAGGCCAGCTCCACTTGCGGTTGATCAGATCGCCTGCACCGCGGTCGCCCTCGATCCCGCGTACTATTGGTGCTGTGTCGCTAATCTTGATATCCTCGCGCGCCGCGACGTTCGGCGTGCCCTCTGACATCTTGATCTTGATTTTCAGGTCCGAGAAGTCCTCGACGATCGAAGCGATGTCGACTTCCAGCCTATAATTGTTGCACACGAGACGCTTAGCCCTCCTTGCGACTCATCCTTGTTCACATTATGTTCCCGACATGGAGTCGCCCACGCCTTTCGATTCGGATGCCCCGCTTGGAAGCCGCCGCGCCATCATCCGCCGAAATCCGGACGATGCCAGCGAAATCGAGATGGTCGAGGCGACCTGGGGTTCGAACCCACGCTTCAGCGATGGCATCGCTTACCGTTTCGTCCGCTCCGAGGGGCAGACCTTCCCGAGCCATCGTTGCCTGATCCCGGCCAGCGAGTTCCACATGATGGTCGGCGACAAACGCTACCGGGTGACGCTGGATGGCGGCAATCACTTCTATCTCGCCGGTGTGTGGGAGCCGGCCATGTGTGAGTGGCCGCTCTGCTATCGTGTCGTCACCGTCGACGCGAACCCTGAGGTCGCGCGCTATCAAGACCGGCACGGCGCGATCATCCACCGCAGCCAGGTCATGCAGTGGCTCGATCGCACCGTCCCTGACATCGACCTGATCGCAACGCCGCCGGCGCGCACCTTCATCGTCG
>JASBTC010000081.1 GCA_030148625.1 Sphingobium sp. | reverse complement strand
CCGTTCCCGAGCAGTATCGCGGGGGCGAGATCGCGCTGGGCAATTTCGACGGATTCCACCTCGGCCATCAGGCCGTGGTTGGCCGCGCTGTCGCGCGCGCGCGCGCCAAGGGGCGCCCGGTGCTCGTCGCCACTTTCGATCCGCATCCCGTCCGCTTCTTCCGGCCCGATGCCCAGCCCTTTCGCCTGACCACGCTCGACCAGCGCGAGCGGCTGTTCGCCGAGGCGGGCGCGGATGCGATGCTGGTCTTCACCTTCGACGCGATGCTCGCCGCAAAGAGCGCCGAGGATTTCGCCGCGATCCTCGTCGAGGATGCCGGCGCGGCGGCGGTGGTGACGGGCCAGGATTTCACTTTTGGCAAGGGCCGCAGCGGCAATGTCGCCACGCTGGCCCAACTGGGCGCCGCGCTCGGCATGATCGCAGAGACGGTGGGCCCGGTGAGCCTTGACGACGCGCCGGTATCGTCCAGCCGCATCCGTGAAGCGCTTCAGGCGGGCGACTGCGACACTGCCGCCCGGCTGCTCACTCGTCCCTTCGCCATCCAGGGCGTGGTGATCGACGGCGACAAGCTCGGCCGCACCATCGGCTACCCCACTGCCAATATCGCGCTCGGCCCTTATCTGCGTCCGCGCTACGGCATCTACGCGGTCCGCGGTCGCCTGCCCGACGGCCGGCTGCTCGACGGCGTCGCCAATCTCGGCATCCGGCCAACATTCGATCCGCCCAAGGAACTGCTCGAGCCCTATTTCTTCGATTTCAACGAGAGCCTTTACGGCCAGATGGTCGAGGTCGAACTGATCCATTTCATCCGCGACGAGATGAAGTTCGATGGCCTTGAGCCGCTTGTCGCGCAGATCGAACGCGACTGCGAAACCGCCCGAGAAATCCTGACACGATAAATCCTCTCTGCGAGAGGATTTTCTTTGTCCCGCGCTTGGGCTAGGCACCGCGCCGTATGACTGAAAAACCCGACTATCGCGACACCGTCTTCCTGCCGAAGACCGACTTCCCCATGAAGGCCGGACTGGCCCAGAAGGAACCGGCGATTCTGGAGCGCTGGGAGAAGATGGACCTGTACGGCAAGCTGCGCGCGCAGCGCGCCGGACGCGAACGCTTCCTGCTTCATGACGGCCCGCCCTATGCCAATGGCGATATCCATATGGGCCATGCGATGAACAAGGTGCTGAAGGACATCGTCGTCCGCAGCCAGTCGCTGCTCGGCAAGGATGCGCCCTATGTCCCCGGCTGGGATTGCCACGGCCTGCCGATCGAATGGAAGATCGAAGAGGAATATCGCAAGAAGAAGCTGAACAAGGACGAGGTTCCGCCGGCCGAGTTCCGCGCCGAATGCCGCGCCTATGCCGAAAAATGGGTCGCTGTGCAGCGCAAGCAGTTCGAGCGGCTGGGCGTGATGGGCGATTGGGACGATCCCTATCTCACCATGAAGTTCGAGGCCGAGGCCGCGATCGTCGGCGAACTTCTCAAATTCGCCGAGACCGGCCAGCTCTATCGCGGCGCCAAGCCGGTGATGTGGAGCCCGGTCGAGAAGACCGCGCTCGCCGAAGCCGAAATCGAATATGAGGATGTGATCTCGACCCAGATCGACGTCGCATTCGAGATCGTCGAAAGCGCGATTCCCGAACTGGTCGGCGCGCATGCGGTCGTGTGGACCACCACGCCCTGGACGATCCCGGTCAACCAGGCTTTGGCCTATGGGCCGGACATCCAGTATGATCTGTATCAATCGCCGGATTCCTCGACCCGACTCCTGATCGCCGAGGAACTGGCCGAGACCTTCCAGAAGCGTACGGGCCGGACGCTTGTCGGCACGATGCCGGTCAAGGGTTCGGATCTCGCGGGCACGATCGCACGCCATCCGATGCATCATCTCGGCGGTTTCTTCGCCAAGCCCCGCCCCTTCCTGGCGGGCGACTTCGTCACCACCGATGCGGGTACCGGCCTGGTCCACATGTCGCCCGACCATGGCGAGGACGATTTCCTGCTGTGCAAGGCGAACGGCATCGATCCGGTCTTCGCGGTCGACGGTGCGGGCATGTACCGCGACGACTGGCTGTGGCTGGGCGGCCAGGGCAGCGTGATCAACAAGAAGTTCGTCGCCAGCGACGGACCGATCTGCAACGATCTGCGCGACGCAGGTGCCCTGCTCGCCGCGTCCGACGATTTCTCGCACAGCTATCCGCACAGCTGGCGGTCCAAGGCCAAGATCATCTTCCGCTGCACGCCGCAATGGTTCATCCCGATGGACCAGCCACAGACCGGCACTGCGCCTGCGCCCGTCGGGGCGCTCGACGACGAACAGGAGGTTCGCGGCCATGCTCAGGGCAATGGCGCGACGCTGCGTCAGATCGCGCTCGATGCGATCACGCATACGCGCTGGGTGCCCGAGAAATCGCGCAACCGCATCAATGCGATGGTCGAGGGACGCCCCGACTGGGTGATCAGCCGCCAGCGCGCCTGGGGCGTGCCAATCGCGCTCTATGTCCATCGCCAGAGCGGCGAATATCTGATCGACGCGGGGATCAACGCCCGTATCGTCGCCGCGTTCGAGGCCGGCGGCGCCGATGCCTGGTATCAGGCCGATCACCAGGCGCTGCTCGGCCCCGATTACGATCTTGCCGACTACGAAGTCATCACCGACATTCTCGACGTCTGGTTCGACAGCGGCTCGACCCACGCCTTCGTGATCGAACAGCGTTATGGCGAGGGCGTTCGCGCCAATCTCTATGTCGAGGGATCGGACCAGCATCGCGGCTGGTTCCAGTCGTCGCTGCTCGAATCGAGCGGCACGCGCGGTCGCGCGCCCTATGATGCAGTGCTCACCCACGGCTTCGCGCTCGACGGCCAGGGCAAGAAGATGTCGAAGTCGCTCGGCAATGTCGTCGATCCGCTCAAGATCATCGGCGAGAGCGGCGCCGATATCCTGCGCATGTGGGTCGCCTCGGTCGATTATTTCGAGGATGTCCGCATCGGCAAGGAGATCCTGGCCGGCACGTCGGACTCGTATCGCAAGCTTCGCAACACCTTCCGCTACCTGCTCGGCGCGCTCGACGGCTATGACGCGGCCGAGGCGGTTCCGGTTTCGGAGATGCCCGAGCTGGAGCGCTATGCCCTCCATCTGCTCGCGACGCTCGACGCCGATCTTCGCGCCGCGACCGATGGCTTCGAGTTCAACCGCTATATCCGCGCGCTGACCGATTTCGCCAATGAGGACCTGTCGGCCTTCTTCTTCGATATCCGCAAGGACAGCCTCTATTGCGACGCGGCTTCGGATCCGACGCGCCGCGCCTATCGCACCGTGCTCGACACGCTGTTCCACGCGCTTGTCCGCTATGCGACGCCGATCATTCCCTTCACAGCGGAGGAAGTCTGGCAGAGCCGCTTCCCCGACGAGGATGCATCGGTTCACATGCTGGCCTGGCCCGAAGTCGACGCCGGCTGGGTGGACGCGGCACTGGGCGCCAAATGGCAGAATGTGCGCGCGCGGCGTGAGAGCGTGACCGAGGCGATCGAACCGCTGCGCCGCGACAAGGTCGTCCGATCGAGTCTGGAGGCCGAAGTGGTCGTTCCCGATCTCGCCGGCCTGTCGGCCGATGATTTCGCGGAGATCTGCATCGTGGCGAGTGCGGTCGCCGGCGATGCCGTCGCCGTCGAGCGCACCGAAAAGTCGAAATGCGGCCGTTGCTGGCGCCATCTGCCCGAGGTCGTCGAGGATGGCGATCTGTGCGGGCGTTGCGAAACGGTGGTGAATGGCTGATCCGCTTGGTGGGGATCGGCCGATCCGCTGCGCCGTCCGACATCTCCGATTTCCGCTTTCGCGGGAATGGCAGTAAAAGGCACGTGATGACCGAAGCCATCCGATCCCATCGCCGTCTCGGCCTGTTCCTGGCGCTTGCGATCTTCATCGCCGACCAGATCGTCAAATATGTCGTCACCGGTCCGCTGGGAATCGACGGCTATGGCAAGTCGCTCGAGATCCTGCCCTTCTTCAACCTGACCTATGTCGAGAATTACGGCGTCTCGATGGGCTTTCTGCGCGCCGACAGCGAGGCGATGCGCTGGGGGCTGGTCGCGCTGACCATCGGCATCAGCGTGGGCGTGACGATCTGGATGTGGAAGGAGAAGCGCCGCGCCGATATCCTCGGCCTGGGGCTGGTTCTGGGCGGCGCGCTCGGCAATATCGTCGATCGCGTGCGCTTTGGCCATGTCGTCGATTTCGCGGATCTCCATTTCGGCGAGATCCGTCCCTTTTTGATTTTCAACGTCGCCGATGCTGCTATTACCATCGGTGTGCTCATCCTGCTGGTTCGCGCGCTGTTGATACGCGACAAGACCGGGGATGTGGCGAATGGTACGGAGACTGTGGATGCGTAAGCCGGCATTGATCGCAATTTTGGGGATGGCTGTGGCCGGCCTGTCCGCATGCGGATCGAGCGGCTATCTGGACCGTGAACGTCCGGACGAGTTCGCCGTCACGCGCAACGCGCCTTTGGTGATTCCACCCGATTTCGCGCTGCTGCCCCCCGCCCCCGGCGCCCCGCGCGCATCGGAGGCGGATTCGAGCACCCAGGCGCTTCAGGCGATGTTCGGCGGCCCGTCGGCTCGCAGCGCAGCAGAAAGCGGCGTCGTCAGCCAGGCGGGCGGCACTCGCTCGTCGCCGGGCATCCGTTCGGACGTGGGCGATCCCAAGACCGACGTCGTCGACAAGGGCGCCGTGACCCGCGACATCATCGCCGCGCCCGAGGGCGACGGTCAGGACGCACGCGCGACCACGCCGAAATAAGGCATGCGTCGGATATCCGGCGGGCCTCTATCCATCTGAACGGAAAAGGGACCGCGCACCCCCCGGTGCCCGGCCCCTTCCCCCATTGAGCCTGCGCGCCCGCTGCGGATTGCGACATCGCCTCCGCGCGAGCAGCTATCAGGCCCTCCCCAAACCTTGGCCATGGAGCATGCCGTGCCCGGATGGGATCACGACATGCTCACAATTGCCTGTCATCGCGCACCGTCTGCGATCGACGGATTTCCATCCGTTCGCACGGCGCTCCAGCGGCATCAGAACGAAACGCCGACCGAGGCGACGATGCCGGCCTTGGCGATGTTCTTGCCGCTGATCGCATTGAACGACGTGCCGTCGGTGTCGACATAGGACAGGCCGAACGACAGATTCTTCCAGGCGTAGGTCGCGCCCACGCTCCAGTCGCTATATTCCTTGCCGATGGTCAGGAAGCTCGGACCGAAGCTGTGACCGAAATGCGCCGACAGCGACACCGGCGTGTTCGGAATGCCCGTCGACAGATCGGCGGCGAGATAGAGATTGTCCTCCTTGCCGCCGCCAATCGACAGCGCGTTGGACTTGGGCGCATAGTTGGCGGTCAGCTTGCCGGTGACCGGGCCCAACGTATGCGAGACCGAGATATAGGGCTCGAAAAAGTCGCTGTCATAGCCGGGCACGATATCCTCGGCGCCGGGATAATAATAATAGAGGACACCCATATCGAGCGTCGTGCCGCCCTCGAAGGTCTTCTTCCAGCCGACGATGAAATCGATCTCCTGGTCGCCGCCGGCCGCGACATAGTCGTCGATCGAGGAACCCCAGACCGTGGCGTAGAAGCCCGAATCATGTGAGACGGTGAAGCCGCCCTGGACCGCGAATTCCTTGTCGGTCTGCGAGATACCGCGGAAGCGATAATCCGAGACCAGGGTCGCGTTGCCCGAAAGCGTTATGCTGCTTTCTTCCTCGGGCGCATCCTGCGCAAAGGCGGGCGTGGCGAGCATGGCGATAGCCAGGGCCGTAAGGCCGGTGATGGACGTGCGCATGATATTCCTTTCTGGTTCAATGCGTTCGTCCCGCCTGCGTTTCAGGTTTCGCTTCTCTGGACGGACCGGAGCGAATTACCGTGGAAACGCAGCAAAGATGGCCGATTGTGCTGCGGCGCACAAGATTATTGTATCAGCGCTCGAAACGATCGGGGCTTTGTGTTGCCGCAGCGCAACACCAATCTCAACGTCCGACCCTAAGCCTTTGTTAGGGATGGCCCGACTATGATTTCCACATGTCCAATCTCGCTTCCTCGCCCGTCGCCGAGACGCGGCCGGCACCCGCCGAGCAGATCGCACAGCTTCGTGCGATCCGCGCGCTGGTGGACGAGCTGGCCGGCAATATGCCCGCCGATGCCCTGTCCATCGGGCCCGACATCGACCGCCGCTATGATCGGGCACCGTCGATCGCGCAGCGGCGCTTCGACGCATTGGCCGGGGAAACCGCGGCTTATGCCGCAGCCGGCCTGTCGGCCCTCATCGCGGGTCGCGGTGCCGGCGGCGCCGTGACCGGCGGAGCTGCATATCTGGCGCGTCAGATGGAGCGGTCGATCCGCCGCATGGAAATGCTGCTGGACTGAACGGCTCCGGCTTGCCGATGCTCAACCGGCAGGCGGCAAGGGCCTCATCGTCACCTGGCGCTGCGGCAACGGCACTTCGATCCCATTCTCCAGGAACAGCCGCCACAACCGGTTGAGCACGTCGGACTTGACGTTGTCGACGCCGCTTTCCGGATCGCTGATCCAGACGAGAATCTCGTATTCGACACCATTTTCGCCGAACGCGGACATCCAGACATTGGTCTGGGGCTCATCCAGCACGCGCGGCGCCTCTCGGGTCGCCTCCATCATCAGCGCCTGGGCCAGTCGCTGGTCGCTGGCGTACGAGACCCTGACCGGAACATGGACGCGGACGTTGCGATCCGAATAGGACCAGTTCTCCACCTCCTGCGTCATCAGATTCTCGTTGGGAATCAGATGCTCCTTGCCGTCGCGGGTCACGACGGAGACGGCGCGGATGCCGATCTTGTTCACCCAGCCGAAACTCTCGCCGACGACGATCACATCGCCCGGCTTGATCGAGCGGTCCATCAGCAGGATGATGCCGGCGATCAGGTTGCCGAAGGTCTTTTGCAGGCCGAAACCGACGGCAAGGCCCAGCGCGCCGGAAAAGACCGCGAGCGCGGTCAGGTCGATCCCGACCAGGTCGATACCGACGAAGAAAGCGATGACGACCAGCGTGATGCCGAGGATCTTCTCGGCGAGCAGCCGCTGCGTCGCATCGAGCGCCCCCGTCCGCCGGATATAGCGGCGCAACAGTCGATGGGTGAGCCGCACGCCGACATAAAGCGCAACGCCGATCACGATCAGCCGGCTGCCGCTCAACAGCGAGATGCGGTTGCGGCCTGCCTCGAAGCCGATCCGGTCCATAAGGACGATCACCGGATCGAGCGCCGGCACCTGGCCCGACAGCAGCACGAAAAGCAGCGTGATGATGGCGACCCCGACCAGCCAACGGCCGATCGCCGCCAGGCCGATCCGCGATCCGGTCATCCGCGCGCCGCCCGGAAGCGATCGAGCCCGGCAGCGAGGTCGGTGATCAGATCGTCGGGATCCTCGAGCCCGATCTGGAGGCGAACGAGCGGCCCGTCCGCCGACCAGCGCGTCGCGGTCCTCAGCGCGCCGGGATCGGCGGGAATGACGAGGCTCTCATAGCCGCCCCAGGAGAAGCCGATCCCGAACAGATCCAGCCCGTCGATCAAGGCACTGCGCGCGGCATCGTCGCCACCGGCGAGGATGAAGGAGAAGAGCCCGGAGGATCCAGAGAAATCGCGGCGCCAGATGTCGTGTCCCGGACAGCCGGGCAGCGCCGGATGAAGCACATGCGCCACCTCTTCGCGCCCCGCCAGCCATTCGGCCACCGCCAGCGCACTGCTTTGATGCCGGTCCATCCGGACGCCCAGCGTGCGCAGGCCGCGCGCGCCCAGCCAGGCATCATCGGGGCCGACATGCTGGCCCAGCGCATAGGTGGTGCTGCGCAAAGCCGGCCAATATTCGGCGGTCGCGGTGACCGACCCCAGCATCGCATCCGAATGGCCGACAATATATTTGGTGCAGGACAGGATGGTGAGATCGACGCCATGGGCGATCGCGGGGAACAGCAAAGGCGTCGCCCAGGTATTGTCGATCAGCGTCACGATTCCCCGCGCCCTGGCCAAGGCGCAGATCGCGGGCACATCCTGCACCTCGAAGGTCAGGCTGCCCGGGCTTTCCATGAAGATCGCCCGCGTCGCGTCGCCGATCAGCGCTTCGATCCCCGCGCCGATCATCGGATCATAATAGCGCGTGGTGATGCCGTAGCGCTTGAGCAGGCCGTTGCAGAAAGCGCGCGTCGGTTCATAGGCGCTGTCGACCATCAGCAATTCGTCGCCGGGCTTCAGCACCGCGAGCAACGCCGTGGTGACCGCCGCGACGCCCGATGGATAGAGCAAGCTGCCCTCGGCGCCCGGCTCCATTTCGGTCAGCGCATCGGCGAGCGACCATTGGGTCGGCGTGCCTCGCCGGCCATAATAGAGCATGTGGTGCGTGTCGCGCTGACGCGCGCGCATCTCGCCGACGCTGTCATAGAGGATGGTCGAGGCGCGCCAGACGGGCGGATTGACGACACCGCCCGTCCATTCGGCGCGGCGCCCGGCCTGGACGAGCCGCGTCGCATCACCGCGGCCCTTCGCGCCGCCGTCGCCGCTCACGCCGGTCCCGTCGCCTTGGAGGTGGTGAGATCGGCGCCCCATTCGCTCCACGAGCCATCATAGAGCGAGACCTTCTCCGCCCCCGCCAGCAGCGCACCGAAGAACAGCACCGATGCAGTGATTCCCGATCCGCAGGTGGTGACCATCGGCCGCTCCAGATCGATCCCCGCCGCATCGAACGCAGCACGGATCCCCTCGGCGCTCTTCCACCGCCCATCCGCCTCGAACAGGCTGCCATAGGGCAGATTCTTCGAACCCGGGATATGGCCGGCATGCGTGCGCGGGCGCGGATCGGGCTCCTCGCCGGTGAAACGCGCGGCGCTGTGCGCATCGACGATCTGCTCCTTCTCGAACGCGACGATGTCCTTCATCTGGTCGAGGCTGCGCAGCGTCGCATCATCCTTCCATACGGTGAAGTGACGATGGCGCAGCTTCTCCTTGCCGGTCGCGATCTCGCGTTCCTCCGCCTTCCATTTGGCGAGACCGCCATCGAGGATCGCGACGTGATGGGCGCCGAACAGCTTGAGCATCCACCAGGCCCGCGCCGCGGTGCGATAGGGTGAATCGTCGTACAGCACGATGCGGCTGCCGTCGCCCAGGCCAAGCGACTGCATGCGGCTGGCGAACTTCTCGGCCGGCGGCAGCATGTTGGGCAGATCGGTATTGGTATCGATCAGATTTTCGAGGTCCATATAGACCGCGCCCGGAATGTGCCCCGCTTCGTACAGCGCCGCGGCGTCGCCGCCGCCCGGCAGGAAATATGTGGCGTCCACGACGCGCAGATCCGGCGCGCCCAGCTCGCCCGCCAGCCATTCGGTGGAAACCAACATGTCCATATAGATACGCCTCCCGATTCCAGCCCTGATTAGTCGCCGCCTCGGCCCGCGTCGAGACGCGGGCTGCCGATATGCAATCCTTACCCAATCTTTACTCCTTGGTCTTAGCCTTGGGCCGCCCAAATGGAGAATCCGCATGCATATCGCAGCGAAAATGGCCGTCGACGTCCCCGCTTCCAATCGGCGGCGGGCCGAACGGCAAGCGGTGGAGGTCTCCACCACCCTGCGCGCGTCGGGGCATCATGGGCTGGATGTGGTGATCCGCAACATCTCGACGCTCGGCTTCATGGCCGATGCCTCGGGCGATTTCGAGCCGGGTGATCAGGTCCGCGTTCGCCTGCCCTCGCTGGGCACGGTCAGCGCACGCGTCGCCTGGACGCGCGACGGCCAGATCGGCGCGGAATTCGAACACGAGATCGACCTGCAGCGGCTTCGTGCCGTGCTTGCGGTCACCGGCGCGGCACCGGCGAAGCGCGACCGGCGCCCAAAGCTCGTCTCATAACCGGATTCGGCCCGATGACGTAGCGTCGAGCAGGTTCATTCATCTGCGGTAAAGTTTCGGTAGGGCAACGTTGGCGCATGGGGAAGGCCGCTCTCATCATCGCTGCAACTGCGCTCGCGCCGATCGGGTGGCTGTACGCCGGTGGCGATGCGATGGCTGCGCGTTCCACGTCTCCCCGGTCGGGCGCTGACGAGTGCGAAGAGCGCAAAGGCGCACCGATCGCTTCGGCGGCACCATTTTTGGACATTCGCATGCCGAAGCCCGCGATATTGAAGCGCAAGCGCCGCTATATCCGCATGTGATCCGGCCGCAGTTTGCGGCTCGGAGTCCGTTTGAGAAAGCGCGAAAGAGCGCTTTCAGGCAGTACCAGCCCACTCCCCCGCCCAACCACCCGATACAGTATGATCCTGTCGGGTGGTTGGGCGGGGGAGTGGGCCGGTACCGGCTTTCTCAAACAGACTCTCAGCATTGCTCGTATTTCCAGTTTCGGTTTTTGCCCTCGGCCATCCATGCGATCGCCTGGGCAATGCGGCGCGCGCGGGTCTCCGGCCGTTTGGCCTCGACGACCCATTCGACATATTCGCGTTTGTGACTGGGGCTGAGGCCCGCAAATGTCGCCGCGGCAGCGGCGTTGCCGTCCAGTGCCGCCAGGAATTCGGCCGGTGCGACAAGCACCGGCCTGGGATGTTTGAGCACGCGCGGCGCACTGACGCCGCTGTCGATCAATGCCATTGCGCGCGCAATCAGATCGCCAAGCACCGCATCGTCCGGCAAGTCCGCGACGGAGGTCATCCGGCCGAACTGGCCCATCGCATCCTTCGCCCGTCCGGTTTCGCCCGTCACTTCGGCACCGCGCCAGAAACCGAAGGTCGCGTGCGCCTTGAACGCGGCCATGCTGCACAATAATTGCCCGCGATGGGTCCAGGCCGGGGAGCCCCATTTGATCGTCTCCTGCGCATCCGGGCAATGACCGCGGACGGCGTCACGAAGCGTCTTGAGGATCGGACGGGCGAATTCGGCCTGGCGAGCGATATAGGCGTCCACGCGATCATCCTTCGTCATGGAACGATCTCCCATCCGATGTCTGCCACATGAACGGGCGGTAGTTTCCCGTTCACGAAACTCTCTTCCCTCCCACCCGTTTAGCATCCGTTCCGCCAGAGGGGGAACATTGAGGAGGATAAGATGAGAAAGCTCATTCTAGCGTCGGTCATGCTGGCCTTTGCCGCACCCGCGGTGCCGGCACTGGCGCAGCCCCCAGGCTATAGTCAGCGCGAATATCAGCAAGACCGGCGCGAAGCGCGGCGCGACTATCGTGAGGACGTCCGCGACGCACGGCGTGATCGACGCCAGGCGAACCGCGATTGGCGCCGCTATCGCAACTACGATTATAATCGTCCGGAACGTGGTTATCGCAGCTACGACGCCGCCCGCTATTATCGCGACGGCCGCTATTATCAGCCCCGCCGCCTGAGCCGGCACGATCGCATCTACCGCGGCAATGACGGTCGCTATTACTGTCGTCGCAACGACGGCACGACCGGCCTGATCATCGGTGGCGCGGTCGGCGGTCTGCTCGGCAATTCGCTCGCATCGGGCCGTTCGAGCACCTTCGAGACCATATTGGGCGCCGGTGCCGGGGCGCTGCTTGGCCGTGAGATCGATCGCGGTGGGGTTTCCTGCCGCTAATCGCGGACAGCATCTG
>JASBTC010000079.1 GCA_030148625.1 Sphingobium sp. | reverse complement strand
GAGGGCGTTCGGGAAAATTCTATGCGCGCTTCGGCAGGACGCATTCGATCTTCGCATAACCATTTCGCGGCGGCGTCCATAAGGTGGCGGGATTGGAGGACCAATCGCAGATGAAGGCCATCGGATCACAGCTTACCCTGGCACTGGGGACGGCACTCGCGCTCGTCCTGGCAGTGCCCGCCGTTGCGCAGCAACCCGGCGCCGGGCCCGTCACCGATCAGGTCGATCATCCCGCCGTGGTCACGCGCCATCAGGGCCGCTTTGGCGGGCAGGCGGTCGCCTATACGGCGACGGTGGAGGGGATCTCGATCGCGACCGGCCAGAACGAGTCCGCGCGCATCGTGAGCTTCGCCTATACGCGCGATGGCGTAGACGTCGCGAAGCGGCCGGTGATGTTCCTGTTCAACGGCGGGCCGATCGTCGCCGCGCAATATCTGCATATCGGCGGCATCGGACCCAAGCGCGTGGCCTATCCCGACGATGTCCGCGCCGATCCATCGACCTTCCGCCTGGTCGCCAACGACTATTCCCCGCTCGACGCGGTCGACATGGTGTTCGTCGATCCAGCATCGACCGGTTTCAGCCGTGTCGCGCCGGGCACCGATCCCAGGGCCTATTTCTCGGTCAAGGCCGATGCGCGCCAGTTCGCGGCCTATATCCGCGCCTGGCTGAAACAGCACGGCCGCGAAGGATCTCCGGTGTATCTGACCGGCGAAAGCTATGGCACCAATCGCGCGGCGGAGATTGCCGGCCAGCTTGCCGCCGGTCCAGATCCGCTGCCGCTGGCCGGCATTTTCCTTTATGGCCAAGCCGCCAATATCATCGAATATTCGCAGCGCCCGGCCAATATCACCAGCTATGTCGCGTCCTTGCCGACGGTCGCCGCGATCGGCTGGTATCACGGCCGCGCCGATCGCAAGGGGCGCGGGCTCAATGCGTTCCTGGCCGATGCGCGCGCCTTCGCAAAGGGCGAGTATTTAACCGTGCTGTATCAGGGCAGCGCCGCGTCGGACGCCGACAAAAGGCGCGTTGCCGCGCGGCTCGCAGAGTTTAGCGGCATCCCGGCCGACTGGTATCTCGCCAACGGGCTGAAGATCAGCAAGGAACGCTATCGCGCGGAACTGCTCAAGGATCGGGGCCTGCTGCTCGGCCGCGCCGATGCGCGCTACACCGCGCCGATCACCGATAAGGGCAATGGGCCCGATCCATCGGACGTGCTGATGCAAGGTGTCCAGAAATTCCTACCCATCTATCTGCGCGACGATCTGAAGGTGACGTGGAGCGATCCCTATGTCGCCGCGGTCGGCATCACCAGCCTGGAGGATTGGGGCTGGGGCGAGGGCACGAGCCCCTTTGCCGACTGGCCCTATTATCAGGGAATCAGCGCGATGATGGCGCGAAATCCCGATTTCCGTCTGCTGATCGGCAACGGCATCTACGATACCCAGACGACGATGGGGGCGGCCGAACTGCTGGCGACGCAATCGGGCTGGGATCCGGCGCGGGTGACGCTGCGCTATTATGACGGCGGCCATACCGGCTATTCGGTGGCGGCGACCGCGAAGGCGATCGGCGACGATATCCGCGCACTGGTACGCCGGCCGTGAGGGGCGTTTTCGCAGGCACGCTTGCCGCCACGCTGCTCCTCGCTGCGTCGCCCATCGCTTTTGCCGCGACCGAGCGGCTGTCGATCCTGTCCAACGGCGAGAGCGTCGGCTCGCTCGTCATCGACAGCGAGGGCGACCGCGCCACCGTCGATTACCGGATCGACAATAATGGGCGCGGCCCCAAGCATCGTGAAGAACTGACCTTCGACGCGCAGGGTATCCCGACCGCCTGGACGATCAAGGGCTCGTCGCTGATGGGAGGCGCGGTCGACGAAAACTTCGTCTGGTCGGGTGGCCGCGCGCGCTGGACGAGCCAGGCCGATCACGGCACCCTCAAGGCGGATCGGCCGCCGCTCTACGTGGCCAATGACGACAGCCCCTATGCGATCTGGGTCTATGCGCGCGCGGCGCTCGCGGCGCCGGGCCACAGCATCGCTGTGCTGCCCTCGGGCCGGATCACGATGGAGAAGCTGCGCACGCTGACATTGGGCGAGGGCGCCGCCGCGACGCAGGTGACCGCGTGGCGGCTGACCGGCGTCCAGCTCAATCCCAGCTATTTGCTGCTCGATGGCGAACAGAAGCTGTTTGCGCTGTTCGGCCCTTCGGCAGAAGGGACGACGATCCGCGCGGGTTATGAAGCGGCGGTGCCGATACTGGGCAAGCTCGGTTCTGAGCTGGAAACCGAACGCGCCTTACAGCTCCAGCAGAAACTGGCGCACCGTTTCGACGCGCCGGTGCGCGTGCGCAACGTCCGCGTCTTCGATCCCGTGACGGGCGCGCTTTCGCCGCTGTCGAGCGTTGTCGTCATGCGCGACACGATCGCGCAGGTGACGGCGGAGGACGGGCGGCCCGTGCCGGCGGACGAAGTGGTGATCGATGGCGAGGGCGGCACGCTCTATCCCGGCCTGCACGACATGCATTCGCACGCGACGCTGCCCGCCGGGCTGATGTATCTCGCTGCCGGCGTTACCGCGACGCGCGACATGGGCAATGACAATGGCTTCCTCCAGGGGCTGCTGACGAAGATCGACGCGGGCGAGGTCGCCTGGCCGCGCATCGTGGCCAACGGTTTCATCGAAGGGCGCAGCCCCTATTCGGCGCGCTTCGGTTTCATCCCCGCGACGGTGGAGGAAGCCTTGGCGAATGTGCGCTGGTACGCCGATCGCGGCTATGCCGAGATCAAGATCTACAATTCGATGAACCCCGATTGGGTGAAGCCGATCGCGGCGGAAGCGCATCGGCTGGGGTTGAAGATGACGGGCCATGTGCCCGCCTTCACCTCGCCCGACCGGATGATCACCGATGGCTATGATTCGATCGCGCATATTAACCAGTTGATGCTCGGCTGGATCCTGAAGCCGGGCGAGGACAGCCGCACGCCGCTGCGCCTGACCGCGATGGCGCGCGCCGGGTCGCTCGATCTGAATGCGGAGACAGTCCAGCGTACCGTCGGCCTGATGAAGACGCGCGGCACCGCGCTCGACACCACCGCCGTCATCCTGGAACAGCTCATGCTCAGCCGCGCCGGGCAAGTACCGCCGGGGCAGGAGGATTTCCTGTCGCACATGCCGATCGGCTTCCAGCGCTATCGCAAGCGGTCCTTCGTGACGATCGCGAACAAGGCGGAGGATGCGGCCTACCAGTCCGGCTTCGACAAGATGCTCGAAACGATCGCAATGCTGCACAAGGCGGGCATCCGCTTGTTGCCCGGCACCGATGACGCGACGGGCTTTTCAGTGCAACGTGAGATCGAGCTCTATGTGAAGGCTGGCCTGACCCCGGCCGAGGCGTTGCGTACCGCGACGCTGGGCGCCGAGGAGTTTCTGGGTCGCGCCGATCGGCTGGGCAGCATCGTGCGCGGCAAGCTCGCCGATTTCGTGCTGGTGCCCGGCGACCCGACGCGTGACATCACCGCGATCCGCCGCCCGCGCATGGTGATGAAGGGCGGGGTGGTCTATTTTCCGTCGGAGATCCACAGTGCGCTGGGCATCCAGCCCTTCACCACCGCGCCGGCGATCCGGCCGGCAGAGAAATTGGCCGCACGGGAAGGGCTCGATCATGGAGAGCATGCCGATGCGTATTGATCGCGCGATCACCGCCCTGGCGTTGATGCTGGCGGCCGGGGTCGCGCAAGCGCAGCCGTCGCCGCCGCAAGCCATGGCGGAGCCACGCATCTTCCGGTCGGAAGGACAGGCTGAAATCGGCGGAACGCGGCTGCGCTATTCGGCGGCGGTCGAGGAATTTCTGCTGCCCGGCGCGAGTATCTTCGCAACCAGCTATCTCCGCAGCGATGTGAAGGATGTTACCGCGCGTCCGGTGATCTTCGCGTTCAATGGCGGGCCGGGTTCGGCCTCGATCTGGCTGCATATGGGGCTGATGGCGCCGCGCCGTGTCGATTTCGACGATCCCGCGAACCCGCGCACCGTTGCGCCCTTCGGCACCGTCGCCAATCCCGACAGTCCGCTCGACGCGGCCGATATCGTGCTGATCGATCCGCCGGGCACCGGTTATAGCCGGGTGCTGCCAGGCACCAAGGTCGAGCAATATTATGGCGTCGAACAGGATGCCAAAGCGATGGTGGAGGTGATGCGCCAATGGTTGCGCCGTCACGGCCGCGGCAATTCGCCCAAATATCTGGTCTCCGAAAGCTATGGCACGATCCGCGCGGCGGTGATGGCGCGGCTGATGGCGGGCGGGCCGACCCAGACCGGCGGGATGGACGGGCTGACGCTCAACGGCGTCGTCCTGCTCGGCCAGGCGCTCGACATGGCGCGCGGGGCCGAGGGCGACGATCGCGCCTATCTGAACATCCTGCCGTCGCTGGCCGCGACCGCCTGCCATTTCGGCAAGGTCGCCGCCGGCTGCACGGCGGAAGGGCAGGCACAGGCCGCGCGCCGCTTCATCGATAGCGGCTATCTGTCGGCGCTCCATGCCGGTTCGCGCCTGCCCGCCGATCGCAAGGCGGCGGTCGCGCGTGAGATGTCGGCGCTGACCGGCATCGGCGAAAAGGATATCCTCGCCGCCGACCTCCGGATTTCGGGTACGGCCTTCGCCAGGCTGCTGCTGGCGGATCGCGGCCAGCGCGTCGGCATGTACGATGCGCGTTTCGTGCTGCCGTCGCAGGGGGCGGGCGGCGATCCCGTCGCCGACGATCCGGCGATGGGCCAATATGTGCCCGGTTTCGTCGCTGCGTGGAATGATTATGCGGCGAAGACGCTGAAAGTGACGCTCGACCTGCCTTACGAACCGATCGCGTTCCGTGAGGTCAACGGGCGCTGGGATTACGGCTTCGGCCCCGGCGTGCCGGTGGGACGCAATTACGGCACCGATCTGGCGGCCGCGATGAGCCGCAATCCGGCGATGCGATTGATGGTCGGCACCGGCTGGTACGATCTCGTCACGCCGATCGGCAGCGCGGAATATACGCTCACCCATGTCGGCGTGCCGCTGTCGGCGACGCGCTTCCACGCCTATCCGTCCGGCCATATGCCCTATGTCGGTGTCGAGGCACGAGGCGCACTGATCCGCGACCTGCGCGCATTTGTGAGCGGCGGCGAATGACGGCCGTCGCTCAAGAGGGAGTGCTGCACAAGAGCGTCGGGCTGACTGGCGTCGTCACCTTCGGCGCGGGCACCGCGATCGGCGTCTCGATCTTCTCGATCCTCCAGCCCACCGCACAGGTGGCGGGATCGGGGCTGCTCGCCGCGATCGGTGTCGCGGCACTGCCGATGCTCGTCTTTGCGCTGGTCTATGCCTATCTCGGATCGGCGCTGCCGGTGTCGGGTGCGTCCTATGAATGGCCCAAGCGCTTCATCCATCCGGGTGTCGGCTTCATCATCGCCTGGCTGCGGATCATCTCCAATGTCGGCGCGCTCACCATCTTGTCGCAGGTGATGATCAGCTATCTCGGCATGGTGTTTCCGGTGCCGCTCAAGCTCGGCATGGCGGTCACGATCACCGCGGTCTTCGCGCTCAATTATGTCGGCGTGTCGATGGCGGCGCGGGTGCAGGCGCAGTTGATGGCGCTGCTGTTGATCATCCTTGGTATCTTCGTCGTAACCGGCCTGCCGCATTTCGATGCAAAGCTGGTCGGCAATCCGCTCGATACGCCGCCGCTCGCCATCCTCGCGGTGGTACCGCTGATGATCAGCCTGTTCCTCGGCATCGAATCCGCGGTCGAGATCGGCGAAGAGGTGCGCGATGCGCAGCGCAACGTGCCTTTGGGCATCGCGCTGGCGATCGGGCTGACCGCTTTGGTCTATGGCCTGGTCGCGGTCACCGCGCTTGGCCTTGTGGGGCCGGCGGCGCTGGCGAAAAGCCAGGCGCCGTTGCTGGATGCGGCAAAGGTCGTGCTGGGCGATCTCGCGGTGCCGCTGATCGTCGGTGCCGCCTGCTTCTCGATCGTCAAGTCGATGAATGCCGCCGCACTCACCTTTTCGCGCAGCCTGTTCGCGATGGGGCGCAACGGCGCTTTGCCGCGCACCATCGGCGCGATCCATCCGCGTTTCGGCACGCCGCACCGGGCGATCCTGTTCGGCTATGTCTGTGCGATGTCGGGCCTGTTGCTGCCGCCGAGCCTGATCTTCCTGCTGCTCGCGGTCAACGTGCCGACCATGCTCAAATATATGGCCTGTTCCTATTCGGCGACCGTGGTCGCGCGCCGCCATCCCGAGATCCACGCGCGGTCGAAGTTGAAGCTGTCGCGCAGGGTGGTTGTGGCGGCGGGTTATGCCGGTGTGGTCTGCGCGCTGCTCGTCGGCATCTTCGGGGTCGAGGCCGATCCGCGCCCCTATTTGCTGGTCGGTGGCTGGCTGGTCGTCGGCCTGATCTACTGGTTCGCCAAAGGGCGGTGGGACTCCTCCGAACAGGCCAAGCGCGCTTTGGGCGAATAGCTGCGCAAATTATGCGCAATCGGCGCCGGCTTGCCCAAGATCGAATAATTAGTGCCCGCCCTGGCCGGTAGAGAGACGTCATGTTCAAGGAAGATGAAATGCCGGCCACACCGCCGACGCTTGAGGGTGAAAGCTATGCGCGATGGGTGCGCGGCGCGCTTGCCGTGGCCCGCGCAAGGGACGGGCAGGCGGTCAGCCTGTTCGAAAGCTCCGTGCCCGAGCCGCGTGAATTGCTGCGCCAGATGGTTCTCGAAACCGCCGAGCCGCATTTCTCAAGCTACTATGTCAGCGCCTTTGGTGACGGCAATCCGTTCGTCCTCGATATGCTGGCCGAACGCTATGGCGTCGGCCGTGACCAGTTGCTCTGCACCACCGGTGCCACCGGCGGCCTGTCGTTGATCTATCGCACATTCGTCCGTCCCGGCGATCATGTCCTGATCGAAACGCCCGGTTTCGACCTGTTCGCCTATCTTGCCGAAGCATCGGGCGCCTCGGTCGAGAGCTTTCGCCGCCATGGCGACCGCTTCCTCATCGACGTCGCGGACGTGGAAGCACGGCTGCGTCCGAATACGCGGTTGGTGGTGCTGTCGGACCTGCATAATCCGTCGGGCATGGCGACGCCGCAGCCAGTATTGCGCGCGCTGGCCGATCTCGCCGAACGGCGCGGTTTCCTGCTCGTCGTCGACGAGGTCTATGGCGATTATGCGTCGAAGGATCGGCGCCCCGGTGCCGCCGCTGCGCTGTCCCCGGCGGTGGTCAGCCTGTCGAGCCTGACCAAGATCTACGGGCTGGGCGTGCTGCGCTGCGGCTGGATCGTCGGTGCGCCGGCGGTGGTGGAGCGGCTGAGCCGGCTCAACGGCCAGATCGAGTTCGGCATCTCGACATTGTCGCACGCCGTCGCCGCGCATGTCATGGCCAATGCCGCATCGTTCGAAGAGAATTCGCGCCGCGTCGTCGCGCGCTGCCGGCCGCGTTTCCAGGCCTGGTTCGACATGATGGTGGCCGAAGGGTTGATGGGCGGCGAACTGCCCGACGATGGCTGCATCTGTTTTCCGTCATTGCCCGGCATCGCCGATAGCCGCGCCTTTTCCGAATGGCTGATCGCGCGTTCGGGCGTAATCGTCGCGCCCGGAGAATATTTCGGGGCGCCCGGCCGCATCCGCATCGGTTTCTGCCAGGAAGACGACCGGCTCGATGCTGGCCTGGCCGGGCTGGAAGAGGGGCTGCGCGCCTATGCCCGCATGCCGCAGCCGGCACTGGGCCGATGAAGGGGCGGGCAATCTTGATCGATCAGGCACGCGATCCGCGAAAACTTATGCGCGAAGCGGGTCGGGAACCCCAATTCCGAATAAATATGGCGGTGGCGCACGCGTAAAATTCGCCTGGCCTCGAACCAGGGGAGGCTCATCGGGAAGGCGACATGGTCGTGGTTCCTGCCGAGCTGGAGAGAGAGGCCAAGGATGGACGATCCCCGCCATGCGGATCGGACGCCCGAATAGATTCAGTGGAGGCCAGAAAAATGAAGAACCAGAAACTTGCTATTTCCATGTCGGCGGCGATCCTCGCCCTCACGGTATCGATGCCTGCGATGGCGCAGGACCCGCAGAGCGCCGAAGGCGTCGAAAGCGGTAACGATGCCGGCGAAATCATCGTCACTGCGCAGAAGCGCGCCGAGCGCCTGCTCGACGTGCCGGTCGCGATCAGCGCGATTTCGGCTGAGACGCTGACGACGCAGAACATCAACCGCCTCTCGGAATTCTTCGATCGCGTGCCCGGCCTCCAATATTCGGGCCAGCGCGTGTCCTCGATCGCACTGCGCGGCGTCACCACCGGTGGGGCGACCTCGCCCACCGTCGCGCTGCTGGTCGATGACGTCCAGTTCGGCGGCACCACCGGCACCGGCCAGCCGCCGCTCCCCGATTTCGATGCCAGCGCGGTCAGCCGGGTCGAAGTGCTGCGCGGCCCGCAGGGCACGCTCTATGGCGCGTCGAGCCTGGGCGGCCTGATCAAATATGTGCTGAAGGAACCCGATACGCGCGAATTCTCCGGCCGGATCGAACTGGGCGGCACCGCCGTCTCGCACGGCGACACCGGCTATGCGGTGCGCGGATCGGTCAATGTGCCGATCACCGACTGGCTGGCCGTCGCCGGCAGCGGTTTCAAGCGCGATGATGCGGCATGGCTCGACAACATCAATCCCAAGGCGCTGAAGGCGAAGAACGTCAACACCCGCGAAGTCTGGGGTTTCCGTGGCGCGGCGCTGATCAAGCCGTCCGACAATCTTCGCATCGTGCTTTCGGCGCTCCGTCAGAAGCAGGACGCGATGAACAGCGATCTTGCCATCACTTCGGGCGGCGTGCCGATCTGCGCGGCCTGCACGCTCACCACCTCGCCCAACCGCGCGACGGCAGTCACCACCTTCGATCCGGTCTATGGCGATCTGACGCTCAATGCGCTCGATTCGATCAACAAGGCGAAGTTCCAGCTCTATACGGCGCGCGCCGAGCTCGACCTGGGCGGCGTCAACATCACCTCGATCAGCGCGTGGAGCCGCGCGGACAATGTCATCACCAGCGATGTCAGCGCCGTGTTCGGCGGACTGCTGCGCTCGCTCTACGGGCTAGCGACGGCGCCGACGGTGCAGATCGCCAACGCCGATCGCACGCATAAATTCTCGCAGGAAGTGCGCTTCAGCGGCGATATCGGCACCAGCTTCAGCTGGCTCGCCGGCGGCTTCTACACCATCGAGCATGCCGCGACCGATCAGACGCTGATCGCCTCGGGCAGCCTCGACGCCAGGCCCTATATCGGTGAAGGTCCGGGCAGCTATCGCGAATATGCGGGTTTTGCCGATCTGACCTGGCACGCCACCGACAAGCTCGATATCCAGGTGGGCGGCCGCTATTCGCGCAACAAGCAGCACAATGAATCGACGCTCAACACATCGGCGACGGTGGCTCCGGTGTTCGGATCGGGCACAACGATCGGCGATTCGAAGGACAGCGCCTTCACTTGGCTGATTTCGCCCAACTATCATTTCTCGCGTGACATCATCGCCTATGCGCGCATCGCCACCGGCTATCGCCCCGGCGGCCCGAACATCGCGGCGCCGCCCTCGGTGGATGGTTCGTTCGGCCCGGATCGCGTGCTCAACTATGAACTGGGCTTCAAGGGCAAGGTCGTTCCCGGCCTGCTGACCATCGACGCGTCGCTGTTCCAGATCGACTGGAAGAACATCCAGCTCCAGGGCACGGATTCGGTCAGCTCGCTCACCTTTCTGACGAACGGCGGCAAGGCGCGCAGCCGCGGCCTGGAATTCGCTGCGAACCTGACGCCCTGGGCGGGGATGAGCATCGACACCAACCTGACCTTCACCGATGCGACGCTGACCCAGGACCTGCCGACATTGGCGGGCGCCACGGGTCTGAGGGGACTGGCGGGCGATCGCTTACCGTTCGCGGCGAAGGTCACTGCCAATGTCACCGCGCAGCAAAGCTTCACGCTGAGCGACACGTTGGAGGGCAATCTGGGCTTCACGGTGATCTATGTCGGCGATCGTGCGGGCACCTTCGTGACCAATGCCGCGAATGCGACGCGCCCACGCATCCTGCTGCCCGAATATACCAGCGTCGATATTCGCGGCGGCCTGACCTATGATCGGGACTGGAGCGTCAATCTGTTCGTCCGCAACCTGTTCGACAAGCGCGGCGTGACCGCGGCGGACAACCGCAACGGCGTGAATGTGCCGACCGCCTTGTTCACTCAACCGCGGACCGTCGGCGTGACGCTGGCGCGGTCGTTCTGACGGATGGGCGCGGGGCGATTGCAGCCCCGCGCTTCCTCCGCGAAATCGAACACGGTATCGGAGCGGCGCGATGCGGCTGGCATTGATCATCACCGGGCTCGCTTCGGCCCCGCTTCTCACCGCGCCGGCACATGCCGAGCCCGCGCTTTCGCTGACGCTGGCCCCAATTGCGTCGCGCACGGCCCCGGCGCGGATCGAGACCGTCCGGGTGACGCTGCGCCTGGACGGCATTGCGGCCGGACCAGGCGAGGTGCTGCTACGCCTGCCCAAGGTCGCCAGCAATGTCGATACCGTCGCCACGGTGATCGCCGGCATTTCCGCGCGTGACGATGCCGGCCCCTTGCGGTTGAGCGCCCGCGATGTCGACCTGCCCGAAACCGGCATGCGCGACGCGGTGGGCGGTGGTCCCTCGCGCGAATGGATCGTCGATCGTGCGGTGCGCGGGCCGGTGACCGTGGCATACAGCGTGCCCGCCCAGGCGACATTGCCACCGCGCGGCCCGGCACCGCCCTTCGCCTTTTCCGCCGATGGCGGTGGGGTCTCGGCGACCGGTCATGTCTTCCTGTTGCTGCCGCCCGGCGAGCACCGCTATCGCACCACTTTCGGCTGGGATTTGTCGCGCGCGCCCAAGGGCAGCCGGGGCGTCAGTTCGCTGGGGGAGGGGATTATCACCGCCGCAGAGCCGCTCGACGGCACCGAACTGCGCATGAGCTTCTTCATGGGCGGACGGATCGGCACCTGGCCGTCCGATCCGTCGGGGACCGGCTTTTTCGGCGCGTGGCAGGGCGATCCCGGCTTCGACGCCAACGCGCTGCTCGCCTGGACGGGCAAGCTCTACAGCCATTATGCACGCTTCTTCGGCCAGACCGGTGCGCCGCCTTACGGGGTGTTCCTGCGCTATAATCCGATCAATGCGGGTGGCGGCGTCGGCCTCCACCGGTCCTTCGTCACCACTTTCGGCAAGGGGCGCGGATCCGACGTCGCGAAGATCCGGCTGACCTTGGCACACGAGATGTTCCATACCTTCCAGCCGTTCATCACCCAGCCGGCGGGGCTCGAATCCTCATGGTTCGGCGAAGGACTGGCGACCTTCTACCAGGCGCGCCTGCCATTCCGCTTCGACATGCTGAGCGCGGAAGAGTTCATTGCGGACGTTAACTGGACGGCCGCGCGCTATTATACCAGCAGCATGGCGCATGCCCCCAACAGCCGGGTGCCGCTGCGTTTCTGGGCCGATACGCGTGTGCGAACGCTGCCCTATGATCGCGGCATGCTCTATTTCGTCACCGTCGACGATGCACTGCGCAAGGCCTCCGGCGGCAAGACCAGTCTCGACGATCTCATGCTCGCCATGCTGGCGACCGAGAAATCGGGCAAGGCGACGACCAATGCCGATTGGGAGATGCTGCTTGCCAGGCATCTGGGGGCCGGGGCGGTCGACGAATTCCGGGCCTTTCTGGATGGACGGATGCCGGTTCCGGCCTCCGACGCTTTCGGATCCTGCTTTCGCCGGATCACGAAGAAGCTGCGCCGCTACGAGCTCGGTTTCCTGACCGATGTGCTGGCCGAGCCCAAGCGCGTGGTGCGCGGCCTGGTACCGGGATCCGCGGCGGCGCAGGCAGGTCTCAGGGACGGCGACGAAATCGTCGACCCGGTGCCGCAGGACGGTATCCAGGGCGAGCAGGCTGAGCGGTTGACGCTGCGCGTGCGGCGCGCGGACAGGATCTTCCCGGTCACATATCTGCCGCGCGGCGAAACGGTCGATGCCTATCAATGGGAACGCGTTCCCGGCGCCGACGCGCAGGGCTGTGCCCGTTGACGCCGTCTGCGACCGGAAGACATCCCGGTCAGGATTCCAGCCTGTAGAGGGATTGTACCAGCCCGGACGGAAAGGCTTTCGTCATCACATGGGTCAGCGGGATGTCGCTGTCGACGGGGCCGAAGAGTTGGCGTCCTTCGCCGATCAGGCCTTCACGAAGGAAGGATTGCACGATCTGGCCGCCATCCACATAGACGCGGCGCCAACCTTCCGCCGCGAGCATCTCCATTGCGGCGCTGGGCGCCATGTCCACGAAGCGGACGCGGCCAATAAGGTGGTCCGGAACCGGCGATGAAGCCAGGGTTTTCGAGAGCACGACGACTGGCTTGTCATAGGGCCAGGGATCGAAAGCCAATACGCCTTCGAAGCTGCCGCGCCCCATTACCAGGCCGTCGATATCCTTGATGAAATCCCGATAGCCATGGTCTTCATCCGGGTCGTCGCGGCTGAGCAGCCAGTCGATATTCCCGTCCTTCCTGGATGAAGCCATCCAGGCCGGTGGCGATGAAGACATGCCCGGTGATCATGCTGGCTTGAGGTTCCCGTGAGATGAGGTTCGAAGGGGGCGTCGGGACGCGGCGTCATGATCGCACAATCCGAAAGGACCGCGATGGGAAGTCCCGTTACAAGCTTCTTCGCGGTAGCGCTGCCATAACTCCCGGCAGCATTGCGGGATCAGGCAGGAACGTAGGTCAGCCTGATCACGTCCTCGTCGATCCGATCATGAGCCACAAGGCGGAGCGGCGGTCGGGGACCGGCGAAATATGGTGTGCCACGACCCAGTACGACAGGGTGCAGGTAGATCCGATATTCGTCGATCAGGCCCAGTTCGGTCAGGCTTTGCGCCAGGGTTGGGCCGGCAACTTCGATCTCGCCGTCGCGCCCGGCTTTCAACGCGCGGATCGCGCCTTGTAGATCATCCCCGACAAGCGTGGCGTTGGGGCCGACCGACTTCAACGAGCGCGAGACGACCCATTTCGGCTGGTTCCGCCACGCCGTCGCGAAGGCCCGCCGCTCTGCATCCCACTCGGGATGATCGTCGTCCCAGTAGCGCATGATCTCGTACATCTGGCGACCATAGACACTGCCCGCCTGTCCGCGGGCCTCGTCGATGAAGTGGCGGAAGAGCGTGGGGCTTGGCCCAAACTCCATATGGTCGACATAGCCGTCGAGGGACTGGTTCATTCCGAACACAAGCTTGGCCATGCCCATTCCCTCTTCTGATGCCGCGATCCGCGAACTCTGATTGTGTCATGCAACCGGTTTTGAAGCTAGCCAGACTGATCTTGTATTGCAATTGGTTTTGGGGTGCGCATGAACGCCCGACGTTCGGGCTGTCCGATCGATTTGACCGCCGAGATTCTGAGGGGCGCTGAAGCCTGATCGACATCCGCTTTCGATCGGCTGGATCTGGTGGATTGCGGACTGGCGGATCTCAGGGATCTAGGTGGCGATAGCTGCCGTCGTGCCCGCTTCACCGACTATCTCCCTTTAGCGATTCGATCGCGTAATGAGCACAAGATGCGAGTCGCCGCGCATCAGTTGATGATTTCGCCTCGTTCGTCTGAGCGCAGTGCGGTCAGTCGTTCTCTCCACATCTGTAGTGCCTCGGGCGTCAATCTGGTCCAATGCGTGATTTCGCCAGTGACCTTGAGCGGTGCGCTGCTGCGATACGACCGCGTTGGGTTGCCGGGAAATTTCTTGTCGGTCACGTTCGGGTCGTTCTCGAATGCCCCGGTCGGCTCTACGGCATAAACACGCGGGGCTGCGCCGCCTTCGGTGAGTTCCGCCGCGATTTCAGCGGCAAGTCCGGCACCGTCCATAATGGCCGTGAAGTAGATGTGGTTCATCACCACTTCAGGACGATAGTTCGACCGGTACCCTGCGGTGAGAAAATCACCCACGCGCAAATCCGCGATTGTGCCGTGAAAGAACGGTCCCTCGTCCAGCACTTCGGTCATCGTCATCGTCCTCATCTTATGAGTCTGCTTTTAGTCAGTGAGCTAGGCGCCAACGTCCGCGATGAGGTCGATAGCTGTCGTCGCTCATCTTCAAGGCATATCAGACTGTAGCGTAGAAATGGCGGTTATTGGCCGCCTAGTGGCGATGCGGTGATCGGTGGCGATATCGCGCCATAGAGGGCAATAGGCGGCCTTTGGCGGACGGGGTGGGATTCGAACCCACGGTGAGCTTGCACCCACGGCGGTTTTCAAGACCGCTGCCTTAAACCACTCGGCCACCCGTCCGGCTCGCGCGGCATATGCGTTCGATGCGAAAAGGGGAAGGGGGCCTATAATCAACGCCCCGATGTGCGGGATGCGGGTCGAAAGGGGATTCACGCAGGGCGATGCCTGTGGCAGTCTGCCGGCCCATTGGGGAGTTGTATGCGTCTTTTGATCCCGATTTCGATGTCTCTGGCGGCGGTTGCGCTGCCTGTCACCGGCCTGCTCGCGCCGGCACCCGCGGCCGCGCAAAGCGAGGAGGCGGCGTTTCAGGCCTACCTTCCCGCGCTGCGCGCCCAGGCCGAACGCCAGGGCGTCAGCCGCGCCACGCTCGATTCGGTGATGCCGACACTGACCTTCAACGCCCGCGTGGTCGAACTCGACCGCGATCAGCCCGGCGGTTCGGTCAATGCGCCGATCCCGAACTTCGCGCCATATCGGATCAAGCATGTCGATGCGCCGCGGATCAATCGCGGGCGTTCCAAATATCAGGCGCTGCGCCACCATCTCGCGCGAATCGAGCGCGAAACCGGTGTGCCCGAATCGATCATGGTCGCAATCTATGGTCATGAGACGGGTTATGGCTCGGTCATGGGCAGTTTCGACCTGCTGCGCGCGCTCGCGACCCTGGCCTATGAAGGGCGCCGCCGCGATCTCTTCGCGGGCGAGTTCATTGCCGGGCTCAAGATGATCGATCAGGGTGTGCCGCGCAGCCGCCTGGTCGGAAGCTGGGCAGGGGCGACCGGATATCCGCAATTCCTGCCCTCGGTCTATCTTCGCATGGCGCGCGACGGCGACGGCGACGGGCGCAAGGACATCTGGACCAGCGAGGCCGACGCGCTCGCCTCCATCGCCAATTATTTCGTCAATGCCGGCTGGCGGCCCAATGTGCCCTGGGGCGTTGCGGTCAACGTGCCCGCCGGGCTCGATCGCGCGGCGTTGCGCAGCAGGATCAATTCGCCGCGTTGCCCACGCGTGCATGATCGCCACAGCCGCTATCTCAGCATGGCCGAGTGGCGCCGCCTGGGCATTGTCCAGACATCGGGGCCACGCATCCGCGATACCGAGATGGCGTCACTGCTCGAACCCGACGGTCCTGGAAAAACCGCCTATCTGCTAACCGGAAATTATCGGGTCATCCTCGATTACAATTGTTCGAATTTCTACGCGCTATCAGTGGGGTTGCTTGCGGATGAAGTGGAACGTTGAACGGGCGGTGACCGCCGGCGCCCTGGCGCTGATACTCTCGGGCTGGAGCGTTGCCGAGGGGCGGAGCAATCGTGCGCTCGTCGACAAGCAGCCTTTGCCCGCCGCGGATGCTCCGGGCGTAAGCGACGTACCGGTCAGGCTCGGCGAACCCTATAAGGTCGGCGACGTCACCTATCGTCCCGAAGACCGGGCGGATTATGACGATGTCGGTTATGCCAGCGGCTATGGCGAGGCACCGCGGGGCAATACCACCGCCAATGGCGAGCCGTTCAACCCGAACGCGATCACCGCGGCGCACCGCACATTGCCGCTGCCCAGCTATGTCGAAGTGACGTCACTCGATACCGGGCGGACGATCCTGGTACGCGTCAACGATCGCGGACCCTTCTCCAACGATCGCTTGATCGCTCTTTCGGACGGTGCGGCGCGCCAGCTCGGCATCGCGGAGGAAGGACGCGCTCCGGTTCGCGTGCGCCGCGTCAATCCGCCCCAACAGGAGCGCGCGGCGCTGCGCAGGGGCAATGCGGCCGCGGAACGGCTCGAAAGCCCCGCGATGATGCTGACGGCATTGCGCCGTAAGCTCGGCATCACACCGACTCCACCCATAGCGGTTGCGGCCGCTACGCCGCGTCCGGACGCTGTTGCGCCGGCACCTCTGCCTGCGCCTGCGCCTGCGCCTGCGCCGGCAACGATCGCGCCGCCCCCCAAGGCTGTGCCCGTGCCCGCCTCGCGCGACGACCGGTTCATCGTCGAGGGAACGAACGCACCCGCACGCCCGGCTGCAGCCGCGACGCCTCGGCCTGTGACGGCCGCACGGGCATCCGTAGCCGGCAATTGGTACGTCCAGCTCGCCGCTTTCTCCAGCAAGCCGCGCGCCGAAGCGTTGGCGAAACGGGCCGGCGCGCGCGTCGATGCCGTCGGCCCGCTCTATCGCGTCCGCTTCGGGCCCTTTGGCAGCCAGGCTGCGGCGAATGAGTCATTGCGAAGCATCCGGGCGAAGGGCTATCCGGAGGCGCGTATCCTGAGCGGCGGCTGACACCCGCTGCGTCCGTCACGAGAGTAGCCGATGAAACCCGTCCTGTTCGTCTCCTTCGCCACCCTGGTCGCCGCCGTTCCGGTCACTGCCGCGGCGCCGCCCTATGAAAGCGCGGCCAAGGTCGCTTTCCTCCAGGATCTTTCGTCGGGCGCGGTGCTGTACGACAAGGGGGCGGATGTCCGCATGCCGCCTGCGTCGATGGCGAAGATGATGACGGTCTATGTCGCGTTCGACCTGATCAAGCAGGGCAAGCTCAACCTCGACACGAAATTCGCGGTGCGCCCGGAAACCTGGCGCCAGTGGCACGGTCCGGCGGCCGGATCGACGATGTTCCTCGAAACCGGCGAACAGGTCAGCGTGCGCGATCTGCTTCATGGCATCGTCACGCTTTCGGGCAATGATGCCTGTGTCGTGCTGGCAGAAGGGATTTCGGGCACCGAAGCCGCATTCGTCGCGCTGATGAATGCCAAGGCGAAGGAACTCGGTCTCGCCAACAGCCATTTCGGCAATTCGAACGGCTGGCCCGACGAAGGCGTGACCTATGTCACCGCGCGCGATCTTGCGGGCCTGGCGCGCGCGACGATCGAGGATTTTCCGCAGCTCTACAAGGACTTCTACGCGCGCAAGGATTACAGCCGCACGCTGAGCGACGGCAAGACGATCAACCAGGAGAATCGCGATCCGCTGCTTGGCCGCGTCTCCGGCGCCGATGGCCTCAAGACCGGTCATACCGAGGAAGCCGGCTATGGTTTCACCGGATCCGCCGAACAGAATGGCCGCCGTCTGGTGATGGTGGTCGCCGGTCTCGACTCCTTCAACGGCCGCATCGAGGAATCGGTGCGTTTCATCGACTGGGGTTTCAAGGCGTGGACCACCAAGCCGCTATTCTCGAAGGGCAAGAAGGTCGAGACGGCGGAAGTCCAGCTTGGCGACGAAAGCGAAGTCGGGCTGGTCGCGCCGCGCAACCTGGCGGTCACGCTGCCGAACGGCATAGCCGGCACGATGCAGGTGAAAGTGGCGTATAACGGCCCGATCAAGGCCCCGATCAAGGCCGGACAGCATATCGCCGACCTGATCGTCACCACGCCGGACACGCCGCCGCAGACCATGCCGCTCGTCGCCGAGAGCGATGTCGGCGAAGCCGGGTTCTTCGGCCGCGCCTGGGCCGGATTGATGTCGATCTTCGGCGGGTGACCGCCGCCGCGGCCACGGGTCGCTTCATCACGCTCGAAGGCGGGGAAGGGGTCGGCAAGTCGACCCAGATCGCGGCGCTTGCCGATGCATTGCGCGCGCGGGGCATTGCCGTGCTCGTCACGCGCGAACCCGGCGGCAGCGAAGGCGCGGAAGCGATTCGCCGCCTGCTGCTGGAGGGGGATGCCGGCCGCTGGAGCCCGCGTGCGGAAGCCTTGCTCTTCGCGGCGGCGCGCGCGGACCATCTCGAAAAGACGATCCTTCCCGCGCTGACGGCGGGGCAATGGGTGCTGAGCGACCGCTTCCTCGATAGTTCGCGCGCCTATCAGGCCGGAGCAGGGGGACTGGCGGACGCCGATATCCTCACGCTTCACCGCATCGGCAGCCAGGGGCGGCTGCCCGATCGGACTTTGCTGCTGACCTTGCCCGAATCGGTCGCGGCCGAGCGTGCCGCGGCGCGCGACCGCGGCGGCGCCGACCGGATCGGCGGCCGCGACGCGATCTATCACGCACGGGTGGCGCAAAGCTTTGCGCATCATGCCGAAGAAGATCCCCGGCGCTTTCGCGTCATCGATGCCAGTGGTGCTGCCGACCATGTCACGACGCGTCTACTCGATGCGCTGGCGGATCTGATGTCATGACGTCGCTTGTCGGTCATCAGCATGAGATTGCGGCATTTATTGAGGCGATAGGCAGCGGCAGGTTGCATCACGCCTGGTTGCTCACGGGGCCCCAGGGTGTCGGAAAGGGGCTTTTCGCCGAAATGGCGGCGCTCCGCATGCTGGCCGAGGCCGCCGGCCCTCCGCCGGGCGAAGCAGGATTGGCGGTTTCGCCGGAACATCCGGTTGCGCGATTGATCGAGGCCGGCAGCCATCCCGATTTCCGCCGCCTGCAGCGATTGCCCAATGATCGCACCGGCGATCTGGCGCGCAATATCCCGATCGCACAGGTCCGTGCGCTCCAGAGCCTGTTCGTCACGACACCGTCACTCTCGCCGCGCCGCGTGATCGTGATCGACGCGATCGACGATCTCGAACGCGCCGCCGCCAATGCATTGCTCAAGAATCTGGAGGAACCGCCCGCCGACACCGTGTTCCTGCTGGTCAGCCATGCTCCCGGGCGATTGCTGCCGACGATCCGCTCGCGCTGTCGGG
>JASBTC010000382.1 GCA_030148625.1 Sphingobium sp. | reverse complement strand
CATCGAACTCGATGTCGGCATGTCGGCGCGCAACGACGCCGTCAGCATCATGAAGATGCTGAGCGCACCGAACAGCACCGATCCGAACATCGTTTCGGCACGATAGAATCCATCGAGCGCCGCGACGAACCAGAACAGGCGCGAAACCGCGAACTGACTCTGACGGGTGATCTGGCACAGCTTGACGATCGGCGGCACGAAAAGCGTCTTGCCGATCCAGAGGTCGATTTGGGTGAGCATCGCGCTGGCGAATAGCGCGCCATCGCGTGTCGCGCCAGCGGCTGGATGGCATCGGAGCGGCGACGCGATGATCGAAAATCCCCAATGTCCCGATCCGGGCTCGGCGATTTACGTCCAAATCCGATCTTTATGCTTTCGTAAAGGAAGGATGGCGGACTCTCGGTCCATGACGAAGGTCCAGGAAAGCCGTCGCGACTATCATCTCCGCCGCGAAGTGGAGGAGCGAGCCCTGGCAAGCGCCGCCAAGGATCCCAGGGTCGCTCACTCCCATATCGTCATGGCGGAGCGTCACCGCCTGTTCGCCATCGGAAACCTCATGGACGGCGCGGTCGCTGCCGCGCGCAAATCCCGCGACTGACTGGGGGTTAGCCCGTCGCGCCGTCAGGCGGGTTTGCGGAACGCCCCAGCATCACCAGCGCAACACCGAACGCAGCGCCCACCATCGCACCGACCCCCGTGGTCACAACGGGATGGCGAACTGCCGCGCGGCCGAGTCCGCTTATCAGATCCGCAGCATCCTGATCGCCGGTGCGCCGGGCGAGAATCCTCAATCCATCCGATGCCGATACGGCATAGCCCTTCAACGTTTCGCCAATCTGCGGATCGCCGCGCGCCACCGATGCGTCGATCGAATCTGCAATACCCGTCAACGTGCCCGCCAGGCGGCCGGCCTGCCTGTTCACTGCCCTGGCGGCGAATTGCGCAAAGCTGGACCGTCCGGACGCTGGCGGCCCGACCTCGATCCGCGAAAGGACGGGGCTGGTCGGGGCGGGTTGCATTGCGAGGTCCATGGTCTGCTCCTGGCGAATGGCATCTGTTCGGACAGAACCTCCTCGGGTGGAGGTGGTTCCAAACCCTCAGTCCGATACGCCAGGATATGCACCTTTACGCCGTGATGCGTGTCCGGATCGGGGTCAGTCCCGGCAGAATCCTTCGCCCTGCTTGATGACCAGGCAATTCTGTTTGCCCGCCAGCCATTTCAGCCCGGTTTCATCGCCGGTTGCCTTGCGGATCGTTTCCTGCGTGCCCGCGCGGTCGAAACGGATCACGCCGCCATCGGCGATACCGGCATAGCTGCCGGAACCATCGAGCAGCGTCACTTTCACGTCATAGCGACCGGCGGTCGCCGTCTTGGCGATATCGAGCACCAGCCCTTCCGGCCCCGTCCATTTGCCGACCCAGCCATCGGTCGCGGCCCCCGCCTCATCCATCGGCAGATCGGTCGCGCCGGTGCTGGGGCCTTCATTCGCCGGCACTTCCTCGATCTCCATCGCCAGGCCATTGTCGGCCCCGGCCGCGGCATTGCCCTGTGCCGGCTGCTTGCCGCACGCGGACAGGAGCAGCACTCCGGCGAAAAGAAGGGGCGCAATGCGCATCGGCATGTCCTTTCGAAAACGATGATCGGCGGATATTGGCCGTAACAGAGTTGCAATGTCCACCCAATCGCTGGTGGCGTTCAGCGGCCGGCTCTTCTAGAGAGCGCCCCATCGACTCGTTTTGTTCCGTAGGAGCGCCGCCATGCGCCTTGCCTTCGCATCCGATCATGCCGCTATCGACCTCAAATCCGCGCTCGCCGACTGGGCGCGTGGACAGGGTCATGAGGTGACCGATCTCGGCCCCAATGACGGCGCCAGCGTCGACTATCCCGATTATGGCTACAAGCTTGCTGACGCGATTGCGCAGGGCAAGGCCGATTTCGGCGTCGCGCTCTGCGGATCCGGCATCGGCATCTCGATCGCGGTCAACCGCAACCCGGCCTGCCGCTGCGCGCGCGTGTCCGACAGCCTCTCCGCCCGCCTGGCCCGCGAACATAACGACGCGAACGTCATCGCGATGGGCGCCCGGCTGACCGGCATCGATATGGCCAAGGCCTGTCTTTCCGAATTTCTTTCAACCAGTTTCGAGGGCGGCCGCCATGCGCGCCGCGTCGAGAAACTGACACACCCGGCAAAGGAGCCCGCATGAGCACGAATCCCGCTTCGCTGAACGACGTCCAGCCCGACGGCTTCTTCACGCGCGGCCTGGCCCAGGCCGATCCCGCGATCTTCGCCGGCGTCCGTCACGAGCTGTCACGCGAGCAGAACCAGATCGAGCTGATCGCATCCGAGAATATCGTTTCCAAGGCGGTGCTCGAAGCGCAAGGCTCGGTCTTCACCAACAAATATGCCGAAGGCTATCCGGGCAAGCGCTATTATCAGGGCTGTGCCCCCTCCGACGAGGTCGAGCAGATCGCGATCGATCGCGCCAAGCAGATCTTCGGCTGCGGCTTCGCCAACGTCCAGCCGCATTCGGGCGCGCAGGCCAATGGCGCGGTCATGCTGGCGCTGGCCAAGCCTGGTGACACGATCATGGGCCTCAGCCTCGACGCCGGCGGCCACCTGACGCATGGCGCCCGCGCCGCCATGTCGGGCAAATGGTTCAATGCCGTGCAATAGGGCGTGCGCCCGGACGATCACCTGATCGATTTCGACCAGGTCGAGGCACTGGCCAAGG
>JASBTC010000072.1 GCA_030148625.1 Sphingobium sp. | reverse complement strand
GCACCGCGCTCGAGGATGCCGGCCATGCGCATGAGACGATCACCGTTCCCGGCGCGCTCGAAGTGCCCGGCGCCATCGCGCTTGCCGCCGAGAGCGGCCGTTATGACGGCTATGTCGCGCTGGGCGTGGTCATCCGTGGCGAGACCTATCATTTCGAGATCGTCTCCAACGAAAGCGCGCGCGGCATCATGGCGCTGACCATGGACGGCATTGCGATTGGCAACGGTATCCTGACCGTGGAGAACGAAGCGCAGGCGCTGACGCGTGCGCGGCGCACCGAAAAGGACAAGGGCGGCGAAGCGGCCAAGGCGGCGATCGCGATGCTCGCGCTACGCGGTCGTTTCGGCTAGACGCATCCTCCCTTGCGGGGACGGGAGGCTAACGGCCCGGTTCCCCGCGCGCTGATCGGGAGGACGCCATGTTCAACGGACCACTGCTCGTGACCGAGCGACTGATCCTGCGTCCGCCGACGCGCGATGATTTCGACGCCTGGGCCGATTTCCACGCCGATCCCGAGACGATGCGGTTCCTGGGTGGTGTCCAGCCGCGCTCGGTCGCCTGGCGTGGCCTCTGCGCGATGACCGGGGCCTGGCAGATCTCCGGTTTCGCGATGTTTTCGCTGATCGAGCGCAGCACCGGCCGCTGGGTCGGACGGGTCGGTCCCTGGCGTCCGGATGGCTGGCCCGGCGACGAAGTGGGCTGGGGCGTCGCACGCGAATTTGCGGGCAAGGGCTATGCCCATGAGGCCGCGGTCGCGAGCATCGACTATGCGATCGAGATTCTCGGCTGGACCGATGTGATCCACACCATCGATCCGGCGAACACCGCGTCGATCGCGCTGGCCAAGCGGCTCGGCGCGACCAATCGTGGGCCGACGCGGCTGCCCGAACCTTATGAGGACGCGCCCGTCGATGCCTGGGGCCAGAGCGCCGACGAATGGCGAGCGCGGAAGAGCGGGCTCGCGAGTTAAGCCTGTCTCCGCGCCCTCGCATGGGCTGCCTTTTCCCAGGCGAAGACGCGAAGGGGCAAAGCGACGCCTCTGCGCTCAGCGTCCGGAAATCGAACTGACGAACTTCTCGTTATCGACCATGCCGAGGCGGGTGATTCCGGACTTTTTGGCAGCGGCCAGGGTGCGGTCGAATATCTCGTAACGCGCGGCGCCGTCGGCGGCGATCTGCAGGACCGGCTGTGCCGGATCGGTGGCCAATGCGCGGAAGCGGCCGGGCAGGCTTTCCTCGCCGACCGCGCTGCCATTCCAGCGTACCACGCCGTCCGCACCGATGCTCAACCGGACGACGGGGCGTTCGCTCATCGGCACGCTTTTCCCGGGCAGGTCGAGCGGCACTTCGTGGAACTGGATCGGGATCAGCAGGATGAACATCACCAGCAGGACGAGCATCACGTCGATCAACGGCGTGATATTGAGATCCTGCATGATACGGGGTTCCGCGACGACCGCTGAGTGAAGCTTCCTCATATCCACCTCCTCGTTATGTTATATGATTACATATCATCGCATTTCCACGGTGTCGAGCGGGCAGATATTGATCCATTTCGGGGCAGATCTTAACGAAAAATTCAGGAATTAACGATGTTTTACAGGGATTTTTAACCCTGGCTGAGCCAAAAGGCAGGCGAAGGAGCAATGTCCATGACCTCGTCCGCAATCCGGCTGAGTCCGCTGTTCGCGCTTGCGCTCGCGGCGTGCGGCAGCGGGCAGAAAAATGATCAGGCGCTCAATGCGCTCGACCAGAGTCTGGCGGGCAATGCCGTGAACGCGCAGGACGTCGATCCCGCGCTGGCCGCCTCGCTCGAAGACCAGATCATGGTCGATCCCTCGCTCAGCGCCCAGGCCAATCGCGACAGCATCCGTCCGCCGGCCGAGCCGATGCGCGCGCCGATCCCCGCCGATGGCCCCGCGGCGAAGGACATCGCCGCCGGCAAACTCCTTCCCGCGCCGAAGCCGGTCGCGATGGACGCGCCCGAGGGACCGACGACATTGGGCGCACTCGCCAGTCAGCAGGCCAAGCGCAACGGCCAGAGCTGCGGCGGCGAACTCGGCTACAGCCAGGGCTGGGCGACGCGCCTGCCCGCGGACATGCCGCTTTTCCCGAGCGCCCGTGTCTCCGAAGCCGCGGGCAGCGATGCCGGCGGCTGTCGCGCGGTCAGCTTCACCAGCGGCGCAGTGCTCCAGACCATTCTCGATTTCTACTACACCCAGGCGGTGCGCGGCGGCTTCACCGCCGAACATCGCGTCGATGGCGGCGAGCATATGCTGGGCGGCACCCGTGCCAGGGATGACGGCGCCTTCATCGTCATCGCCCGCGCGCGTGCCGGCGGCGGCACCGAGGTCGACCTGATCGCCAATAACGGACGCTGAGCCCCCGCTTCCTTTCCAGCGAGGCTCTGCTGCGCTAAGCGCAGCCCATGATCCATCTGCTTCTCGTCATGCTGGGAGGCGCGCTCGGCTCCGGTGCGCGCTACGGCGTCGGCCGTGCATCGCTCGCCGCGTTCGGCCCCGCCTATCCCTGGGGGACGCTGACCGTCAATCTGGCCGGCGGCCTCGCCATGGGCCTGCTCGCCGGACTGGTCGGCCGGCTCGCCGCGGGCGAGGAGTGGCGGCTGCTGCTCGGCGTCGGCCTGCTCGGCGGCTTCACCACCTTCTCCGCTTTCAGTCTGGAGGTCGCCACCATGATCGAGCGCGGCAGCTTCGGCAGCGCGGCGATCTATGCGACCGCCTCCGTGGTGGGGTCGGTCGCCGCGCTCTTCATCGGCCTCGCACTCGCCAAGGGATTCGCATGAATACGACAGCTTCAGCCGATGTGCGGCAATTCACCGTCGCCGCCGATGATGACGGCATCCGGCTCGACCGCTGGTTCAAGCGGCATCTGCCCGATGTCAGCTTCAACCTCGTCTCGCGCTGGGCGCGCACCGGCCAGCTTCGCGTCGACGGCAAGCGCGCCACGCCGGGCGACCGGATCGAGGCAGGACAGGTGCTGCGCGTGCCGCCCGCCGAAGCGCCCAAGCCCGTAACCACAGCCAGGCCCAGGCGCGAACGTCCGCCGCTCAGCGACGATCAGATGGAATTCGCGCAATCCCTGCTCATCCATCGCGACAAGCAGGCGCTGGTCATCAACAAGCCCCCGGGGCTTGCGACGCAGGGCGGCACCAAGACCGACGAGCATGTCGACGGGCTGCTCGACGCGCTCCAGTTCGAAGCGGAGGGACGGCCCAAGCTGGTCCACCGGCTCGACAAGGACACGTCGGGCGCATTGCTGCTCGCACGCAGTGCCCGCGCCGCAGGGCATTTCGCCAAGGCCTTCTCCAGCCGCACCGCGCGCAAGGTCTATTGGGCGCTGGTCGTCGGCGTGCCGTCGATCGACGACGGCATGATCGAACTGCCGCTTGCCAAACAGCCCGGCACGGGCGGCGAGAAGATGCATGTCGACGAGAAGGAAGGGCTCCCGTCGCGCACCCGCTATCGCGTCATCGAACGCGCCGGCAATCGTGCCGCCTGGGTGGAGCTGCAGCCCTTTACCGGCCGCACCCATCAGCTTCGCGTCCATATGGCGGCGATCGGCCATCCCATCGTCGGCGACGGCAAATATGGCGGCAAGGAAGCTTTTCTGACCGGCGGGATCAGCCGCAAGATGCATCTGCACGCGCGCCGCATCCGCGTCGATCACCCCGATGGCGATCATGTCGACGTGACGGCGGAGCTGCCCACGCATTTCGCCGAAAGCATCGCGACGCTCGGTTTCGACCCGCTGCTGGCCGAGGTGCTGCCGCTCGACGACGTCAAATTCGCCGACACCGCCGAAGGCAAGCGTCGCAAGGCCGCCAATGTCGCCAAGGACAGGCGTCGTGAACGCAAGGGCGAGCGCCGCGGCCGGACCAAGGCGGGGGAGCGCCGCGACTGATGCATCCCGATCCGAAATTCCGCTGGGAAGATCGTGATGCGATGCGGGGCTTCATTGCCGAAATCGGCTTCGGCACGCTCTTCGCGGCCACAGCCGACGGACCGCGCGCTGCGCATGTGCCTGCGATATTCGTCGATGACGATCGGATCGGCTTTCACATCGCGCGCGGCAACGGCATCGCCCGGCACCTCGACGGCGCGACCGCCCTGTTCTCGGTGCACGGCCCCGACGCCTATATCAGCCCGGACTGGTACGGACTCGAGGATCAGGTGCCGACCTGGAATTATCTGGCGGTCGAGCTCGAAGGGCGCGTCACCAGGATGGATCGTGCCGCGCTGCTCGATCAGATCGACCGCCTGTCCGCCGCACATGAAACGCGGCTGGCGCCCAAGCCCGTCTGGACGCGCGAGAAGATGACTCCGGGCACGGTCGACAAGATGCTGAGCGCGATCAGCGGCTACACGCTGGAGATCGTCGCCTGGCGCGGCACGAAGAAGCTCGGCCAGAACAAGCCGGAGGCAGCGCGGCTCGCCGCGGCCGACGCGCTCGATGCCGGCGGCAAGCGCGCCATGGCGCATCTGATGCGGTATCTGCCGCTGTGAATGGACTGATATGAACCGTCTCGCCCTTTTCGATTGCGACGGCACGCTCGTCGACAGCCAGATCAACATCTGCCGCGCGATGGAGGATTGTTTCACCAGCGCCCGGCTGGATCCGCCCGACCGTGCCGCCACCCGGCGGATCGTCGGGCTGAGCCTGGTCGAGGCGATGCAGGTGCTGCTGCCCGATGCCGAGCCCGATCTGCACCATCTGCTCGTCGCGAATTACAAATCGGCCTTTCATCGCCTGCGTGGGCTTGGCGAAGTGGAAGAGCCGTTGTTCGAAGGGATTGCCGAGACGATCGCGGCGCTCGACGAGGCGGGCTGGCTGCTAGGCGTCGCCACCGGAAAGTCGGATCGCGGGCTTGCGCTTTGCCTGGAGCATCATGGGCTGACCCGGCATTTCGTGACCTTGCAGACCGCCGATCGCCATCCGTCAAAGCCGCATCCGGCAATGGCGGCCGCAGCGATCGCGGAGGCCGGCGCCTCGCCCGCGACCACCGTCGTCATCGGCGATACCAGTTTCGACATGGCGATGGCGCGCGCCGCCGACGCACATGCCGTCGGTGTCGCCTGGGGCTATCATCCGCCCGAGGAACTGACCCAGGCGGGTGCGCATCGCATCGCCGCGCTGACCGCGGACATTCCGCTGCTGTTGGAGGAACTGGTATGACGACCGATCCCGATACGCTTGCGCGCAACCGTTTCTTCGTCATCGCGGCGATGCGGCTGGGCGGGGTGGCGATGCTGGTCATCGGCCTGATGGTCGTGGCCGGTCGGATCACCGCGATCCCGCCCGTCGCCGGCTATGCGCTGGTCCTGATCGGGCTTGCCGATTTCCTGATCGTCCCGCGCCTGCTCGCGCGTCGCTGGCGGAGCCCGCGCGAGGGATGAGGCGATTCTACAAGATGGTGACGGTCACGCCCGAGCGCGGGATCGCACTCGACGGGCGACCGGTGCGCACGCCCGGACGCGCGCCGTTGCTGGCACCGACCGAAAATCTGGCAAATGCGATCGCGGCGGAATGGACGGCGCAGGGCGAGCAGATCGATCCGCGCGCGATGCGCTTCACCGGCCTCGCCAATGCCGCGATCGACCGGGTCGGCCCCGATCCGGAAAGCTTTGCGCGCGGCCTGTCGGTCTATGGCGAGAGCGACCTGCTCTGCTACCGCGCCGAAAACCCCGATACGCTGGTCCGCCGCCAGGCCGAGGCATGGGATCCGCTGCTCGACTGGGCCGCACGGCGCTACGACGTCACCTTCAGTGTGACCGCCGGGATCGTCCATGTTCCCCAGCCGCAGGCGACGCTCGATCGGCTGACGGCCGTCACCGCGGCGCGCGATCCTTTCACGCTGGCGGCCCTGTCGCCGCTCGTCAGCATCTCCGGATCGCTCGTCGCCGCACTGGCCGTGGCGGAAGATGCGATCGCGCCCGAGACGGTCTGGACGGCGGTCATCGTCGACGAGCGCTGGCAGGCCGAGCGATGGGGCGAGGATGCGCTCGCCGCCGAGGCGCTTGCCGGCCGCCGCACCGATTTCCTCGCCGCCGCCGATTTCCTCGCTTTGCTGCGCTAGGGTTTGGTCAGGACGCTGCCGGATAGTCGATATAGCCCTCCGGCCCGCGACCATACCATGTCGCCTGGATATCGGGATTGAGCGGCAGGCCTTTGGCGAAACGCGCCGGCAGGTCGGGATTGGCCAGGAAGGTCCGGCCGAACGACACTGCGTCGGCGACGCCGCTGTCGAGAACCGCCTGCGCATCGTCGGCGCGATAGTCGGAATTGACGACCAGCGGTCCCTTGAAGATCGGGCGGATCACGGGTGACAGCTTGGGCTGATCGGCGCGGCCGAAGCTGCCGTCGGGCCCGGGCTCGCGCAGTTCGAGAAAGGCGATGCCGATCCGGGACAATGCGGCGGCGGCGGGCACGAACACGCTTTCCGGATCGCTGTCGATCACGCCCTGCGAGTTGCCGTTGGGCGACAGGCGCACGGCGGTGCGGTCGGCACCGATCTCGTCCGCCACCACCTGCGTGACTTCGCGGAGCAGGCGAATTCGGTTCTCAGGGCTGCCGCCATAATCGTCGTCACGGAAATTCGTGCCGTCGCGCAGGAACTGGTCGATGAGATAGCCGTTCGCGGCATGGACCTGCACCCCGTCGAAGCCGGCCGTCTTCGCATTGCGCGTGGCGCGGACATAGTCGTCGAGCAACGCCGGAATTTCGTCGATGCGCAGCGGTCGCGCCTCCACATAGGGCTGCTTGCCGTCATAGCTGTAGGTCTGGCCAGGCGCCGTCGTCGCGGAAGAAGAGACCGGCAACGCACCATTGTTGAAACTGGGATGGACAATGCGGCCCATATGCCAGAGCTGCGTGAAGATCCGGCCGCCCGCCGCGTGGACCGCCCCGGTCACCGGCTTCCACGCCTCGGTCTGCGCTTCGCTCCACAGGCCGGGTGCATAGGGGAAGCCCAGCCCCTGCTGGCTGATTCCGGTCGCTTCGGTCAGGATAAGGCCCGCGCTCGCCCGCTGCGCATAATAGACCGCCATCATTTCGGAGGGGACATGCTCGCGGCTCGACCGCCCCCGGGTCAGCGGGGCCATCAGCATGCGGTTGGGCGCTTCGATTGCACCGAGCTGAATGGGGTCGAACAGGCTTGGCATAATCAGTTCCTTTTTGAAACGGGACTGCACGCAGATAGGGCGTTATGGGGCGCCATGCATCAGGCCGATCCTCCAAGTTTTTCTGTTGCGACGCCAAGCGCAGGCAAGACACCGCCGCGTTTCGCCTTCGCGGCTTTGCTCGGCAGCAATCTGTGCCTCGCCTTTGGCCCCATGCTCGTGCGGGCCGCCGATGTCGGCCCGGTCGCTGCCGGCTTCTGGCGCGTGACGCTCGCGGTGCCGTTCCTGCTGATCATGCTGGGTCTTTCGCGTGAGCGCATCGGGCGGCTCGGCCCCGGACTGTGGCTGATGCTGGCGATCGCCGGCCTTTTCTTCGCACTCGATCTGGGCGCCTGGCATCTCGGCATCCATCAGACCAAGCTGGCGAACGCGACCTTGTTCGGCAATGCGAGCATCCTGCTCTTTCCGATCTACGGCTTCATCGTCGCGCGTGCCTGGCCCAATCGCAGCCAGGCCATTGCGCTGCTGCTTGCAGCATTCGGCGCGGCGCTGCTGATGGGGCGATCCTATGAATTGTCGCCCGACAATCTGGTCGGCGATCTGCTCTGCCTGCTCGCGGGATTGCTTTACACCGGTTATCTCGTCGCGATGACACGGGTGCGCGGGACGCTCGGTTCGTGGAGCGCGCTGATCCTCTCGACGATGGCGGGCATCCTGCCGCTGCTCGGCATGGCGGCGCTGCTCGGCGAGACGATCATGCCGACCGACTGGACGCCGCTGATCCTGCTGGCGCTGATCAGCCAGGTGATCGGCCAGGGACTGCTCACCTATGCCATGGTCCATTTCCAGCCGATCGTGGTCGGGCTGGTCCTGCTCGTCCAGCCGATCATCGCCGCCACCATCGGCTGGCTGATCTATGGCGAGCGCCTGGGGTTGCTCGATTTCGTCGGCGCCATCGCGGTCGCCATCGCATTGGTGCTGGTCAGGCGGCCGGATCGACCGGTCGCCTGACCATCTTCATCAATAGCCGGATTCGGCCGAGATCATGCAGTAGAGCATCGCGATCGACAGCAAGGTGTTGGTGCGTGAGAACATCATCGCACGGCTCGCGGCCGCCGCCTTGGTCGCGTCATCCGCCTCGACCAGTCCAAGCGCCTTCTTCTGCGCCGGCCAGATCACGAACCACACGTTGAACGCCATGATCAGCGCCAGCCACATGCCGATGCCGATCGTGCGGAACGGCTGCTGCAGCGTGAAGGCTTCATGTGCATAGCCCGCCTGGATCGCGACGACGAGGCCCGTCGCCACGGTCGCCGCGGCACCCCAGCGGAACCAGAACAGCGCGACCGGCGCGATATATTTGGACACGCCCGGCTTCAGCTCGGCCGGCACCTTGGGCATGGTCGGAATCTGGGTGAAGTTGAAATAATAGAGATGGCCGATCCACATGATGCCGCAGATCACGTGCAGGAAACGCCAGAAGAAGTTGTTGTCGTAAATGCCCTGCACGCCGAACACGACGGCAAGCATCAGCACCACGCCGACGGCCAGCACCGCATATAGATTTCCGAAGAATTTCGCCATTTGACACCGTCCCCCTTGTTCGTCCGGTAAGGCGAAGATGGTTATCATGCGCGAGTCGCGGTGTCACGGTCTTGCGGCACCTGCATGTCGGGCGCATGAGGCGGGCGTGAGGAGATGACGATGACCGCGCTGCCCCCCGATCCGACGCTCGACGAGATCCGAATTGCGCTGGCCGCAGCGGTGCCGGCGCATGCCGGATTCGACGGCTGGGGTCCGGACGCGCTGGCACGCGCGGCGGAAGAGGTCGGCGTTGATCGCGACATAGCATCGCTCGCTTTCACGGGTGGCGCGGTCGACATGATCGATGCCTGGTTCGGCGTGGTCGACCTGGCGATGGCGGAGGCGCTTCCAGCCGACAGACTGGCGGCGATGAAGATTCGTGAACGGATCGCGGCACTCGTCATGGCGCGGATCGCGGCGGTGGCGCCGCACCGTGACGCATTGCGCCGCGCGCTCGCCATCCTCGCCATGCCGGCCAATCTCGGGCACGGCATGCAACTCGGCTGGCGTGCGGCCGACGCGATGTGGCGTCTGGCGGGCGATACGGCGACCGATTACAATCACTATAGCAAGCGCGCGATCCTGTCCGGCGTCTATGGCGGCACATTGCTCGTGATGCTCGACGACGACAGTGCCGACCTCACCGAGACGCGCGGATTCCTTGATCGCCGCATCGACGGGATCATGCGCTTCGAGCGCGCCAAGGGCCAGCTTCTGGCGCGGCGGGATCATCTGCCCAGCCTGTCGCGCTTCATCGGAAGGCTGCGCTACCCCGCCGTCTGAGCAGGCATTTTGCCGGCGTCGGCACCGGCTTTCCCAAACAGATTTCAAGCAGGCTGGCATTTACCTCGAGTTATTGATAATCAATCGCAGAACTCTCGCGGACGGATTATCTTGCGCCTCGATCAACTGCCCCTGCGCGAACGCGCGCATATCGCCGATATCGACTGGAATGCCCTGTCCGCCGCCGAAGCGCGACGATTGCAGGAATTTGGTTTCGGCGAGGGCGTCATGGTCGAGATATGGCACCGTAGCGGCCTGTTCGGGCGCGGCCCGATCGCCTGTCGCGTCGGGCGCATGACGGTTGCGATCCGCCGCAGCAATGCCGCGGCGATCTCGGTGGTGCGACAGGCATGAATCCCGCACCGCTCGTCGCCTTGGTCGGTAATCCCAATGCCGGCAAATCCGCCCTGTTCAACGCGCTGACGGGCGCGCGCCAGAAGGTCGGCAATTATCCCGGCGTCACGGTCGAGCGGAAATCCGGGCGCATGGCCTTGTCCGACGGGCGCCCGGTAGAGCTGGTCGACCTGCCGGGTACGTACAGCCTCACGCCGTCCAGTCCCGACGAAGCGGTGACGCGCGACGTGGTGATGGGCACGCAGGACGGCGAACGCAGGCCTGCCGCGCTGATCGTCGTGATCGATGCCGGCAATCTCGACAATCATCTGCGCTTCGCGCTCCAGCTCCGCGCACTCGGCCTGCCGATGGTGGTCGCGCTCAACATGATCGACATGGCCGAGCGCGACGGCCTGACGATCGACCCGCAGGCGCTGTCGCGCGAACTTGGCGTGCCGGTCGTCGCGACGGTCGCGGTGCGCCGGCGGGGCATGGATGCGCTGCGCGATGCCCTGGCCTCC
>JASBTC010000067.1 GCA_030148625.1 Sphingobium sp. | reverse complement strand
GCAAGCCGGAAAGCCACGTATCGTCGCGCAAGGGCGGCCGAAAGGGCGGCGCCGCCTCGGCGGGTCGATCCGCCGCAGCTCGCTCGGCCGCGGCGAAGAAGGGTTGGGAGACCCGGCGCAAACGCGCCAGCGGGTGAAGCTATCCGCGTTCTTCCGGCTGCATCGCCAGGCCGCGTTCGGAGAGGCTGCGAAAGGTGATCGACCAGCGCCGTTCGTCGAGCGACGCGATGCTATGCTCCCAATCGTAGCGCGCTTCGCCGGCAAGGACATAGGCGGAGCGGGGCGATGCCGGCAGCGCGAAGCGCTCGAAGCCCTGGGATGTGCGGCGGCGGAAACGGATGGTTGCGGCACTCAGCAATGAGATGCCGATAACGGTATCGAATACCGGTCGATCGCGATGCCAGCCTATGCCCGCGCCCGGATCATAACGTGTGACGAGCGTCTGGGCGAGGTCTTCGCCCGCCAGTCCGGCCAACATGGCTGCGCGGTCGCGCAGCGGTAACAGGAAATCGGGTATCTCGGCCGCGCGGGCAAAGCGTGCCTCGGTGAAATCATAGCGCCAGCCGAACGAGATCACCTGCCGCTTGCCCAACCAGCCCTGAAATTCGAAAGGTTTCAGGGGCAGGGGATCTAGCGCTGCGACGAGCGCCCGCTCCTCGTCCTTGTCGAGCATGTCGGGCGCATAGCTCAGCCCAGGCAGCAGCGGCGGTCCAAACAGATCTTCGAGCACGGGCATATCGATCGGCATGTCGCCGATATGTGGATCCGTGGCTGGCAACGGAACCCCTGCGCACGCCCTCACGTTCGGCTGCAATGGCAGGGGCTCGGCACAATTGAGGATCGCGACCTTCAACGTCAACGGCGTCAACGGGCGGCTGGCGGCATTGCTTGCATGGCTCGACGGGACTGCGCCCGATATCGTCTGCCTGCAGGAACTGAAGGCGCCCGACGAAAATTTTCCGGCGGCTGCGCTCGAGAAGGCGGGTTATGGCGCGATCTGGCTGGGCCAGGCGCGCTGGAATGGCGTCGCCATTCTGGCGCGCGGCACGCAGCCCGTCGAGACACGCCGCGGCTTGTCCGGCGATCCCGATGACGGCCATAGTCGCTATATCGAAGCGGCGGTGAACGGGGTTTTGGTCGGCTGCCTCTATCTGCCCAACGGCAATCCGCGGCCAGGGCCGAAATTCGACTATAAGCTGGCGTGGATCGATCGGCTGATCGACCATGCCGCCGGGTTGATCGCATCCGGGCTGCCCGTCGTGCTCGCCGGCGATTACAACATCATCCCGACCGATGCCGATGTCTACAAACCGGAGCGATGGCGCGACGATGCATTGTTCGCACCCGAAGCGCGCGCGGGATACCAGCGGCTGCTGGCCCAGGGTTGGACCGATGCGATCCGGACGCTTCATCCGGACGAGACCATCTACACGTTCTGGGACTATTGGCGGAATGCCTGGACGCGCAATGCGGGGCTCAGGATCGACCATCTGCTGTTAAGCCCGGCGGCTGCCGGGCGACTGAAGCGCGCCGGAGTCGACACGGCTGTACGTGGTCGCGAAAAAGCGAGCGATCACGCACCTGCATGGATCGAACTCGGCAAGAGTCAGCGACGGCGCGTGTGGCGATAGCAATCCCGGATGCGGCGGTTGAAATAGCCGCCCTTGGAAAAGGCGCGGCGCATCTCCTCGACGATCTCCGCGGGCACGTCATGATAGCTGTAACGCCGGCCGCTGACGAACTGCACGTCCAGCCGATGGGCGGCTGGGTCGTAATCGAAGCTGCGGATCACGCTCGACGGCATGGCGGAAGAACGTCCGGGCGTCGTTGTGGATCCCGAAAGAGGATGCCCGACATGGTCGACGCGATGTAACCGTCGTGAAGCCGATTTCCCCTATCGACACACAATCGATGTGGAGCGCCGGACGTTGTCGGACGTTGAGGTGAGGTCGGAATATGATCGACGGCAACGGGGGAGCGCGTATGACGAGCTGGTGGCAAGCCGGTACCATCTATCAGATCTATCCACGGTCGTTCCAGGACAGCGACGGCGACGGCGTCGGCGATCTCGCCGGGATCGTCGGCCGGCTCGATCATGTGACGGCACTGGGCGTCGATGCGATCTGGCTCTCGCCGATCTTCCGCTCGCCAATGGCGGATTATGGCTATGATGTCGCCGATTATCGCGACGTCGATCCGCTGTTCGGCACGTTGGAGGATCTCGACCGCCTGATCGCGGAGGCGCATCGTCGCGGGCTCAAGCTGATCCTCGATTTCGTTCCCAATCACAGTTCCGACCGGCATCCCTGGTTCGTCGAGAGCCGGGCGTCGCGCGGCAATCCGAAGCGCGACTGGTATATCTGGCGCGATCCCGCTCCCGATGGCGGGCCGCCCAACAACTGGATCAGCGATTTTGGCGGCTCGGCCTGGCAATATGATGCGACCACCGGCCAATATTATCTCCACGCCTTCCTCAAGGAGCAGCCGGATCTCAACTGGCGCAATCCGGAGGTGCGCGCGGCGATGATGGATGTGCTGCGCTTCTGGTTCGACCGGGGTGTGGACGGTTTCCGGATCGACGTGCTGTGGCACATCGTGAAAGCCGACGGTCTGCCCGACAATCCACCCAATCCCGACTATCGGCGGGAGATGGGCGAGATGCACAAGGTGCTGCAGGCCCATTCGACCGACCAGCCCGAAGTGCACGAGATCGCGGCCGAGATGCGGGCGCTGGCGGACGGCTATGGCGATCGCGTGCTGATCGGGGAGATCTATCTGCCCGTCGATCGGCTGGTGCGCTATTATGGTGTCGATGCACCGGGGGTGCATCTGCCCTTCAATTTCCAGCTCATCGATGCGCCCTGGGATGCGCGGGTGCTTCAGCGGATGATCGCCGACTATGAAGCGGCGCTGCCCGAGGGCGCCTGGCCGAACTGGGTGCTTGGCAATCACGACCGGCCGCGCGTCGCCGCGAAGCTGGGCGAAGCACAGGCGCGGGTGGCGGCGATGCTGCTGCTGACGCTGCGTGGCACGCCAACCCTCTATTATGGCGATGAGCTCGGTATCGGCGAGGTCGAGATCCCACCCGGACGGGTGCGGGATCCCCGCGAACTGCGCGAACCCGGTCTCGGGCTCGGCCGCGATCCGGTGCGCACGCCGATGCCGTGGCGGGCGGATGCCCCGAATGCGGGTTTCAGCACGGCCGATCCGTGGTTGCCGCTCAATGCCGACTGGCGGACGCGCAATGTCGCGTCGCTCGACGCTGAGGCCGGGTCGATCCTGGCATTGCATCGTCGGTTGCTCGCTTTGCGGTGCGGGCATGAGGCATTGTCGCTCGGAACGATCATGCTGCTGCCGGCCACCGGCACCATCCTCGCCTATGAACGGCGGGCCGGCGACGAGCGCGTGTTGATCGTGCTCAATCTGGGCAAGGAGGCGCAGGCGTTCGAATTGCCCGACTATGCCGAAGCCGTCGATCTGCTACTCTCGACAATCGATCGCGAACCGGTCGTGAATGCCCGCAACCTCACTTTGTCTTCGGATGAGGGCCTGATCCTGAAGATAAGGAATTGACCATGCGCATCGCGATGCTCGCGCCGATCTCCTGGCGCACGCCGCCGCGCAGCTATGGGCCATGGGAACTGGTGACCAGTCTGCTCACCGAGGCACTGGTCGATCGCGGGATCGACGTGACCTTGTTCGCCACGGCGGATTCTGAAACGCGCGCGACGCTGGCTGCGGTCGTGCCGCGCGGATATTCGGAGGATCCGACGATCGACGCCAAGGTGTGGGAGGCGCTCCATATCGCCAGCCTGTTCGAGCGTGCGGGCGAATTCGATCTGATCCACAATCAGGCGGATTTCATGCCTCTGGCTTTCTCGCGCCTTGTCGAGACGCCGGTCGTGACGACGATCCACGGCTTTTCGTCCGAACGCATCCTGCCGGTCTTCCGCCGTTATGACGACCGCGTCCATTATGTCGCGATCAGCGATGCCGACCGGCATCCCGATCTCGACTATGCCGCCACCATCCATCACGGCATTCCGGTCGAGGCGTTCGATTTCGAGGCGGAAGGCGGCGATGCGCTGCTCTTCTTCGGACGCATCCATCCCGACAAGGGCGCTGCCGATGCGGTGCGGGCGGCGCAGGCGACCGGACATCGGCTGGTGATGGCAGGCCTGGTGCAGGACGCGGATTATCATGCCCGGTTCGTTGCGCCGCATATCGATGGCGATCGCATCCGCTTCCTCGGCACGGTGGGCGGGCGTGAGCGGATCGAGGCGCTCGGCCGGGCAAAGGCGCTGCTCCACCTGATCGGTTTCGACGAGCCCTTCGGGCTGTCGGTGGTGGAGGCGATGGCATGCGGTACGCCGGTCATCGCCTATCGCCGCGGTTCGATGCCCGAACTGATCGAGCATGGCGTCACCGGTTTTCTGGTCGACACGTTCGAACAGGCGGTGGCGGCGATCGGTCGGGTGGGGGAGATCGATCGCCGCCGCTGCCGCGACGCGGTGATCGCACGTTTCTCGGTCGATCGGATGGCGGACGATTATGTCGCGCTCTATCGACGCATCATGGAAGGCCATAGCGAACAAACTGGCCGTTGACCTGGGCCGCCGCGGACAGCAAGGGCGATCCATGCGCTTCTTTTCCGACAATGCCGCCCCGGTCTCTCCCGCAGTCCTTGCCGCGCTTTCGGAGGTCAATGTCGTCGATACGGCCTATGACGGCGATGCGTATAGCCGTCTGCTCGACGCCCGTTTCTCCACCTTGTTCGAGACCGAGGTGCGCGCGCTCTGGGTTTCGACCGGGACCGCCGCCAATGCGCTGGCGCTCGCCGCGCTCTGCCCGCCCTATGGCGGTGTGCTCTGCCACCGTAATGCGCATATCCAGGTCGACGAATGCGGGGCGCCGGGCTTCTTCACCCATGGCGCGTCGTTGATGACCATATCGGGCCCCGGCGCGAAGCTCACGCCCGACGCGGTTGGCGATGCGATCGATTCGATGGGCAACACTGTCCATCAGGTCCGGCCGCATGCGCTGTCGATCACCAACGCCACCGAATATGGTGAGGTCTACACCCCTGACGAGGTGGCGGCGCTTGGTGCGCTGTGCCGCGAGCGCGGGTTGGGGCTGCATATGGACGGTGCGCGCTTTGCCAATGCGATCGCGCATCTGGGCTGCGCGCCCGCGGATGTGACCTGGCGAGCGGGCGTCGATGCGCTGAGCTTCGGCTTCGTCAAAAATGGCGCGATGTCGGCCGAGGCGCTGATTTTCTTCCGGACCGAACTGGCCGATGCGACCCTTTATCGCCGCAAACGCGCCGGCCATCTCCTGTCGAAAGGACGCTATCTGGCCGCGCAGATCCTGGCGATGCTCGATGACGATCTGTGGCTGAAGAATGCGCGCGCCGCCAATGCGGGCGCGCAACTGCTGGCCGATGCCGCGGGTGACCGGCTGCTCCATCCGGTCGAGGCGAACGAAGTGTTCCTGCGCGCGACGGCCGACGAATCCGCATCGCTGCGCGCATCGGGCTTCGATTTCTACGACTGGAGCCAAGGCGAATTGCGTTTTGTGACGAGCTGGAACCACAGCGTGGACGATATTCGCCCGCTCGCGGACGCGATCGCGCGATTGTGATCGCCGGCACGAAGCCAGGCCCGACGCGGGCGGCGGTGCTGATCCCATTCGTCAGCGTCACCCTGATCTGGGGATCGACCTGGCTGGTGATCCGCGACCAGCTCGGCCATGTGCCGCCAAGCTGGTCGATCTGCTATCGTTTCGCCATTGCCGGGCTCGTGCTGATCGCGGTCGCATGCATCCGGCGCGAGAGCCTGAAGCTCGATCGCCGGGGACTGGCCTTTGCGGCCGCGCTCGGGCTGGCGCAGTTCGTGATCAACTTCAATTTCGTCTATCGTGCGGAATTGCACATCACTTCGGGGCTGGTGGCGCTGGTGTTCGCGCTGCTGATCGTTCCCAATGCGCTGTTTTCCAGGCTTTTTCTTGGCAAACGCGTGAGCGGCCGGTTCCTTGCCGCGTCGGGCGTCGCGATCGTCGGCGTCGCATTGCTGTTCATCCACGAGGCGCGGGTCGACCGGTCGTCCGAGGGCGGGACATTGCTCGGAATCGGGTTCACGCTGATGGGCGTGCTCGCGGCATCGACGGCGAACGTGATGCAGGCCAGCCGCCGCGCCACGCTCTATCCGATGGCGACCATGCTGGGCTGGGCGATGCTGATCGGTGCCGCCTGCGACGCGCTCTTCGCCTGGAGCACATCCGGGCCGCCGGTGATCGAATGGCGCGCGGGCTATATCGCCGGCCTGCTCTATCTGGGTGTCATCGCGTCATCGCTCGCCTTCACGCTCTATTTCGGGCTGATCCGCCTGATCGGCCCGGCGATGGCGGCCTATACCAGCGTCATCATCCCGGTGATCGCGATGTTCCTGTCGACTTTGTTCGAGGGTTATCGCTGGTCGCCGCTTGCGATCACCGGATGTGCACTGGCGCTGATCGGGCTGGTGTTCGCGTTGAGGGCGCCCAGCCCGGCGCGATAGTCGGGAAAGGTCGGGCACCAGCCGAGAACGCGCTTCGCCTTGCCGTTCGCAACCCGCCGGTTCTCGGCATAGAAGGCGCGCGCCGCTGGCGAGAGGCCGGCATCGTCGACCGCGAGAAGCGGTGGCGGCGCGATCCCGAGCAAGGCCGCCGCATGCGCGATCACGTCATTCTGGCTGCATGGCGCATCGTCGGCGAGATTGTAGACGCCGGCGGGGCCGGCAAGGCCCGCGATCACGCCCGATGCGATATCGTCGACATGGATGCGGCTGAAAACCTGGCCGGGCAGATCGATCCGGTGCGCGGTGCCGGCCGACACCCGATCGAGCGACGAGCGGCCCGGGCCGTAAATGCCGGGCAGGCGGAAGACATGGGCGCCGAGCGATTGCCATGCGAGATCGGCCGTGGCGCGCGCGGTTCGCCGGCCCGAGCCGATCGGGGCGCTTTCATCGACCCAGGCGCCGCGCGTATCGCCATAGACGCCTGTCGAGGAGAGGTAGCCGATCCAGCCCGGAAAGCCGCGGATCGCATCGCCATAGGCCGCAAGAACCGGGTCTTCGTCACGCCGGGGCGGCACGCTCGACAGGATATGCGTGGCGGAGGCGAGCGCATGTTCGACCGCTGTGCGGTCGTCGAATGGCACGTCGCCACCACGGCCGGTGCCGGCAACATGCCAATCCTGCTCACGGAGCCTGATGGCAAGGCGGGAAGCGGTATAGCCAAGGCCGAAGATGAAGAGCGCGCTCATCCGGACCTGTTCGCCTAAATTGGCGGTCACGTCACCCCGCGAAAGGCCCTCCTGGGCGAAGTCGAAGGGCGGACATGAGCGGTATTGCCGCTATTTCGGTCGCGCGTCGCCCAGATGGTCGGCTTTCCACTGCATCGCCATGCGCACACGCGTTTCCCCCGAGGGATGATCGAAAAAGAGCAGTTCCTCGATCGGGCCGGGCGAGATCTTGCGATATTCCGAGAGTTTCATGGCGGTGAGCGCGAAGCCGTCCGGTTCGCGCGCGGCGTTCAGCCCGAAGGCGTCGGCCTTGCTTTCGCTGATCCGGATCATGCTGTTGGTGATCGGTGTGGCGAGCAGGCCGAGTATCGCCGCGATACCGAAGAAAAGCGGCGTCGCCGCAGGGTCGTCGACGCCGCGCACGCCCCACGCGGCACCATGCCGCCTGAGCAGCGCGGGCGCGATCCGCGAGACCAGCCAGAAGCCGGCGAGGAACAGCGCGCCGAACAGGCCGAGCAGCGACCAGATATGGCCGAGCACATAGTGGCCAAGCTCATGTCCCATCACCGCCGCGATCTCGGGCGGAGATGTGCGGTTGAGCAGATTGTCGTTGAGCGAGATCCGGATCGTCGGACCGAGGCCCGACACGTTGGCCGAGATGCGCTTGCTCTGTTTCGACGCGTCGAACACGTAGATATGTTCGGCCGGAACATGATTGGCTGCCGCCATGGCGACGATGCGGTCGCGCACCGGGCCGGCGGGCATCTCGGTATAGCTGTTGAACAGCGGCGAGATGAAGACCGGGGAGATCAGCAGGCCGGTCGCCGTGAACGCGGTCATCGCGCCCGCGCCGAACAGCCACCAGAGCCTTGGCGCGCGGCGGATCACGGCAAAGACGATCATCAGCAGCAGCGCGGTGATGATCACGCCGATGCCCAGGCCGATCGCCTGTTCCCCCGCCCAGCCGCCGAAGCTCTGGCTCATCAGGTCATAATGCTTCTCGCGGATATAGCCGGCATAGATCGTCCAGGGCAGCGCGATCAGCGCGGCGGCGATGGTGTAGGGCAGCGCGTAGAGCGCGGCCGCCAGCGCCGGCCGCTTCGTCCGCCCTTCCGCCCAGTCGCGGAAACGGGCGGAGAGGCCGAAACGCAGCAGGATCCAGCAGGTCGCGACCGAGACGAGCGCCCCCCACAGCGTCATCCAATAGCCGCCTTCGAAATAGGCATCGGAGCGGTCGCGCGCCGGCCCGTGCAGCGTGTCGACATAGGCACGCGTCGCCGCCTCCACGTCGAAACCCTGGGCATGGACCAGGCCGGGAAGCGCAAGCGCGAGCGCCGCCGCGGCGATGATCATGGTCGTCCTGGGCCGCATCGAATAATCTCCCCCCGAGCGGCGCAGGCTATGCCATGCATTTGGCGATGCAAGCGCAATTGCACGCCTCGGCACCGCGGCGTAAGGCTCGGACCATGCTCGATATCCAGTCCACCGCCGCGCCCACCGTCATCCGTCGCGAGGATTATCGTCCGCCCGATTGGCTGGTGCCCGAAATCAGCCTCGATTTTCGGCTGGACGGCATGCACACCCAGGTCGTCTCGCGACTGCATGTCGTGCGCAACGGCGATCACGATCGGGCGCTCGCGCTCGATGGCGACGGGCTGACCCCGATCGCCGTCCGCGTCGACGGCGCTGCGGTCGAATGGCGGATGGAGGATGACCGGCTGATCGTGCCCCTTTCGGGCAGCGACCATGTCGTCGAGACCGAGGTCGAGATCGCGCCCGAATTGAACACCCAGCTCATGGGGCTCTACGCGTCGGGCGGCCTGCTCTGTACGCAGTGCGAGGCGGAAGGGTTCCGGCGCATCACGTTCTTTCCCGATCGGCCCGACGTGCTCAGCCGCTATGTCGTGCGGATGGAAGCGGACAAGGCGCGCTATCCCGTGCTGCTGGCGAACGGAGACCCCGTGGCATCGGGGGATTCCGGTGACGGCCGGCATTGGGCGGAGTGGCGCGATCCCTTTCCCAAACCCTGCTATCTGTTCGCGCTGGTCGCCGGCGATCTGGTCGCGAACCGCGACAGCTTCACGACCATGTCGGGCCGCAAGGTCGATCTCGGCATCTGGGTGCGCGCGGCGGACCTTGCCAAGACCGATCATGCGATGACCGCGCTCAAGCTCTCAATGGCCTGGGATGAGACGGTCTATGGCCGCGAATATGATCTCGACGTGTTCAACATCGTCGCCGTCGCCGATTTCAATTTCGGCGCGATGGAGAATAAGGGCCTCAACATATTCAATTCGCGCTACATATTGGCCGATCCGGATACCGCGACCGATGCCGATTATGATGCGGTCGCGGGCGTGGTGGCCCACGAATATTTCCACAATTGGTCGGGCAATCGCGTCACCTGCCGCGACTGGTTCCAATTGTCGCTGAAGGAAGGCTTCACCGTCTTTCGCGACCAGCAATTCTCCGCCGATCAGGGCAGCTCCGCGGTCAAGCGGATCGAGGATGTCCGCACCCTGCGCGCCGCCCAGTTCCCCGAGGATTCAGGGCCGCTCGCGCATCCCATCCGCCCCGAATCCTATATGGAGATCTCCAACTTCTACACCGCGACGATCTACAATAAGGGCGCCGAGGTGATCCGGATGATGCATGCGATCCTCGGCCCGGAGCGTTTCCGCACCGCCACCGACCTGTATTTCGCGCGGCATGACGGTGAAGCCGCGACCTGCGAGGATTTCGTCGCCGCGATGGAGGCGGGGGGCGATACCGATCTGACGCAGTTCCGCTTGTGGTACAGCCAGGCGGGGACTCCGCGCGTCGTCGCCCGGCTCGATCATGAGGGCACGACCGCGCGGCTGACGCTCGAGCAGTCGGTTCCCGCAACGCCGGGCCAGCCCGACAAACAGCCGATGCTGTTGCCGCTGCGCACCCGTCTGTTCTGCGCCGATACCGCGCGACCGCTCTGCGACGAGCAGCTGATCCTGTTGGCCGAACCGCGCCAGGAGATCATATTCGACGATATCGCGACGCGTCCGGTGCTTTCGATCAACCGCAGCTTCTCGACGCCCGTGGTGGTGGAAACCGGGCGCAGCGTGACCGACCTCGCCTTTCTGTCGGCGCACGACGATGACCCGTTTGCGCGCTACGAGGCGATGCAGCAGCTCATGCTCGATACGCTTGTCGCTGCCGTGATCGCGGGCGGTGCGGACCATGGTGCGGTGATCGAGGCGGTCCGCAACACGCTGGGCGATCCCGCGCTCGACAGGGCGTTCGTTGCCGAGGCGGTCCTGCTGCCGAGCGAGGCGTTCGTGGGCGAACAGATGCCCGTCGTCGAGCCCGAAGCGATCCATCGTGCCCGCGAGGCGCTGCGCACCGATCTCGGCAAGGCGCTGGAGGCCGAATGGCGCGCCGCCCATGCGGGGGCGCAGGCCAATCGTTTCGAATATTCGCCGGCCGCCAAGGGCGCGCGCCGGATGAAGACGGTGGCGCTCGGCTATATCGCGGCATCGGGCGCGTCCGATGCGGCCGAACTTGCCCATGCCCAGTTCGTCGCCGCCGACAATATGACCGATCGGCAGGGCGCGCTGACCACGCTGGTCAACGGCGTCTCCGCGCAGCGTGACGATGCGCTCGAGGCCTTTTACGCACGCTATCGCGACAATGCGCTGGTGCTCGATAAATGGTTCACCACCCAGGCGCTTTCGACGCGCGACGACGCGCTGGATGCGGTGCTTGCACTGGAGAAGCATCCCGATTTCACGCTGGCCAATCCCAATCGCGTCCGCGCGCTTGCTGGCGCCTTCACCGCCAATCAGCGCGCTTTCCACGCCGCCGACGGCCGCGGCTATGCATTCCTGGTCGACATCATCGTCGCGCTCGATCCGATCAATCCGCAGACCGCCGCCAAGCTGGTACCGCCGCTCGGCCGCTGGCGCCGCTTCGACGACGGCCGCGCCGCCCTGATGCGCGCGGCGCTCGGCCGGATCGTCGAGACCCCGGGTCTGTCGAAGGATGTGTTCGAACAGGCGTCGAAGAGCCTGGGATAGGTTTGACCGATCAAGATCGAAGTACCCACATTGTCATTCCCGCGAATGCGGGAATGACAAGAGTTGGTGGCCTCAAGGCCGGTTCAGCGCCCACCCAGCACAAAATCCCGCAGCGCCCGCGCATCGTGGAGCGCATTGTGCGGCACCTTGCTGTTGGCGGCGGGGCTGAAGCCGGGGGAGCGGAGAAAGCTGAAATCCACATCGTCGATATCGGCGATCACGCCATTGCCGATGACCAACAGCTTGCAGAAATAGGCGATGTCGTCGGGCCAGTCGGCGACGATCACCGGACCGGGATCATGCGCCAGATAATGCGCGACCGCATGTGCGGCGTCTTCACTGCGCATCGTCATGTCGAGCGCGGGCGGCACCATGTGGAGATAGGGCATCACATGCCGTTCCACCCAGGGCTCGACCGGATCGGTGAGTGGCAGGATCGCGTAGAATTCCTCGTCGCCATATTCGGGCACGAGCGCGATGCTGATCAACGCGCCGCCAAAGCCGTTGAATTCGGTATCCAGGAAATAGCGCAAGAAGAATCCCCAATCCGCCGGCCCGCTGTCCGGCCGGCGCTATCTCAATTGCCGATCCAGGCGGCGACCTGGTCGGCCACCTGGTTCGCGGCGGTGTTGAGCGCGACCGCGGCTGGGCCGGGTTCGATCGCCGAAACCGGGACGCGCGCCTCGAAGCGGCGCTCCTCGATCTTCGCGCCGTTTTCGGTCGCGCGCGCCGCGTCATAGGTCACGATCGCCTGCATCGCCGCCGCGTCGATCGTGAAATTGCGCAACTCCCCTGAGACGGTTGTGCCGGGGTCGAAGCTGAACTGGCGATTGTCCAGAACCATGCGGCCGGTGCGCGCCGTGACCACGTCCGCGAGCAGGGCGCGGAACAGACGATTGGGCGAATCCGCCCATTGCGCGTCCTTCACATAAGCGATGCTGGTATCGTCGCTGCGAACCGGGATGCGATTATTGGCAAGCGCCGCGGGAACGCGGGGCGTGAGGATGGTCACCGCCTGGCCTGCAACCGCCGTGCGGCTTTCCCCCGCTGGCATCGCGGTCGCGGGGAACAGGGTCAGCAAGGTCGCCGGCGGCTTGGCGCCGAAGCTGATGCAGCCCGAAAGCGCGAGCGCCGCGAGCGGGATGGTCAGGCGGAATATGTGTGCATGGCGCGCCATGATCATTTGCCCTTCTTCTTATAGTCGGGGAGCTTGGGCGTTCCGACGAGCGCGCCGGCGCCGCCGCGGTCGAGCCGCGTCGCAACCGCGGTCAGCGCTTCGGACATGTCGCGCAGATCGCGGACGAGCTGGCCGACTTCGGGAACAGTCTGCTTCGAGAATGCCTGAAGGCCCGGCCTCGCATCGCCGATCGCGGCATCGAGCGTATCCATGCTGGTCTTGGCCGATGCCACGGTCTTGCGCAGATCGGCCATCAGCGGACGACCTTCCTTGTCGAGCAGGTCATTGGTCGTGCCGGCAAGCTTGCCGATTTCTTCCGCGGCGTTGCCCGCCTGTTCGATCGCGACGCGCGTCTGCGCCAGCGTCGCGGCGATTTCGGGGCCGCGCTGCGCCAGCGATCCGGAGAGCTTCTCGACATTGTCGAGGATGCCCGCGATCGATGCCTGGTTGCGGTCGCTCAGCAGCAAGGTCAGCCGTTCGGTCAGCGTCGTCAGCCGCTCGAGCAGCTGCGGCGCGTTCGACAGCAATTCACCCAGTGCGCCGGGTTTTGTCGGGATCACCGGCACGCCGCCGGGGCCGATATCGGTGATCGGCGGCGCGCCCTTGACCGCGCCATCGAGCATGATCTGCGAGACACCGGTGAAGCCGACGCCCTGGATGGTCGCGGTGGTGCCCTGCAGCACCGGCGTTTCCGATTTCACACGGATACGGACGCGAACGAATTCGGGATCCTTGGGCCAGAGCGAGATCTCGTCGACCTGGCCGGAGGGGACGCCGGAAAAGCTGACGCTCGATCCCTTGGCGAGGCCGTCGACCGATTGTTTGAAGAAGATGTCGTATTTGGTCTCGGATCCGCCGCCGAGCTGCGCCAGCCAGACCGTGAAGATCGCCAGCGCGGCGAGCAGGGCAAGCACGACGCTGCCGACGAGGACGTGATTGGAGCGGGTTTCCATCGGCGCTCAGCCCTTCTTCTTCTGCTTCGCCGCCACCGCGGCCCGGCCACGCGGGCCGTTGAAATATTCCTGGATCCACGGGTGATCCAACGCCAGCAACTCGTCGATGGTACCAACCGCGATCACTTTCTTGTCCGCAAGCACCGCCACGCGGTCGCAGATAGCATAAAGCGTATCGAGATCGTGCGTGATCAGAAAGACCGTCAGCCCCAGTATCTTCTGGAGTTCGGCGGTCAGTTCGTCGAAAGCGGCGGCGCCGATCGGGTCGAGGCCGGCAGTCGGTTCGTCGAGGAACAGCAATTCGGGATCGAGCGCCAGCGCCCGCGCCAGCCCCGCGCGCTTGCGCATACCGCCCGACAGCTCGGCGGGATATTTGGGCCCCGCTTCGACGGGCAGGCCACTCATCGTCACCTTGAAGGACGCGATCTCGTCGAGCAGCGGCGGTTTGATATCCGGATAGAATTCGCGGAGCGGAACCTGGACATTCTCGGCGACGGTGAGTGTCGAGAACAGCGCCCCGCCCTGGAACAGCACGCCCCAGCGTCGGCGGACGGCGACTGCATCATTTTCGTCGCGGCCGATCATCGACTGACCGAATACGCTGATCTCGCCTTCGTCGGGCGTCTGGAGTCCGATGATCGAACGCATGAGCACCGACTTGCCGGTGCCCGATCCGCCGACCACGCCCAATATCTCGCCCTTGCGGACGTTCAGATCGAGTCCTTCGTGCACGACCTGATCGCCGAAGCTGTTCTTGAGGCCGCGCACGCAGATGACGGTTTCGCCCTCCGCCAGCTCGGGCAGTTCCTCGATCGCGTCTTGTTCGGTGCTGCTCATGTCCACCCGATCGAGGTGAAGAAGACCGCGAAAAAGGCATCGATCACGATCACCAGGAAGATCGCCTGGACCACCGCGGATGTCGTGCGCAGCCCGACTTCCTCGGCATTGGCCTTGACCTGCATGCCCTGGAAACAGCCGGCCATGGCAATGATCGCGCCGAACACCGGCGCCTTGACCATGCCGACATAGAGGTCGGTCATCGGCACGACCTCGCGGATGCGCTGGATGAAAGTGACGGGCGGGATGCCGAGATCGATCCAGCACCAGATAAGGCCGCCGAGGATCGTGACGATCGAGGCGTAGAAGCCGAGAAGGGGCATCAATATGACCGTGGCGAGGACGCGCGGCAGCACCAGAGCCTCCTGCGGAGAGACCCCGATGGTGCGCATCGCGTCGATCTCCTCGGTCAGCTTCATCGTGCCGAGCTGCGCGGCAAAGGCCGAACCCGATCGGCCCGCGACCATGATCGCGGTCATCAGCACGCCCAGTTCGCGCAGCGTGATCCGGCCGACCAGATTGATCGTGAAGGTCTCCATGCCGAACTGGCGAAGCTGCACCGCCCCCTGCTGCGCGATGACGATGCCGATCAGGAAACTCATCAGGCCGATGATGCCGAGCGCGGAGACGCCGACCACTTCGAAGCGCTGGACCACCGCATTGATTCGGAAGCGGGCCGGGTGACGGATCACGTTCCATGCGGCGATACAGGTCGCGCCGAAAAAGCCGAGCAGGCCGAGCAGCGTCTGTCCGGCGATTGCCGTCGCATCGCCGATCTCGCCCAGCACGCGGATATGGGGGGGCGTCCGATCGGGGCGCATGCGCACCGGGCGGTCGGAGGCGGAAACCTGTTCGATCAGGCGGCTGGCATCGGCGTCAGCGCCCTTGATCTCGGCGCCGTGATCGCGACTCAATCGATAGACCAGCCAGGCGCCGATCGTGTCGATATGCTCGATCTTGTCGAGCCGGATGACATCGATCGGCACGGCGAGCGCCGCGAGCCTCTGCGGAATGTCACCGAGGCGCGCGATCGAAAGGGAGCCCAGGAAGCTGAGCTCGCAGCCGGCTTCGCCATGCTCCTGGATGAAATCGGCCATTTCGCTCATGCACTTGAAGTCTTGCGCGATTATGGCGCGGGGGGCAAGCGCGTTGGGCTGGCAGGGAAGGCGGCAGGATGACGGCGCTTGCGATCTACGACATGGACCGGACGATCACGCGTCGCGGAACCTATACGGGCTTCCTGCTCCATGTGGCGCGGCATCGTTCGCCCTGGCGGCTGCTGTTCGCGCCGGTCGCGCTGCTGGTGATGGTGGCTTATGCATGCCGGCTGATCGATCGCGCAAAACTCAAGGAAATCAATCAGTCGCTGCTGACCGGCGGGCATATTCCCTCGGCCGAGCTGGAGCCGCTGGCACGGAGCTTCGCGGCCCGGACGGTGGCCACCAACATCTATCCCGGCGCATTGCGGCAAATGGCGGCAGACCGCGACTCGGGGCACCGGCTGGTCATGGCGACCGCATCCTATCGCATCTATGTGACCGCGATCGCGGAAGCGCTCGGCATGGACGACGTGATCGCGACCGACAGCTTCTGCCTGCCCGATGGGCGCATCCGGGCGCGGATCGAGGGTGAGAATTGTTACGGGCCGGCAAAGTTGCGCAAGATCCAGGCATGGCTCCAGACGCAGGGGCTGGATCGACCGGATTGCAGTGTGCGCTTCTATTCGGATCATGTCTCCGACGCGCCGGTGCTGGACTGGGCGGATGTGCCGATCGCGGTGAACCCCAGCCCGAAACTGCGCCGGCTGGCGAAGGGGCATGGCTGGTTGATTGTGGATTGGAGTCGGTAATCCGCAAGTTCGCGCCAAATTTGGCTCAGGCCGGAGCGAGAATGGTATCGCCCGAGAACCGGCGCGGAGCGTACTTCAGTACGTGAGCACCGGAAGCGCAGGGTGATGCCGTTCGCAGCCCGGCATCAGCCAAATTTCAAGCCTTCTCCAGCGTGCATTGCAGCGGGTGCTGATTCTGCCGTGCGAAATCCGTGACCTGGGTGACCTTGGTCTCGGCGACTTCGTAGCTGAAGATGCCGCAGACGCCGACGCCCTTCTGGTGGACGTGGAGCATTACGCGAGTCGCGTCCTCGATGCTCATCCGGAAGAAGCGCTGGAGGCAAAGGACGACGAATTCCATCGGGGTATAATCGTCGTTGAGCATGAGCACCTTGTACGGCGTCGGCCGCTTGGTGCGTGTCCGCGTGCGGGTGGCGACGCCCAGGCCGGTGCCTTCGTCGTCACCCTCCTTGCGGTCGGCCATCATGAGCGAAAAAGATGTCACGTCACGCATATGCGAGGAGAATATGGCAAGCGCATCGACGTGGGCAAGGGGGAATGCGGCGTTTGGCGCGCAATCGATGCTGAAATTTACACAGGCCTTGTTTCGCGCCTCAGCCTGATTCGGCCCGAAGCGCGAATCGGGCCCTGGCGCAGACGCAAGAACGGCCGCCCCGATGGGGCGGCCGTTCCTTACGCGTTACGCGACTGCTGCACTCAGGCGGCGGTCTTGAACTTCTCGGCGGCAACCGCGATCCGGCTGGAAAGCGGCTGGAAAACGTCGCCGGCCAGCTTCAGCGAAGCTTCGGTGTTCTTCGAGGTCTGCGCGACGAACGAGTCGAAAGCCGACTTCGCATAATCGCTCTGCAGCTTGAAGAAATCGGTCGGCGACTTGGCGGCGGCGAAGCTCTTCAGCGCGGCCTGGGCCGATTCGAAGTTCTTGCGGCCGAGCTCGGCGGCGTCCTGGCCGATCGTCTCGAGGCCTTGCGCGGCGACCTTGGCCGAAGCGACGAACGCCTCGAGGTTGCCCTTCTGGAAGTCGGCCAGGTCCTCGGCGATCTTCTGGCTCTTCTCGACGGCGGCCTTGGCGCGGTCGTTCAGATCGGCGAACACGGCCTGCGCCTGGTTGGTGGCTTCGGTCGCGGCCTTCTTGACGGTCTCGGTCACTTTTGCGGTGTCGGTCATCTCGATGGTTCCTTTCTCTGCGGTGGCGGCCTGTTTCAGGGCCGTCCGGTTCGTTTTCACGGTCTTGGCAGGTGCCGGTTTCGCAACCGGCCGTGCCTTGGTGTCGGTGACGCTCATATGCGGTCCTGCTTATGTTGCATTGCACAATATAGTGCGCCGCAGCAGATTGCAAGAGTTTTTGTGCAGTGCAGCAAAAGCGTCACGCGACTGGCACAGAACCGTCACGCAGAGAAGAAAAGCCGTTTATTTATCGTGACTTGACGTAGCGTCCCGGCGCGTCCTCGATCGCCTTGAGCTTGCCTTTTCCGGGCACGCGCGCACCGGTCGCCGATTGTTTGTCGCCATCCTGCCCGGATAGCCAATCGATCCAGTCAGGCCACCAGCTGCCCGGAGTCTCCGTCGCAGCCGTCAGGAAGTCTGTCAGGCTCTTCGCCGGCTTCTCGCTGGTCCAATATTGATATTTGCCGGCACTCGGCGGATTGACCACGCCGGCAATATGCCCCGAGCCGGCAAGCACGAAGCGGATCGGCCCGGCGAAATGGTCGTTGATCTTCCAGACGCTCTCCAGCGGCGCGATATGGTCCTCGCGTCCGGCCTGCACATAGGCCGGCGTCTTGACGGCGCGCAGGTCGATCGGCGTGCCGTCGATGCTGATCGCACCGGGCATGGCCAGCTTGTTGTCGCGATAAAGGTCGGTCAGATAGGCCTTGTGCCATTTGGCAGGCAGATTGGTGGTATCGCCATTCCAGTGGAGCAGGTCGAACGGCGCATAGTCCTGACCCAGCAGATAATTATTCTGCACATAGTTCCAGATCAGGTCGCGGCCGCGCAGCAGGTTGAAGGTGGCGGCCATGTAGCGGCCGTCGAGATATCCCTCGCCCGACAGGCTTTCGACGAGCTTGAGCTGCTCGTCGTCGACGAACAGGTTGAGTTCGCCCGCCTTGGCGAAATCGACCTGTGCGGTGAAGAAGGTGGCGGTCGTCACCTTCTTGGCCTCGTCGCGCGCGGCGAGCAGCGCCAGCGTCGCCGCCAGCGTCGTGCCGGCGACGCAATAGCCGATGGCATGGACGCTCTTCACGTCGAGCAGATCGCGGACCGTATCGATCGCATCGATCTGGCCGCGGACGATATAATCGTCCCAGGTCACGTCCTTCATGCTCGCGTCTGCGGATTTCCATGAGACGACGAACACGCTCAACCCCTGCGACACCGCCCAGCGGATGAAGCTCTTCTCCGGATTGAGGTCGAGGATGTAATAGCGGTTGATCCAGGGCGGGAAGATCAGCAGCGGCGTGCGGTGGACCTCGGTGGTCTGCGGCTCGTACTGGATAAGCTGGTAGAGCGGCGTTTCCTTCACCACCTTGCCCGGCGTCGTCGCGATATTGCGTCCCAGCTCATAGGCATCGGGCTGGCTATGGGTGAGCTGCCCCCGGCCGATGTCGCGCAGCATATGGGTCAGGCCCTTGAGCAGATTCTCGCCGCGCGTCTCGATGGTCTTTTCGATCACCAGCGGGTTGGTGAAGGCAAAATTGCTCGGGCTCATCGCATCGACGAAGCCCTGGGTGGCGAAACGGATCTGCTGCTTCTGCTTGGGGTCGACTCCGTCGATCCCGTCGACGCTCTTGATCAGGTGGTCCGCGATCAGCAGATAGCTTTGCCGGATCAGATCGAACATCGGATTGTCGCGCCATTGCGGCGCGGAAAAGCGCCGGTCCTTGGCGATCCGCGGATCCTCCGCCTTGGCCGGGGCGCTCGCCGGATCGACGAAGCGTTGCCACAATTTCAGGCTTTCGCTCCAGAAATCCGCCTGCGCCTGGGCAACGGCGTCCATGCCCGCAAATGGCAGTCCATCGGTCGGGGGTTGCGCCGCGGCGGCCTGTTGCATCCGGTCTATCCCGAACTCGAGCAGCAATTGCTGCGCACGTCCGATCACCCAGGTCCATCGCTGCATATCCTCCAGCGTCGGCGGCGTCATGGTCGTGCCGGTCTCGGTCATCGGCGATCTCTCCCACAGAGTCGGCAGCAGCGTAGAGCCTGCGGGGTTGCGGTGGAAGCACTTCGTGTTTCGATCCGATCGACTTACCGGATCGGGCAAGAGGCGTTCGCGGCCCGCGACTGCCAATTAGCCTTCGACATAAGTCGCCCAAAAGCGTAGGAAACCGGCTCCAAAAACCTCCAATCGGAATGGGAGCCATGACCGAAGACTTCTACCGCATCAAGCGACTGCCGCCCTATGTTATCGCCGAAGTGAATGCGATGCGGGCAGCAGCACGTGCGGCAGGAGACGACATCATCGATCTCGGCATGGGCAATCCCGATCTGCCCCCGCCCGAACATGTGATCGAGAAGATGTGCGAAGTGGCGCGCAATCCCAAGGCGCACGGCTATTCCGCGTCCAAGGGCATACCCGGCCTCCGCAAGGCGCAGGCGAATTATTATGGCCGTCGCTTCGGGGTCGATGTCGATCCCGACAGCGAAGTCGTGGTGACGCTGGGTTCGAAGGAAGGGCTCGCCAATCTGGCGCAGGCGATCACCGCGCCCGGCGACGTCGTGCTCGCGCCCAATCCGAGCTATCCGATCCACACATTCGGCTTCATCATCGCGGGTGCCAGCATCCGTTCGGTGCCGACCACGCCCGACGAGCATTATTTCGAATCGCTCGAACGTGCGGTCAGGTTCATGGTGCCCAAGCCCTCGGTGCTGGTGATGGGCTATCCGTCCAACCCCACCGCAGAGGTCGTCGATCTCGCTTTCTACGAACGCGTCGTCGCCTTCGCCAAGGAACATGGGCTCTGGGTGCTCTCGGATCTCGCCTATAGCGAAATCTATTTCGACGATTGCCCGACGCCGTCGATCCTGCAGGTGCCGGGCGCGAAGGATGTCGCGGTCGAATTCACCTCGATGTCGAAGACCTATTCGATGGCGGGCTGGCGCATGGGCTTCGCGGTTGGCAACAAGACGCTGATCTCCGCGCTCACCCGCGTCAAATCCTATCTCGATTATGGTGCGTTCACGCCGATCCAGGCCGCGGCGGTCGCCGCGATCAATGGTCCGCAGGATATCGTCGAGAAGAACCGCCAGCTCTACAAGCATCGCCGCGACGTGCTGGTCGAAAGCTTCGGACGGGCGGGGTGGGACATTCCGCCGCCGCGCGCGTCGATGTTCGCCTGGGCGCCGCTGCCGCCCGCGCTCGCGCATCTCGGCAGCCTCGAATTCTCCAAGCAGTTGCTGACCCATGCCGGCGTCGCGGTGGCGCCAGGTGTCGGCTATGGCGAGGACGGTGAGGGCTTTGTCCGCATCGCGATGGTGGAGAATGAGCATCGTATCCGCCAGGCGGCGCGCAACGTCCGCAAATATCTCCAGAGCATGGGCGTGAATACGCCCGCCAAAGCGGGCTGACCCGGATGGTTGGGGCGCTGCTGCTGCTCGCGGCCGCCGCGGCGCCCCAACCCACCAAGCTCGAGACCTTTCGCGACTGGATCGTCGGCTGCGACAATGGCCGCGCCTGCCAGGCGGTGGCGCTGATGCCCGAGGCGGAGCTTGAAGGCACGACCTTGGTCGTCACGCGCGGCGCCACGGCGTCTGCGGTGCCAGAAATCAGCGTTACCGTACCGGAAAAGGGCCGAACGCTCGGCGTGGGCAAGCGGCGCATCGCCTTTTCCGCCAATGGCGCGATCGCCGCGAAGGATGTGCCCGCTCTGCTCGATGCATTGCGGCGCGATCCGTCACTTCCGGTGCTCGACGCAATGGGCAAGCAGATATCCGCCGTCTCGCTTTCGGGGGCGAGCGCCGCGTTGCTCTACATGGACGATCGCCAGAAACGTGTGGGCACGACAAGCGCATTGATGCGCAAGGGAACCGTGAGCACGGTGCCGCCGGCGCCGCCGCTGCCCGTCATTCTCCGTCCCGCTGCATCGGCCGCGCCGCCGCGAACCATCTCCCAGGCGGATGCGCTGAAGCAGCTCGGCGATATCGGCTGCGAGGTCGATCGGGAATCGCTTGAACCCGAAGCGGTGCGGCTCGATGCCGGTCACAGTCTGGCGCTGGTGATGCAGCCTTGCGGCAATGGCGCCTATAATTATTTCGGTATCGCGCTGATCGTCGACGAAAAGGGGCGGATCACGCCGGCCGCGTTCGATTCGAGCCCCGGCATGGGCGAGGATGCGCATTCGCTGGTCAATCCCGCCTGGGACGCGGACAAGCGTCTGCTCGACACCTATGCCAAAGGGCGTGGTCTGGGCGATTGCGGCGTGACGAGCAGCTTCGCCTGGGACGGACAGCGCTTCCGCCTGGCAGCGCAGGCCGAAATGGGCGAATGTCGCGGCAGCGTCGACTATATCCCGACCTGGCGAGCCAATGTGCAGGACAGTCGCTAGGATCGACCCGCGCAATCACCCTCGGCAAGCGAGAGGGGCGTTCAATCGATCGATCTTGAAAGCGGCGCGGCGCTCGGCCATTGCCAATGCATGTCCCGCACCGACTATCCTTTCTCATACCGCTTTCGCGTCCGCTATGCGGAGGTCGATCCCCAGGCCGTGGTCTTCAACTCGCGCTATCTCGAATATGCCGATGTCGTGCTGACCGAATATTGGCGCGCCGCCGGCATCAATGCCGCGGCTGGTGGCGAGTTCGATTGCCATGTCGTGCGTGCGCTCGTCGAATATCGCAAGCCGATCCGCGTCGATGAGGAGATTGACGGGCTGATGCGCGTGGCGCGGATGGGCAATAGCAGTATGACCTTCGCCATCGCACTGCATGGCGCCGATGCCGATGATCTCCGCGCCGAGATCGAGCTGGTCCATGTCCATGTCGACCTGACCGACGGCAAGCCGCGCCCGATCCCGCCCGCCGTCCGCGCCGCCTTCGGTTTTCCCGAATAGGGAGATTCCCCGGCATGACAGGCCGGGGCGGGGCGCCTATATGCCGCCCATGCATTGGGCGCTGGGCATCCTCCTTTTCCTCGCCACCATCGTCGCGATGGAGGGTTTCGCGTACGTTGCCCATCGCTGGCTGATGCATGGGCCGGGCTGGTTCCTCCACGAGAGCCATCATCGGCCGCGCACCGGTAACTGGGAACTCAACGATCTCTATGCCGTGATCTTCGCGATCCCCTCGATCCTGCTGATCCTGGGCGGCGTCCAGCTCGGCTGGGGCGATTGGGCGACCTGGGTCGGGGCGGGGATTGCGGGCTATGGCGCGATCTATTTCGGTTTCCACGACGTGATCGTCCACAAACGGCTCGATCATCGCTATGTGCCGCGCTCCGACTATATGAAGCGGATCGTGCAGGCGCACAGGCTGCACCATGTCGTCGAAACCAAGGAAGGCACGGTGAGTTTCGGCTTTCTCTGGGCGCCGAAGCCCGAACTGCTGAAGGCGGAGCTCAAGCGGCGCGAGCGGGCGGGGGTGCGGGCGCCGGTTAGTGGTCTGGACGGTTAGGGCGGCACGACGAAGCGCATCTACAAACCCCGTTCGTGTCGAGCGAAGTCGAGACACGCGGCGCGGGCCCCAAACGTCCCTCGACTTCGCTCGGGACAAACGGAGCGATTTACGCAGCCGGCCTCGTCCAAAGCCCATCACGCGTCACAGATGCGCCCGGCCGCCGATGCCCCTGCACCCACGCCCGCATCACCCAGCCCAGCTTGGCCCCTTTGCCGACGACAGTGCGGTGATCCCAGGCATGAGCGCCGCGTGCGCGCACCATGCGTGCGATATCGCCGTAGATGCCGGCAGCCGCCAGGACTGCCCAGCGCGCACGAAAGGGCAGCCTGGTCGCGCCGATCCGTGCCGACGCCTCATAGGCCTCCGCCTTGCTCGCCAGCCGTGTCGCCATGATCGCGAGCCGATCGCGATAGGGCGGCTTCATATGTTCGCCCGGCGGGATATCGAATTCGGTAAGCCAGTCGAGCGGCAGGTAGCAGCGGCCGGCCGCGGCGTCCTCGGCCACGTCGCGCGCGATATTGGCGAGCTGGAAAGCCAGGCCCAGATCGCAGGCGCGGTCGAGCGTGTCGCGGTCGTCCGGATCGACACCCATCGCGATCGCCATCATCACGCCGACGACGCCGGCGACGTGATAGCAATAGGTGAGCAGATCGGTCTCGCTGCGCGGTCGCCAGTCCGCCGCGTCCATCGCAAAGCCCCGAACCAGGTCGCGGGGCAATGCTGGCGGGATGCGGCATTCGGCAGCGACGATCCTGAGTGCGTCGAATGCGGGGTCGCCGATCACCTCGCCCGACAGTGCGCGTTCGGTGCGCTCCGAAATCAGCGCCAGTCGTGCCGCGGGATCGTCGACCGCGCCCATCGTCCCGCCATGATCCTGTCCGTCGGCCAGATCGTCGCAACGGCGGCACCAGGCATAAAGCAGCCAGGCGCGTTCGCGCGTTCTGCGATCGAACAGCCGGCTCGCCAGTGCGAAGCTCTGCGAACCGCGCGCGATGCTTTCGCCTGCGGTGGCGACGATCGCTTCACGAGTGGGGAGGGGGGCGTGCGCAGCCATCGGAAGTCGACATGCCCGTCATCGCCAACGCCCGCAAGCGAGTCCGAGATAGTGACGAAGGACGGGCTGCCATTCAGGTCAGGCCGGAGCGAGAATGGTGCTGATCGAGAACCGGAGCGGAGCGTACTTCAGTACGTGAGCACCGGAAGCGCAGGGCAGTGCCGTTCGCAGCCCGGCATCACCTGAATGGCAGCTCGTCCTAAAGCTGGTCGCTGGTCATGCGGAATATCGTCTGGTGCGGCCGATATTCCGCCATCTTGGCGAGCAGGCCGTCGAGCGTGTCGTCGACGATAAGGATGTCGCGATGCTGCGGCCGGACGAATCCGACCTCCGCCATATGTTCGGCAAAGGCGATCAGATGATCGTAATAGCCGGCGACGTTGAGCAGCCCGACCGGCTTTTCGTGATAGCCGAGCTGTGCCCAGCTCACCGCTTCCCACAATTCGTCCATCGTGCCGACGCCGCCCGGAATCGAGATGAAGCCGTCCGAAAGGTCGGTGAAGAGCTGTTTGCGCTGGTGCATGGTCTGTACCGTGTGCAGTTCGGTGCAGCCGCGATGGGCGACTTCCGCATTGACGAGCGCATCGGGAATCACCCCGATCACTTCGCCGCCGGCCTCCAGCGCCGCGTCCGCCACCGCGCCCATCAGTCCCAGGCGGCCGCCACCATAGACCACGCCGATCCCGCGCTCGGCGAGCGTGCGGCCCACCATGTGTGCCGATTCGATATAGACGGGATCGGTCGGCGTGGCCGAGCCGCAATAGATTGCGAGGCGCTTCATCGTCTTTCCTCCAGCATCAGCGCCGCGGTCGCCTTCGCGCTGCCGACGACGCCCGGAATGCCGGCGCCGGGGTGCGTTCCCGCGCCGACGAAATAGAGATTGGATATCGCGTCGTCGCGATTATGGGTGCGGAACCAGGCGCTCTGGGTCAGCAATGGCTCGAGGCTGAACGCGCTGCCGAGATGGGCGTTCAGGTCGCGGCCGAAATCGGCGGGCGTATAGTGGAAGCTGGTCACGATCCGCTCATGGATGTCGGGGATCAGGCGACGGCCGACCTCGTCGAGGATGCGCTTTTCCAGGATCGGGCCGATATCGCTCCAGTCGACCGGCAGCTTGCCCATGTGCGGCACCGGCGCTAGCGCATAGAAGGTCGAATGACCCTCCGGCGCCATCGACGGATCGGTGACCGTCGGGTGATGGAGGTAAAGCGAGAAATCGCGCGGCAAGACGCCGGTGTCGTAGATGTCGGACAGCAGCCCGCGATAGCGCGGGCCGAACAGGATCATGTGGTGCGGGATGCCCGGCCAGGCGCCCTTGATCCCGAAATGAACGACGAACAGCGACGGCGACCAGCGTTTGGTGGCGAGCGATCGTGCGACCCGCTCGCCGCGTTTGTTCTGCGGCAACAGGTCGCGATAGCTGTGCATGACGTCGGCATTGCTGGCGACCGCATCGGCATCCATGCGCCAGCCGCTCGCGGTGGTCACGCCCGTCGCGCGATCGCCCACCGTCTCGATCCGCCGGACAGGGTCGCCCAGCCGAAGCGTGCCGCCCAGCCGTTCGAACTGCGCGACCATCGCGGCGACCAGACGGTTGGTGCCGCCCTGGGCGAACCAGACACCGCCATCCTTCTCCAGCTTGTGGATCAGCGCGTAGATCGCGCTCGTCGTCATCGGGTTGCCGCCGACCAGCAATGTGTGGAAGCTCAGCGCCTCGCGCAATTTCTCGTTCTTCACGAAGCTGGAGACTATCGAATAGACCGATCGCCACGCCTGATATTTCATCAGCGCGGGTGCGGCCTTCACCATCGATGCGAAATCGAGAAAGGCGACACTGCCCAGCTTCTCATAGCCTTCGCGATAGACGCCGGCCGCATAGTCGAGGAAGCGCGCATAGCCCTCGACATCCAGCGGATCGAGCCGGGCGATCTCATTGCGAAGCTGCGCCTCGTCATTGGAATAATCGAAATTGGTGCCGTCGGGCCAGTTGAGCCGATAGAATGGCTTGACCGGGGTCAGGGTCACGTCCGCCGCCATGTCGTGCCCCGACAATGCCCATAATTCGCGCAGGCAGGCTGGATCGGTGATCACGGTCGGGCCGGCGTCGAAGGTGAAGCCGTCCTTTTCCCAATAATATGCCCTGCCGCCGGGCCGGTCGCGCCCCTCGATCACCGTGGTGGCGATTCCGGCCGCCTGGAGACGGATCGCGAGCGCCAGTCCGCCGAAGCCCGCGCCGATGACCGCCGCTGTCCTCATCGCCGCCTCGTCATCTTCCGGCTCATTTCCTGGGTTTCCTGATCGCCGAAAGCGCGCGGCCCACGGGGACGGGCGGCTTGCCCATCAGGATCCGCGCCTTGTCCATCGCGGTAGAACGACCCGCGTAGAAACGCGCGACCAATGCGGGGTCGAGGCGATAGAATCGCTCGAGCACCTTGTAGCGCTCGGCGGGCTCAGCGGCGCGGAACAGCATCCGGTTCAACATGCGATAGAAGCCGCGTTCATCCCAGGCCTTTTCGCGAAATCGTGCAATGCGTCGTGCAGCGCGGCGCCGTCGAGCCGCGGTAATCCGGAGACCAGCGCCGCGGTCCGCACCGCATCGGGCAGCGAATAGCCGGTGGTCGGATGGAACAGGGCAGCGCGCACGCCGGCTTTCGCCACCTGCTGCCCGCCGGAACCCCAATATCCCTCGAAATCGCCGCCCATGCAGACGGGCAGCACGCCGACCTCTTCGCGCGCTACATGGCCGACATGCCAGCCCCTGGCCACGGCATATTCGTCGATGCGCTTGCGGCAGATATCGACATCGAGTTCGGGGCCGTCGCTGTAATAGGTGTCCTCGACGAAGATGCGCTCGATTCCGAAAGGCAAAGTGTAGACGAAACGATAGCCGTCGATCTGCTGGACCGTCGCATCCATCACGATCGGCATATCCTGCCCGTGCGGCGCATCGAGCACCAGTTCCCGGCCCAGGAATTTTTGCCAGCCGAGGTCGAGCAGGCTCAGATCCGCCGGGCCGCGCGCGTCGATCACGCCGCTCGCCTTGATCCGCGTGCCGCCCGCGATCACGACGCTTGCGCGGGTGAGCGATGCGACGCGACGTCCGGTCATCACCGATCGTTTGGGCAGCGTTGCGCGGACATGATGATCCAGATCCTCCGACAGGATCGAATAATAGCCGCCGGAAAGCGCGCGGGCGTGTTCCGGAAACGCGACGCGATGTCCTTGCCACATATGGCGGACGAGTGGCGCGACCAGCCAGCGATCTTCGGGGGCGACGTCCTCGGCGAAGAACGACCAGACATGGTCGCCGCCCAATATGTCGCTTTCCTCGATCAACCGCACGTCGAGGCCAGGTCGCCTGGCGCGAAGGGCGAGTGCGATCAGCGATCCGGCCAGTCCGCCTCCGACGATCGCGATGTCACAGATAATCTTGCTCGGCATTGTCGGATGCCACCTACAGGAGGAGATGGCGGGCGCAAGGGGGGACGGCATGGAACGATCGGATCAAACGCCCCGCTCGTCTTGGCGCGGGCGGCCCCGGCCCCTAAAAGGGCGGCGTGACCATCGCTATCGCCATCGCGCTTTCGGCGCTCGCCATGACGCTGATCGTGGGCGTTCGCTATCTGCTTGCCAGCGGCGGCTTCGCGCTGGCGACGCGGTTTCGGCATCCGGGGCTCTATCACGGGCTCGATGGGCAGATGCGGCGTGAGATCGCGTGGTCGCTCGCCAGCGCGGCAATCTATGGCGTGCCCGCGGGCGTCGTCGCCTGGGGCTGGCAGAATCGTGGCTGGACGCGGATCTACACGGATGCGAGCGCCTATCCGCTCTGGTATCTGCCGGTCTCGGTGCTGCTTTACCTGTTGGCGCACGACACGTGGTTCTACTGGACGCATCGCTGGATGCACCGGCCGCGGCCGTTCCGCATCGCCCATGCCGTCCATCATGCCAGCCGACCGCCCACCGCCTGGGCGGCGATGAGTTTCCATCCATGGGAAGCGCTGACCGGCGCCGTGGTCATTCCGGCGCTGGTGTTCGCGATTCCCATCCATGTTGCGGCACTGGCGCTTGTACTGACGATCATGACGGTTATGGGTGTGACCAACCATATGGGGTGGGAAATCTTTCCGCGGTTCATCCATCGCGGTCCCTTGGGGCGCTGGCTCATCACGGCGAGCCATCACCAGCGGCATCACGCCGAATACAGGTGCAATTATGGGCTCTATTTCCGGTTCTGGGATCGGCTTTGCGGGACGGACAAGGGGCTGGGCCACTTCGACTTGCCGGATCGCCGCGGCAATGACGGCGCTGTGGACGCTGGTGGGCGCGACGGCTCAACCCGCATCGCTTGATATCAGTTTCGAGGCGCTGCGCTCGCACAAGGGCATCATCCGTATCTGCCTGACTGCCAATCCCGCAGGCTTTCCCGATTGTTCGAAGGACAAGAGCGCGATCACGCGATCGGTGCCTGCCAATGGCGGGGTCGTCCATATCGCCGATCTGGCGCGCGGCACCTATGTGCTGGCGGTGATCCACGACGAGAACGGCAATTCCAGACTCGACACCTTCGCCGGCATTCCGAAAGAGGGCATCGGCTTTTCACGCAACCCGCGCCTGATGTTCGGCCCACCGAGCTTCGCCTCGGCGAGCTTCCAGGTCGACGGTGCGCCGGTGAGCCAGATGGTGCGGATGAAGTATTTCCTGTAGAGCGCGTGCAACCAATTGAGCTTGCAACCGTTTTTCCGGTGAGTTCCAACAGGGAGGTTCCCGGATGATCGATCGCTCAGGCGCGCAGGCGCGACGCATATCCCACGCCGCCGCCATGGCCGCGATGCTGATCGCGGCGCCGGTCTTTGCCCAGTCGGCCGAACAGACGCCGCCCGCCGAGAATGACGATACGCTGACGATCGGCGCCGGCGCCGGCTACATGCCGTCCTATGAGGGGTCGGACGATTATCTGCTGAGCCCGGTCGTCGCGGTTCGCGGCAAGGTTGCCGGCCATAATTTCTATACGCGCGGCACCCAATTCTACTTCGATGCAATCCCCGAGCGGCCGGGCAACAATCTCGACATTTCGCTGGGGCCGGTGGCCTCCGTCCGCCTGGATCGGACGTCGCGGATCAAGGATCCTCAGGTCCGCGCGCTCGGCAAGCTCGATGCCGCGATCGAGGTCGGTGCCTTTGCCGGCGTCGCCAAGACCGGAGTGATCACGAGCGCATATGACACCTTGTCGTTCCGCATCGCTTATCTTCGCGATGTCAGCGATACGCATGACAGCTACATCCTGACTCCGACGATCGAATATGGCACGCCGCTGAGCCCGACCACCTATGTCGGCCTCTCGGTCTCCGCCGACCGCGTCGGGGACGGTTATGCCCGCACCTATTTCGGCGTCACGCCGGCCGGTACGGTCGCCAGCGGATTGCCGACCTATTCCACCGATGGCGGCTGGAAGAATGTGAGCGTCGGTCTGCTCGGCACCCTCTCCCTCTCGGGCGATCTGCGCAAGGGTTGGGCTTTGTTCGCGGTCGGCAATTATTCGAAGCTGCTCGGCGATTTCAAACGCAGCCCGATCGTCAGCGTCGCGGGCAATTCGAACCAGTGGCTGGGTGCGATCGGGATCGGCTACACCTTCTGAAAAATCGCGCCGGAATGCGACGATCCGAGCGGATTGCAGTTCACATCGGGCATGATTTTGCGGTATTCATCAGGCCGATATCCTTTTGGAGGACCGATTGGACGGCACGCTTCCCGACGCCGGAGATTCGGCAGGTCCGGGCGACGGTCAATCCCGCGAGCCCCGGACAAGCCGTCTGCTCGCCTGCGATATGCGACTTCAGGACGGATCGGTGGTCCGCGTCCGCGTCCGCAATATCTCCTCCGGGGGATTGGGCGGCCGATCCGACACGCCGATCGATGCCTGGCAGCCCGTCGAAGTGAGCCTGCCGGTTATCGGTACGGTCGCCGGCAAGATCGCATGGGTCCGCCAGGATCAGTTTGGTGTCCAGTTCGAGCGGCCGATCGACCCGGCAAAGGCGCTGATCACGTCGTCACAGCCTCAGGCCACCCATGTCGTTCCGTCGATTTTTCAACCGAACACCGATTATCGCCGCCCGGGGCTCAAGCCGCGCTAGGCTGTGGTGACGATTTAATCATTTGAGCCATAGCATGATGCTGGCGAGTTTGATGAATCCGAGGAAGTGTTGGGCGAGCTTGTCGTATCGTGTAGCGATGCGTCGCCATTGCTTGAGCTTGGCGAAGAAGCCCTC